>NZ_KV802640.1:0-489 GCF_001810775.1 Rothia sp. HMSC062H08
ATGGGTGCGGTCACCGTGTGATCCTTCGAGAAAGCTCTCTACTTCTGACTCGAAACGATTTGGAGGCACAACGATGACCGCTCCTCATATTATCGACCCTGCTGGCATGCTTGGCGAGGCGTTGTCCCAGGCATCCCCAGATTTGATGCGTTCCTTGCTCCAGCACATGATCAACGCGTTGTTATCAGCGGACGCTGATGCGGTGTGCGGGGCCCAGTGGGGTCAACAAGATCCGCAGCGTCACACCCAGCGCAACGGGTATCGCCACCGGCCCTTGGACACCAGGGTCGGCACCATTGACGTGGCGATCCCCAAGCTGCGCTCAGGCACCTACTTCCCAGAATGGTTACTGCAACGGCGCAAACGCTGTGAAACCGCGTTGATCACAGTGGTCGCTGACTGCTACCTGGCAGGAGTATCCACGCGCCGTATGGACAAGCTCGTCAAAACCCTGGGGATCACAGGACTGTCCAAGTCCCAGGTCTCACG
>NZ_KV802641.1:0-756 GCF_001810775.1 Rothia sp. HMSC062H08
CACAGGACTGTCCAAGTCCCAGGTCTCACGGATGGCAACAGACCTCGACGAACACGTGGACCAGTTCCGCAACCGGCCCCTCCACGATGCCGGGCCTTTCACCTTCGTCGCCGCTGACGCGCTCACCATGAAAGTACGCGAAGGAGGACGCGTCGTCTCGTGCGCGGTTCTGGTTGCCACCGGAGTCAACAATGACGGACACCGCGAAGTGCTGGGGTGCGCGTATCTACCAGTGAGACCGCTCCAGCCTGGAAGGAGTTCTTCGCCGACCTGGTCGCCCGAGGCCTGACCGGCGTGCGCCTGGTCACCAGTGACGCCCATCTGGGCCTGGTTGAAGCCATCGCCGCCAACCTGCCCGGAGCCACTTGGCAACGATGCCGCACCCACTACGCCGCTAATCTCATGTCGGTCACCCCCAAAGCACTATGGCCCGCCGTCAAAGCGATGCTGCACTCGGTGTACGACCAACCCGACGCAGCATCGGTCAACGCTCAATACGACCGGCTCTTGGACTACGTCCACGACAAGCTCCCCGCCGTGTGTGATCACCTCGATCAAGCCAGGGCAGACGTCCTCGCGTTCGCGTCCTTCCCCACCGGGGTGTGGACCCAGATCTGGTCCAACAACCCCAACGAACGCCTCAACCGCGAAATCCGCCGCCGCACCGACACCGTGGGAATCTTCCCCAACCGCCACGCAATCATCCGCCTAGTCGGAGCCGTCCTAGCCGAACAAAACGACGAATGGGCCGAAGGC
>NZ_KV802642.1:0-11501 GCF_001810775.1 Rothia sp. HMSC062H08
TTTGTTGTCCAAGAAACGGGAGGCAGTTCACCCGAGAAGGTGCCCGCCGGGGCTTTACGCTGTCTACATCATGCGCGGGTGCTAGAGCTGGCGCAGGGGGTTAGAGCTGGTGCAGCGCGAGCAGCTCGCGGCTGAAAGCATCTGCGGGACCCTTGCCGCACGAGTTGGGGCGCGGCTCAAGGGCGACCCGCTCGAAGAAGGTGACCCAGGTGCGTCCGTCGGTGTGGGAGGTGAGTGCCGCCTCTATGGTGGGGTGTTCGGCGGTATCTACCGCGGGGTCGATGCCTGCCTCACGGAGTGTACTCAGTGCCTCCGCTACCGATGTTTCACGTGAAACCAAACCTCCAGAGGTTACTTCTTCACCCTTTTTCTCCAGTTCGAGGCGTACGGCAACCTCCGCCGCCTGCTCCACCGGAGTATCCGTGCTGCGGCCTCGCAGACCGTGCAGCGACGGAATGGAACGACCCGCCAGCGACAGGTACGCAGCCAGCGCCGAAGGCTCCGAGAGGCGACCGTAGGTGTAGCCGGTGGGCAGCATAATGCCGACCGGGGCAAAGCGGTGGCCGCCCGTATGCGAGCACTCCCAGACCGCATTACCCGGCAGGATATCCGCCAGGTGCGCCGCAATGGGGCGACCGCGCAGGGCACAGCAGCGGTCACGCTTGGAGTGGGTGCATACGAGAATGGCGGGGGAATCCATGAGCTCCGCGCCGGTCGCCTGAATCAACTCCTGGGGGTTGCCCAGGGGTAGTTCGAGGAGCTGTTCGGGGGTGCTCACGCTGAACGAGTAGAGCTTCTCCTCACCCGGGGTGCAGAGCGCGTAGAGTACCCGGTGGGTCGGGTCGCCGGATGCATCCGGCGCGCCGTGCAGTACACGCCCTGCCCTGCCCACCTGGCGGATCAGCAGGAACTTCAAACCCGCCTGCGAGACTGCCTCGCCCAACGCCTCCGAAAGTTCCTCACCGAGGGCGGAGCCGTCCAGCACGTCGCGACCCCACTGGCCCACGTGCTCGAGCGCCAGCCAGGCGGTGGCGCGTCCGGCGGTGCCGCCGAGCGCCTCGTCGTCGTAGAGGGAGCAGGAGTCTGCCGGGATGCTCGTGGCGCGGGTGCGTGAAGAGAGCTCATCGGCGTGTGCGGCACGCAGGTTGTTCAGCTCGGCGGGGTTGGTGGCGCGCGGCTCGGGGGTTGCGGGGGTGCAGGATTCAGTCATGGTTTCTCGATTCTACGCCTGCAGGATGTGAATGACCTATGTTGCCCCTGCACGGTCTAAATGCTGAAAAACAACCGATCAAGGGTGATTTTAGGGACTATCAGTCGGTCAACTACTCGGGAAGAAGTGCCAAAGCGACGCGGTAGAGGCGGTCCTTTTCCTCGGGGGCGCCGAAGAAGGAGCGGAGCATGTACCCCTGGAAGACCATCATGAAGGCGTCTGCGGTGTCGCGAGCGTAGTCGGTGATGAGCGCTGCCTGTTCGGGGGTGCGCTGCGCCGGATCGGGGTTAATCTCGTGCAGAACGCTCAGCTGTTCAGCTGCCCAGGGGGTGAGGGTCTTTACGATGATGCCCTGCAATAGAGGCATGGTGTCTGCGGTTGCCCTGGCGATTTTGGGTGCGTGGAGCGATCCGGCGCGGATGCGCAGCATGGCGGAGAAATTGTCGTTTACCAGCTGGTTCGTGTGGATGGTTTCGAGAATATCCTGGGGGCCTGCGCCTTCGGGGAGTGTTTCGTAGAGCTCCTTGACGTTGTTGAGGCGCTCGTTGATGGCGGTGATGAGGATGTCTTCTTTGCCGGAGAAGTGCGAGTAGATGGACCCGGAGGACAGTCCGGAGGCTTTGATGATGTCGCTCATGGAGGTGTTGGTGTAGCCCTTTTCGAGGAAGCAGCTAATGGCGGCTTCGATGATTTGGGCTCGGCGTGCGGCTTTGGTGGCGTCTGTTAGTCGGGGCATGGTTCCAGTCTAGGGGGTGGGGCTAAAGAACGCGTAAACACAACACTGATTCTTTTTGTGACTTTACAAACAAAATAGCTATTTTGTTTGCACTCGGTAAAAATCGAGAGTAGAGTTCTGACTCGTAAACGAAATAAGCATTTTGTTTGGAGATTATCGTGAACAACGAAACCACCACCGCACGCACCGAGCGCTCCTCCTGGATCAAGGTCATCAGCACCTCCCTGCTGGCATCCCTACTTGTCGCGGTCGTTATCCTCGCCTTCACCTGGCCCACCAAGACTATGGAAGCCAAGAACCTGCCCGTCTCCATCGCGGGCCCCGAGGTAACCGTCAGCCAGTTCGAACAGTCCCTCAAAGACAAGGGCATCGAGACCTTCGAACTGAAGCAGGCATCATCCCGCGAAGAGGCCGAGCAGCAGATCAAGCAGCGCGAAACCTACGGCGCAATCGTTTTCACCGAAGGTGCCGCACCCGAGGTGCTGACCGCCCCCGCCGCGAACGCCGCAGCAACCCAGATGCTCAACGGCGTTGCTACCCAGCTGAACGCGCAGATTCAGCAGAAGGTACTCGCCGCCAAGACCGAGGCACTCACCCAGGCGGTGCAGGCCGGCGGTGAGCAGGGTGCGCAAGCCGCCGCCCAGCTGGAGCAGATGAAGGCGCAGGCCGAGCAGGCATCCGCCATGGCTGTGAAGACCACCGCCGTGGTGCCCCTGAGCGAGGGTGACTCCTCCGGTTCCGGTATCGCTATCTCCGCGTTCCCGCTGGTCATTGGCGGTATTTTGGGCGGTTCGTTCTCAGCCCTGCGCGTGAACGGCACCTGGCGCCGCTTCGCCACCGCAACCCTGTACGCCGTCATCGCCGGTGCGCTGACCGCCCTGATTCTGAGCACCTGGTTCGGTTTCATCCCCGGTGACTTCGCAACCCTGTGGGCCGCATTCGGCGCAACCTACCTGGCTACCGCATCCTTCATGATCGGTATGGGTGCCCTGCTGGTTCCCGCCGCTGGCCTGGGTCTGGGCGCCGTGGTGACCATGTTCATCGGTAACCCCATTTCGGATGCGTCCATGCCGAGCGCGTTCCTGCCCGGTGCGTGGGGTCAGATTGGCCAGATGATGGTTCCGGGTGCCTCCTCGACGCTGCTGCGTTCGATTGCGTACTTCCCGGAGGCCGCAACGAGTGGCCAGTGGCTGGTGCTCGGTTCCTGGATTGCGTTCGGTCTGCTGACCGGCGTGATTGGCTGGGCCGTCAAGGAGCGCCGCACCGCAAAGGTGGAGGCATAAGCGCCGCGGGTTAGACCGCCGGTACAACGTGGCCGACGCAATGTAGTCGGCAAAACTTAAGAAGGGTGTGTGCCGTGTTCACTGAACACGGCACACACCCTTTTCTGCCGGCCAACCGACTGTTATTCGCTGTTATTGGTTGTCGAGGACGTACTGCTTAAACTGCTCGTCCCGGCGCTTGAATTCTTTGAGCTCATTCTCCAGGGCTGCCTGGTTCTTGGCGACGAGCGGCTTCTGGTACTGTGCCTCCAAGTCGTAGAGCTTCTGCGAACGGCCTACATCCTGATTGCACTGCGCCTGGATGACGGCGATTCGAATTTCCTCTTCTGAGGGGGTGGTGCTCTGAGGAATGTTCTTTTCTTCCTTGACGGTCACCTCACTATCGGGGGTGAGGCCCTTGTCCTTGACGCATCGCTTCCATTCGTCGTCGAGGGATTTTTTGAGCTGTCTATCCCCAGCGGCGTTTCGAACGTCGGTCTCCAAACGTGTATACGTGGTGGAGCCGCCTGGTGACTCTCCAATTTGCTTCATCTCATTGTGGGCGCGCTGATAGCATTCGGTGCTGACATCCTTCCCAGGGTCGGATGTGGGTGCAGGGGAGGACAGGTCCAGCGTATTCGAGTCATTGGGCTCGTGGAGACCATATTTTTGGGCGCGCTCAACATTCCAGATTCCGTAGGTCCTGCCGAGGTTCCTGCCGGATCCTTCGGTGGGGACGAACATCTCGTAGTGTTGCCCGTGTTCGGCAAAGCACTTTTTGCGGGCGAGCTCAAGGGCTTTGGTGAAGTATCCGCCCTTGCCGGCGGTGTTGTATGCGTCCAGAGGCAGGATCACCTGGTCATTTTCTACGTCGAAGATTGCTCGGGCGCTTTCATCCTTCTCCAACGTGGGACCGAAAGAGCAAGAAGACAGCACAGTGCTGATGAGGGCAGCCGCCAGAAGCTTTTTCAAAGCTGACATGGTGTATATCCAATCTGTTACGGGGAGCCCGTGGCGTCGCGGCCACACCCCCCCCGTAGACCACGCGAACTTGGTGGCCTTGAGAACACTTCTTGAGAAGGTGACTTAACAATACCCCTAGTGGATGCGGGTTTGCGCTCAATAGGCTGGTGCGTGCAGCAGAAAATTTTCTGCCGCATGGCAGGTTTGGTGCCGGTTGCGGATTTGCCTGGTGAGATTACGGTGAGATTGCGCAGGATAGGTGGGCGCACCTGATTTGGTGCCCCGCCCGCCTCGCGCCACAATGAACACATGACCGCAGAAGACACCAACGCACTAACCAGCGCCAGGCTCGACCTCTGGCTCTGGTCAGTGCGCATCTTTAAAACCCGCTCCCTCGCCGCCGACGAATGCAAAGGCGGCCACGTGCGCGTCAACGACGCCCCCGCCAAACCCTCCCAAAAACTCAAAAAAGGAGACGTGGTGCGCGTGCGCTACCCCGGCTGGGAACGCGTCTTCAAAGTTGAAAAACTCCTCGTCAAACGCGTAGGCGCCCCCATCGCCGTCACCTGCTACGAAGACCTCTCCGGCCCGCGCCCCGCCTACCTCTCCATGCCGCCGGTCGCCAAACGCGAACGAGGCAGCGGCCGCCCCACCAAGAAGGAACGCCGCGCCCTCGACGAACTACGCGGCCGAGGCGCCTAACAGCGCCCGTCTCGCACGCCCATCTCGTAGAGTGCACCCCGCCCCGCGCGCAGGCACCCGCCGCGGCGGCGGGGAGTAGCCTAGAAGGATGAGCACACAGAAGCACCTTATGGCTGAATCCAGTAGTACCGAACCCGGCGGCACCGAACCCGGTAGCACTGCGCCCGGCGCGCCCGTGAAGAATACTGCCGAGCCTTCGCTGAACCGGCGCATCCTCGCGCTCGCCGTACCCGCTTTCGGCGCGCTCATCGCCGAACCCATCTTCGTGCTCACCGACTCCGCCCTCATTGGCCAGCTCGGCAAGGCGGAGCTCGCGGGCATGAGCATCGCCGCCACGCTCGTCACCACGGTTGTGGGCCTCATGAACTTCCTCGCCTACTCCGTCACGCCCGCCGTGGCGCGCGCCTTCGGTGAGAAGAACCTGCGCCGCGCCTGGCAGATTGGTGTGGACGGCGTGTGGGTCGCCTTCGGCCTCGGCATGCTCCTCATGATCGCCGGATACGCCTTCGCAGACCCGCTGCTGCGCGGCCTCGGCGCGACCGACGAAACCATGAGCTACGCCCTCGACTACCTGCACCACTCACTCTGGGGCATTCCGCCGATGATGATTATCCTCGCGCAGGTCGGCACGCTCCGCGGGCTGCAAGACACCGTCACCCCGCTCAAAGTCGCCACCGTCGGCACGCTCGTAAATATTGTGCTGAACTGGCTGCTCATCTACCCGGTCGGCTGGGGCGTCGCCGGTTCGGCGACCGGCACCTCCCTCACCCAGTGGGGCATGGCTGCCGCCCTCGGCGTGGTCATGATGCGTGGCACCCGCGAACACGCCGTCCGCTGGGCACCCGACGTAGCCGGCATGCGCTCGGTGCTGTCGCTCGGCTCCTGGCTCATGCTGCGCACCCTGTCCATGCGCATCGCCTCCCTGCTGACCGTGTTCGTCGTGGCACGATTCGGCACCGAACACACCGCCGCCTACCAGCTCGGCATGGGCGTATTTAACCTCTTCCTCTACGCCCTGGACTCCCTCGCCATCGCCGCCCAGGCGCTACTCGGCAAGGAACTCGGCGAACGCGACCTCAACGTAGAATCCGAACGTGCGAAGGTGCGCCAGCTGAAAAACCGGCTGCTGCGCATGAGCCTCATCTACGGCGTCATCACCGGCCTGATTTGCCCGCTCATTGGCTTCTTCGGCTCCTGGATTTTCACGCAGGACGCGCAGGTGGCGTTCCTCTTCACCATCGCCACCGTCATCATTGCCCTCGGCCAGCCCATCGCCGCGTACGTGTTCACCCTGGACGGCATCCTCATGGGCGCGCAGGACGTGAAATACCTGGCGATTGGCTGCTTCATCATGCTCGTCGTGTACGTGCCGGTCATGCTCGGCCTGCACTGGGCGGTCGGCAACGGCACCATGGATGCGCTCGCCGGGTATTGCGGCTTGTGGGCGGCGTATATTCTGTACTTCCAGGGAATCCGCGCGGTCATTTTTGGTCGCCGCGCCTCCTCGGATGTGTGGATGAAAGCCGGTGCCGAGTAGGGGCATCATAGGAGGTGCTGGGCAGGTGCGCTCTGGGCGCCTTGGGTACCAGCCCACCGGCTTCGTACACCCTGTAATACGACACCGGCAATACGGTCCCGCCGCTCGCGGGCGTATTTCCTGCAGGCGTAACTAATCACATTTTCCGCCGCCCGCACCCTCCGCAGGTGTAGCATGACAGGATATTGAAACCCTCATGCAAAGGATGAAACCGTGACCGTAACCCGCGAAGAAGCCCTCGAAATTTTCGCCCGCCGCCGCGCAACCCGTGCCTACGACCCCGACCGCCGCGTCAGCGACGAAGACTTCGCCGCAATCCTCGAATTTGCGCGCCTGTCGCCCAGCTCCGTCGGCACCGAGCCGTGGAAGTTCCTGGTCATCCAGGACCCCGAACTGCGCGAAAAGCTCAAGCCGATTGCCTGGGGCATGGCGGGCGCCCTCGACGACGCGAGCCACGTGGTCGTACTGCTGGCGAAGAAGGGCCTGCGCTACGACACCCCGTGGATGCGCCGCACCCTCGAAGGCCGCAACCTCACCGAAGAGCAGATGCAGGCTGCACTCGAACGCTACGGCAACTTCCAGAAGAACGACATGAAGGTCCTGGAAAGCGACCGCGCGCTCTTCGACTGGGCATCCAAGCAGACCTACATCGCCCTGGGCAACATGATGACCGGCGCCGCAATGCTCGGCATCGACTCCTGCCCCATTGAGGGTATGAACTACGAGGCAGTGAACGAGCTGCTCACTTCTGCCGGCCTGTTCGACCCGGAGGAGTACGGCGTGTCCGTGGCTGTGACCTTCGGTTACCGTGCCCGCGAGATTGCCCCGAAGAGCCGCCGCTCCATCGAGGACCTGGTGACCTGGGCCTAAGGTTCTGCCCGGTTCTCGGTGAGGTTTTCTTGCCGGGTTTTGGAGCTCGGACTGTTGAGCTCGGGTTTTCGGGAGGGGCGTTTGAGCCAGGCTTTTGAGCTCGTTGTTCAAGCTAGGCGTTCAAGCCGCCGCCCGTGAAAACTGAATATAAAGAAATGCACCGCCTTTACACGGGCGGTGCATTTCTTTATATCTTTTACCGTGCGAAAAGCACGGCGAGATATGCTTTTGAATTTTTCGTTCAGGCTATTTCAATAGCTAATGTTTGGGCAATTTCGCGTTATGTTTCGCTACTTCCTAAACGCCGTCAGACGCATAGAATTCAGCACCACAAACACCGAACTAAACGCCATTGCCGCACCCGCAATCATCGGGTTCAGCAGGCCCGCCACGGCGACCGGAATAGCCACCGTATTGTAGGCGAACGCCCAGAATAGGTTCGACTTAATGGTGCGCAGCGTAGCGCGGGAGAGGCGCAGCGCCGTCACCACCGAGGCAATATCCGAGCGGGTCAGCACAATATCGGCAGCCTCCGCGGCAACGTCCGTGCCCGAACCCATCGCAATGCCCAGCTCCGCAAGAGCCAGCGCCGGGGCGTCATTCACGCCGTCGCCGACCATCGCCACGCGGTGACCGGCGGCCTGCAACTTCTCAACCACCTGCGACTTACCCTCCGGGGTCACGCCGGCGTACACGTTCTCAGCCGAAATGCCGACCTGCGAGGCGACCGCCTGCGCAACCTGCGGGGCGTCACCGGTGAGCAGGATCGGCTCCAGGCCGAGCTCACGCAGCTGTGCCATGGTCTCTGCAGCCTCCGGCTTGGGGGTGTCGGCAACCGAAATCATGCCGACCGGCTGCAGAGAGGAGGTGGTGTTCGGGGCCTCATCAGGTGCCTCACCGCGGGCAACCACCACGGTCGTCAGACCCGCCCGGCGAGCCTGATCCAGCAGAGCCAACTGGCCCTCACTCAGCTGCGCACCTGCCGCCTGCAGGTACTCGGGAGTACCCACAACAACCAGTCGGGAGGCGCCATTCTCGGTGCTTTCCTTGGCACCGTCACCCGCGCCGCTCAGCACGCCGCGCACGCCTCCGGGAACACCCTCAAAGCCGCTCACACTCGGCGCCGAAGCACCCTCAGCCAGCACACCCTGCTCACGGGCAAAACCGGCAATCGCGCGGGCAATCGGGTGCTCACTCAGCGCCTCCACGGCGGCGGCATCACGCAGAACAGACAGGGAACGCTCATTCTTGGAATCTGCGGATTCCGGCGAAATACCGGCAAAGTCACCCGCCGACTCATAGTCGTCAAAAGTGCCGTAGAACGCCACAGACATCTCACCAGTCGTCACGGTACCGGTCTTATCCAGAACCACACGATCAACCGTGCTCGTCGCCTCCAGCACCTGCGCATTACGAATCAAAATGCCCAACTGCCAGCCGCGACCCGTACCCGCCAACAGCGCCGTCGGAGTCGCCAAACCCAAGGCGCACGGGCACGCCACCACCAGCACCGACACCGCCGCATTAAACGCCGCAGCACCATCACCAGACACCAGCCACCAACCGACCAGAGTCAGCGCCGAAATCGCCAAAATCACCGGCACAAACACTGCAGAAACACGGTCTGCCAGGCGGGCAATCGGAGCCTTCGTCTCCTGGGCGCTCGCCACCAGCTCACCCATTTTCGCCAGGGTCGTCTCGGTGCCCACGCGGGTCGCACGCACCGTCAACGAACCAGACGTATTCACCGTGGCACCCGTGACCGTATCGCCCGGATGCACCTCCACCGGCACAGACTCGCCGGTCAGCAGGGACGCATCCACCGCGGAGGTACCCTCGACCACCACGCCGTCCGTGGCAATCTTCTCGCCCGGGCGCACCAGGAACAGGTCATCCGGCATGAGGTCCTCCACCGGAACCTGCACCTGCTTGGTCACGCCCTGCTTATCGGTGCGCAGCAGGGTCGCCTCCTTCGCGCCCATGCTCAGCAGGGTGCGCAGCGCATCCGAGGAGCGGTGGCGGGTGCGGTGCTCAATTGCGCGGCCAATCAGCAGGAACAGCGTCACCATGGACGCCGAATCGAAGTACAGCGGCGCATGGTGGCCGGTAAACATCGACCAGAAGCTGCCGCCCGCATGGTGCACGTGCGCCGTCAACGCCGGGTTCATGAGCAGCTGCGCCAGCGAATAGAAGTACGCCACGACCACGCCGAGGGACACGAGCGTATCCATCGTGGAGGAGCCGTGACGGGCATTGATGAGCGCGGCGCGGTGGAACGGCGCGGCGCACCAGAACGCGACCGGCGCGGTCAGAATCGCCACGACCCAGCCCCAGTTCGGGAACTGGAACGCCGGGAACATGGAAATCAGGAAGATGGGCACACCCAAAATCGCCGCATAAATAATGCGGTCAGTGAAGCCGCCGTTCATGCTCGGGGTGCTGTGCTGGTTGCCGCCGCCGGATGCGCTCGCGTTCGTTCCAGCGCCCGCGCGTGGCCCGTTCTTGAGGTGCGCCGTGTAGCCGGCATTGTTGATGGTCTCAACGATCTGCTCGTCGCTCACACCCTCGGGTACGATGACGCGCGCCGACTCCAGTGGCAGGTTCACCGCCGGGTCAACGCCGGGGATTTTGCGGAGCTTACGCTCCACGCGACCCACGCAGGATGCGCAGGTCATACCCTGAATATCCACGTGGATGATTCGGGTTGACTCCGTTGATTTTACGGTCGTTCCGGCGGAATTAAAAAGAGAGCGCTCACTCTGTAACGAGGGCTCACGGGTGGTTAGTGAAGGCTGTGTAGAAGACACAATACTTCCTCAAAAATATAAATGGGAGGGTAGAAAAAGGCGCACACCAAGCGGGGGGGCTCAAAGAACCCCGCCCCGGCGGTGTTTGGCGCAATGTTTAGGGTGCGGCGTCGAGAGCGCGCGAGGGGAAAATCAACGCGGCTTAGTGGTCGCCGGGCAGCCCATCCGGGCGGGTCGTGTGCGGACGAACACCGGTCACCTTCGCGCCTCGATCGGAGACGCCGTACGCGCGTTTCACGGCGGCCCGCGGGAACGGCGAAGCGTTCGTCTTCTCACGCGCCTTCAGACCCAGCTCGTGCTCGGCGGAACGCTTATTTTCGCTGGTGCCGCCGCGTCGTGAGGCGCCGGGCGCATCCTCACGCGCCGTATATTCGGGGCTCTGCTTGACCCAGGAATCGACCAGGGCGGGGTCCAGGCTCATCTGCCGGGCGACGCGGGCAATCGCGTCGCGCAGGTGCATGTTTTCGACGCCGACAAGGGTGCGGACCGCGCCAACAACCATCGCAATGTACTGCGGAGGGTAAGCCATGATGACTCCTAATCGAGCCGGCTGCCGCGCTAGACGGCGGGGGTGAAGCCAGCCTCCACGATAGCGTCTGCAACAGCCTGGGTGTTGAGGGTGCCCTCGTGCTCAATGGTGACGGTGGAGACGCCGTCCTTGACGACGTCCACGGTCACGCCGGTCACGCCGGGAACTTCGCTGACCTCTTCGCTGACGCTCATAGCGCAGTGGTTGCAGGTCAGGCCGGTTGCCTTAACGGTGGTGGTGCTCATGATGATTTCCTTTCGGTAATGGGTTGAAAACTTGGGTCCGCCCGGTGTTTAGGGGCAGCGTGTTTAGCTGCGCATGAGGCGCGAGATCGCGGCGGTTGCCTCTTTGACCTTGGCCTCTGCGATGGTCGGGTCGCCGGTGCGTTCGGATTCGACGGCGGCGCCGGTCACGCAGTGGCCGATGTGCTCTTCGAGCAGGTTCAGGGAGACGGCGTGGAGCGCCTTGGAGACCGCGGCAACCTGGGTGAGGATGTCGATGCAGTACTTGTCTTCATCGACCATGCGGGCGATGCCGCGAACCTGCCCTTCGATGCGGCGCAGGCGCTTGAGGTGCGCCTCTTTGTTGGAGGTGTAACCGTACTGGGTTTCGGGCGCCTCGCCACTGCAGCATGCGCCAGTGTGCGCCTCGGTAGGTTCCTTGGTGAGGGCGCCGGATGCGGTGCTGACCTGGGTGGATGTGCTGTGGCAGCACTGGTTGCTAGTGGTTTCCATGACTCCAGTGTATACCCTAGGGGGGTATACCGCAAGGGGGTTTTACGGATTGTTACGCGGTGTGGGTGCGGGGGCTTGTCGATAGGGGATTCTTCGATAGGTTACGGCCCTGTCGATAGGTTAGTGTCTTCACTGCGGGTTAAAGACCCAC
>NZ_KV802643.1:0-25973 GCF_001810775.1 Rothia sp. HMSC062H08
ATAGCGTCCAAGTTTCGGGGCGCAGTTCATGACCTCTCAGCCCAGGGGCTTTCTGCATACCGGTGGCAGCTAGCCTAGAGCGCCACCGTTAACGGGTGATAATCGCGAAGTCGCTACTGGACAGGTTCGTAAAATTACCAATCTGCGCATTCAGGCGGCACTTAGACGTCACCGACAGCGCCGTCACCACCCGCTGATCCTCAGACACCAACACATGCCCCGAACAACCATCCGAAAAACTAATCATCTGAGCATCCGGAGAAATCGCCTGAACCAGCGTCGAAAACTCACCCGTACGCGGCAAAACCATCAACGGGTTCAACTCATCCGCACCACTGGGCCACACCGGAACCACAGTCACCGGCAAAACGCTCTGATTCACCACACGAGAAGGAACCCGCAACTCAATCGACCGCAAACGCTGAATCGGGTACGCCGTCGAACGAACCTCCCGATCAGAAATAGCCTTCGACGTCTCAGAATCAATACGGTTCACCCACTCCTCAAAAGCACGCGAATCCTTAAACTCAGCAGACACATTCGCCCGAACCTGCACCACACCATTAGCTGGGATACTCACCCCAGACAGATTCCACGAACACGGAACATCCACCGCAGTCACACTCGACTGATTTTTCGACACACCAGAAGACGCCTGACCGGCATCCCACGTCACCGAAGCACACGAACCGCCCTCAACACCGGGAAGCACCTGCAAAATATCGCCCCGAAGAGCCGACTTCTGCGAGGAAAACTCAAACGTCAGGCGGGCACTCTTATCCCGCGGGTTATACGTACCCTCAATACGGGTACCCAAACCACTCGGCAAAGACGCCGAACTACGGCTCGAAGCAGACCACGACTCAGCCGTCTTAGACGAACCCTTACCGCCGCTCAAGCCAACAAAAGCGAGCACACCCACAAGAATCAAAGAACCCAGGATAGCGCCCCACACCAGCGGGCGGCGCAACGGCGAACGGGCAGGCTCCTCATCCTCAACTACCTCATCAGGCACATATACCGGCTGCTCCACCACAAAAGGAGCGCGGATAACCGTCTCATTCTGCGCCTGACCCAGCGACGGCATGCCCGCACCATACAGCTCCGTAACATTCTGCCCCGGCACCGCAGAAACAGCAGGCTCAGCACCATGAACCACCGTAGGCGTGTACCCCACAGCACCCGAAGACACCTCAACCCACCGAGGAAGCACCACATCAGTAGCGAAACCTTCAGCCAAAAGACGCAACTTAGCGGCAGCCTCAGCCGCACCAGGACGCTGAGCCGGGTTCTCCGCCAACATCCCGTGAAGCACCTCAGCAACCTCAGCCGGAATCTGCGGCGACACCTGCACCGCACCACCACGCGCCGGAAGAGGACGCACCGCCACCAACAACTCATGAAGAGTCACCGCGCACGCATAAACATCAACCGCCGGAGTGGCCACACCGTGTGCAGAACGCTCCGGAGCCATATACCCCGGAGTACCAGAAAACGAACGAGAAGCCCCCGAACCCGCAGAGCCAGTAAAAGAAGCAATACCGAAATCAGCCACACGAACCTGCTGATCCAGAGACTCCCCCAAAACACCGCTCAGCAGAACATTCTCCGGCTTAATATCCAGATGCATCACGCCCTGACGGTGAGCAAACTCCACCGCATTCAGAACCTGCACCATCAGACTCAACGCCAAACGAACCGGCAACGGACCCTCAGAATCCAGCTTCTGACGCAACGAACCGCCATGCTGAAACTCCATCACCAGAGCCAACACGCCACCCTCAACCACCATGTCCGTCAACGGCACAATATGAGGATGCGACAACGCCAACAACACCGAACGCTCACGCACAAAAGACTCAAGAACCACAGGGTTCTCCGCAAGCTCCGGACGCAAAACCTTCGCCGCATACAGAGCCCACGAGCCGCTCATCGTAGCAGCCCACACCTCACCGACCGCACCAGAACCCACCCGGCGCAGCAAACGATACGAAGAGCCAAGGGGAGCGCCCGCAACCAAGCCCCCCGCAGGCTGACCAGCAGCCTGCGAGGCAGGATGAGCATCACGGCGCTCCGAGCCGGAGTACTGCGGCGAACCAGCAGGTACAGTCACGGGCTAACTCCTTAACATCAACTTCACAACACGCAGGAAGACGCCCCAGACGGGGCGATCCCTACAGCAAAACAGTCGGTAAAGTTACACCATACCTCACCACACGCCGAACAAGCCCTACAGCCCGCCACGGTGCTGAGAATCCTCAGGGCTCATCAGCTGCACCAGAACCGGCGACCCGGCAAGGAACGCGTAGCCACGACCAACGCTCAGCTGAACCGGGGCGCGCCTCGGAATAGAACCGAACATGTCCATATCCGTATCAACATTCGGCTGAACCACAGCACCAGTACGGAACTTGCGAATAGCCTTCGTCCAATGGCTATACAAAGGACGCAAATCAGTCGGCTTACCCGTAGCAATAATGTGGACGTCCGGGAAGTCACCCTTCACAATCGCATCAAAAACGTTCATCGGGTCATCCACACGGTCACCATCATCAATCAGCAACAGCACCGGGCCCGCGGCATCCTGCAAAGCCGCCTGCACCTGAGCAGAAGCATTCTTGCTCTCAAACACCCGGTCAAAAACGCCCTCCGGCGCATTCACCAGACCGGAACGCTGGTCAAAGACAGCCCAAACCTCCGGAACCTCAGCGGCATCCATACGTGCGTTCTCCGCTGCGATAGCGTCACCAGACGCCAACGCGGCAGACACCGCCTGCTCCGCCGCAGCCTTCGCCCGAGAAACCAGACGAGCAAACGCAACCAGCAGAGAAGACTTACCCGAACGCGGATTACCCGCAACCATGGCGTGCTCACCCTCATACAGCTCGAAAGCGCACGCCTCCAACGTAGCCTCCGCAATACCCACAGGGATACGCCACAGGCTCGGAGAAAACTCGGCGGCAGGCATGCTCTCCCACGAAACCCACGTCGGCAGCTGACCAATCACATCACGCTTAGCAGGAGCCTGCGGGAAGCGCTCACGAACCATAGAGACAGCCTCCTCCACGCCAACAGCGGGAGTAGCCACCTGCATCTGACGCAGACGCTTCGGGTCAACACAACGGCCGGGAACCGCAGCCGGAACATTCGTGCCGCGAATACCATGCGAGGAATAATCGTGGACATCGCTCAGCTGGAAGAACCACGTCTGCAACGAAGCATCAAGAATCTGCGAGGGAATATTCTTCGCGCGGCTCGTCGACACCACGCAGTGAATACCAACAGCAGGACCATCCGCATACACTCGGTAGAAATTCGCCAACAAGTCCATGCTTACCGCATCAGAGAACTCATCACGCAGTGTCGCAAAACCATCCAAAACAATGAAAAGAGGCTTACGGCGTGACGCATCAGCACGGCGAGCATCAAGCTCCGACTTCACAAAACGCAAGAAACGAGCCTGACGTTCCCTAGCGCCCTGACCGGTACCCACAGCAGAAACAACATGCGGCAAAGAACCCAACGGCAACAAGCCATCAGCGCCCATATCCACCAGAACAATATCAATGTCCTCCGGCGAATAATGCTGAGCCAAACCCAACACCACAGACTGAATCGTCGTAGTCGTACCACTACCAGCAACACCCACCAACAGCAGGTTGCTCATCTCAATATTCCAGCCCATAGGCACCTGACGCTGCAGCTCAGGCTCATCACCCAAAGTACACATCAGAACACCGTCCCGGACACCACCCACAGTGGGAAGATCCGGATCGGGGAAGCCACGCACACCAAAATCAGCCAAATCAACATACGAACCCAACGGCTCAGGCCACACCTTACGAGGAGCAACCGCACCACGAGCCGCGTGCGCCGCCACAACAGCATCAATCAGCAAATCCAGGTCATTCGCATCACTCGACGACACCTTCGGGCGCGCACGCTCTGAACGAGGAATACCGATACTATCGGTCGCGCGAACCTCCAGAGAAGTCACCACCTCAGTGCCACTCTGACCCGTCACCAGGGCAGTCTGCACCGGCGAAATATCATTCTGGCCCAGCTTCACATAGGCGCGACCCATCTGCGAACGCGAAATCTCCGAAGCATCCGGAACACCAATCACGTTCGAAGAATCCTCACGGCTCTGCACACGCAACGCCACACGCAAATTCGTATTCGCCAGAATGTCATCATTCACCACACCGGCAGGACGCTGAGTCGCCAAAATCATGTGCACACCCAGGGTACGACCCACCGCACCAATGCTCACCAGCGACGACAGGACATCAGGGAAGTCCTTCGCCAGCATCGCAAACTCGTCAATCACCAGCAGCAGGCGAGGCATCGGCTCCGGCGGGTTCGTCGCCAAATAATCCTTAATGTTGTCCACACCCTCGCCAGCAGCCGCAAACAGGCGCTGACGACGGTCCATCTCCGCCTCCAACGACTCAATAGCGCGGTGAGCCAACTGAGCATCCAAGTTACTCAAAGTACCAATCGTATGCGGCAGACGCTCACACGTCTTAAACGCCGCACCACCCTTAAAGTCAACCAGAATAAAGTTCAAACGGCTCGGATCATGGTGAGCAGCCAAACCCGCCACCAACGAACGCAAAAACTCACTCTTACCCGAACCAGTGGTACCACCCACCAGACCGTGAGGACCATCCTTCACCAAATCCAGCGTGAACGCGCCAGAGTCGCCCACACCAATCTCAGTACTGAAACCATTAGCCTGCGACCAAAACGCCTCAATATCCTCAGCACCCGGAGGTGTCGGCAAACCAACCAGCTCAGGTAGCTTCACCAGCTGCGGCAAACCGCCACCCAGAAGCAGACGCTCAGGGTCCTCATGGTGCGCCAAAGTACGCGCCACATGAAGAGCATCCTCAGCGCTCACACCGGCGAGCACACCGTCAGTGACCGTGTAACGGCGGCGAGGCTCCGAATAGGTCATAGAAGCCTCCTCACCAATCTCCACGACCGAAGTACACGACGCAGGAAGACGATCAACAGAAGAAGCCAACACAATACCGGCAACACGGCGAGCACCCGCAGTAGCAGTCTTATTCGCCATCAGACGCACTTCATCGCCGTACGCCAAAAGGTCGCGTGCCGGCGACTCACGGCCCTCGGTGAGGGTATCCGAATCAACGACCACGCACAGGCCACGGGTCGGAAGAGACTCAATGTCGTTGTAAAGAGAGCGCAGCATCTGATCCGACTGCTCCTTACCAGAAGCAAACCAACGCATCTGCTGGTTCTGCGCCATATGCATGTGCGGAAGCCACGACGTCCACACCCAGTCCTGCGAGCGCGCCGAATCAGCGCAGACCGCAATCGTCATATCAGCAGGACCCGTGTGGGTCGCCGCCTGCAGCACCAGGCTACGCGCCAGGGCAAGAGACTGCTCACGCGGACCCACAATACCGATAGCGCCGCCCTCACGCAGGTCAGCAACCAGCGGGGCATCCCACAGGGTATTGTGCTCAAGAATATGCTGAACCTCAGGCTCAGGATTGCTCGGCTTCGTCAGCTCAGGAGCCCAATGAATATGCCCAGTACCCACATGGAAAGTCAACAGGTCAGGGCTGGTGCTCCGGCGGCGCCACAGCGTCATTGCAGGAAGAAGCGCCCGCAGCTGAACGGCATCCGGTGCCGGGGCAAGGTCGTGAAGACGCTCGATTTCCTCACGGTTACTCAGAGCGATACGTTCCTTGAACTTCTCCATTTCCTGCTCAAAACGCACACGCTCCTTCACCTTATCCTTAGCATGACGACGTTTCTGTTCCACCCACATGCCAATACTCAGAATGGGGCTGAGCATCGCGAAAAGGGCGTAACGAATTTCCTGCATAATGGCGACCATTGCCGCCGCCATAATAATCGGGCCCACCGCCATCGCAATATTGAACTTCGGCGGGTCAGAAACGTTCTTGCGGGTAGGCGCCTCCACCTTCTCCGGGGCGCTCAACGCACCCTGACGCGGCGGACGGTTAAACGGCGCAGTACCCGACGCGCTCACATTCGGGGCGCTACCGGGGCGAGGCGCAGCCTTCTCCTGAGGAGCAGGCTGCAGAGTCAGCACACAATCACCAACATGGATGGTGGTGCTCTCAGAAACAGTCAGACCCTCCTCGGGGATTTTCTGACCGTCCACAAAACTACCGTTCGTAGAACCCGGGTCAGTGATGCGCACCTTCTGAGTGTTTGTCGACTCATCATGAACCACCTGCAGGTGCAGATGCTCCCACGAGGCGCTCGCCGTGGGCAGCACAATGTCGGCGTACGGGGAACGACCCGCCACCAGAGGACGCGAAGAAGGGATAGGGTGCGGCAGGGTAACCGTCGAACCGCCGCTCAAGCAGACGCTCCAGCCCTGCACCAGGGAAGGGTAGGAGAGCGGTGCTCTAGAGATGCGCATACCCTCCATCGGCTTGACCTCCGCCAGGGTGGAGGATGCCGTCACCGGGCGGTTATCGCAGTACAGCGGCTCGTCGGCGGGCAGGGAGGGGCCACCGGTCGCCTGGATGAGATCAGCGATGGTCGTCTCAGGCTGCCAGGAGTCTAGTTCATAGCTCCCGTTATGCTCTTCAAGTTCAAGGAAAAAGCGCATAAGGTGTTCTCCAAAATAGATAAATCGTGAGCCCCGCTGGTGGACGGACTAGAAGTAATACCCGAAAGCCGGGGTGTGATGGGCTGGCTCTGTACAGTAGGCTCCGTGTGGAAAGGCTAGTCGCGAGATTCTGAGGTGAACGTGCGAAGCATCCACACCGGCGGATTCACCGCATCCGTCGAGGAAGACCCGCCCTGAATCATCGAAGCTTCCGCGGTCGGGTAAAGAAGACCCACCTGCCCTCCAGCGGCGTAAGAAGACGAAAAATCCAACGGATACGCGACCGTAGAATCTTTAGCGTCCAAACGAAGGGTTCCTAGAACCCGTCGAACCGCCTCAGGAGTGTATTCACGAACCTGGCTCGTGGCATACGCAAAAGCCAAAAGCGCGTTATGGGAGGGAGCATCCGCCCACACTGCCGATTTCGAGAACGACTGTTCGCCTGACAAATCCTTGAGCGAAGAATCATTCTTCATACGCTCAACCGTTGACACAAATGCCGAAGAAGCGCGACCGGCATCATCAGCACTCAACGCCGCAGCACGTGCCTGCACACGCCCCACAATGCGAATATTGTCAGTCAAGGAACCACCGTTCTCCAGAAGAAGACGTATAAAAGGCTCCGTCAAAGCTTCCTCACCCGCAATCACCGGAGAAGTAATACCCGCCCTCTGAAGAGAACGAAGAACCTTTGCCTGAGTCGACGCCGAACCCGTCAAAACCAGAACAGGAGAAGAGCCCGAAGACTTGTCCCCCAGAAGGCGCGTCAGCTCCTTGAGAATGTCTTTCATACTGTCTTCATCAGCAGAAACCTGAACGCGATTCGTATAGGGAAGGTCCGGTGCAGAGCCCTCACCCGCATCCAGCAGGATGGTGCGCACACCATTAAGCTGTTGCGAAGAACCCGTGCTGGATGCACCGGCGAGCGAACGAATAGCAGTCGTATAGACCTGCTTCTCCTGCTCAGGGTCCAGAGCAAAACTCCATACCCCATCGCCAGCATCTACCCGGTCATACGCCTCAATCACCGCAACATTGCGTTCCTTAGCGGCAGCCGTAGCACCCCGAAGATGCTCACCCCGAGAAGCAAGCACAATACCCAGAGCACCCTCAGAAGAGAGCTTCTCTACCGCCTCACGGGCACCCTGCTCCGTTCCCTTATCGTTCGCATAAAGAACCTTCACAGAAGACTTACCCAAAGCCAGACGGTACTGCGCAACACGAGCACCCTGAGCATTCAGACGCCACGCAGACCCCTCAGCATCATCACCAAAAGTAGTAACAACACCAATAACAGGCTCACGACCAGACGCAGGAAGAGAAATAGCCTGCTGAACCGTCACCGCAGACGCAGGGTTCGTACCCGTGCCAAGCGGCAAAGGCTGAGGAGTCACAGCGCGCACGCCATACCAGATCCCCACCACCGCAAGGCTAAACAGCACACACAGACTGACACACCACACCACGGTGCGCTGAGTGAGCCGCCTGCCCTCGCGGCGGTGAGGACCTGAATCAGAGCCCAAATGAGGGGAAAACCCCACGGCTAATCACCAATCTGGAAGGTGTACACCGTCTTCACCTCTGCACTGCCAGCATTCGACAGGTGGAAGGTCGGCAGCGAACGCAGACGCTGCAGGGACGCCTTGAACTGCGCCTGACGCTTCTGCAGAGCAGCGATGTCCTCAGAACGGAGGTTCGTGTAACCCTGAGCATTCTGCATCGCCAAAGCAAGCTGGTAATCAGCCGCACCAGCCTTCGCGCTATTGCTCTTGAGCGCGCCCAAGAGGCCAGCGCCCTCAGCGTTGCTATCGCCCAAATCGAGCATGAGCTTCGACAGGTCGTTATTCAGCTGAACGGATGCACCAGCCAAATCTCGGGTAGCGTTCTCAGCGCGGGTGCTCAGAGCAACCAGAGAACGCTCAGTCACCGAATCCAGAGACTGACGCAGGCCCTCAATACGATCATTCATATCCTTGTGCTGAACCTCGATAGACTCACCAGCCACCTGAACCACAGTATTCGCGGTATCAGTAATGCCAGCAATCGAAGCGGAGAACGCCTCCTTAGCAGCCGAAGCGCTAGAAGAACCATCGCTCGAAACCTTACGAATCTCCTCGCTAATCATGCTCGTCAGGCTCTCGCGAGTCTCATTGGCAGACTCCTTGAACGCTTCCTTAATAGCGGTGGAGAGGTCAGCCTGCATGTTCGTCATATCCTCCAGGTTCTTACCCAAAGCATTGACAGCATCCGAAGCTGAATGGATACGATCACGCAGAGAAACCTTAGCCTCCTCAGTAGGCTCTTCCTTCTTCTCCGCGTCCTGGTTCTGCGCGTTTGCGGCATCGTTCAGGGTCTTCTCAATCTCGCCCAGGGCACCATCTACCGCGTTCACAGCATCGTTAAGGTCCTTGGCGTCGCGAGCCAGGCCCTCCTTGGGGTCATCCATCGAAGTAGCGGCAAGAACCTCATCCCACGCAGCTACCGCGGCAGCAATACGCTGCTCCATCGGAGTACGTGCTGCCGGGGTGTTCGAAGTGTAGGTACGCTCGTTCGCGTTCTCCACCGTAATGACGCGAGTATTACCTTCCGTGGCAGTAGGCTCGGCGGAAGGCGCCTCAGAAGAGGGAGCGGCGGAAGGAGCCTCAACCTTCTTCGACGGCTCCTCAGAAGGAGCCACAGAAGCAGACTCAGACGGTGCAGGGCTAGGAGCCTCAGACGGCGCCTCAGAAGACGGTGCAGCAGACGGTGAAGCCGCGCCACCACAAGAAGAAGCCGTCAGGTATCCACGCAGATGCTCCACCTGCTCAGCAGACAGAGAACCGCCACGCTCAGTAGACAGAGCACAAAGCTGCTCCGCCAGTTCCTTATTCTGAGCGCTCATAGAACCGGAACCGTCCACCAGCTCCGCACGAGCAGAAGCCGCACGAGAATGAACGTTCTTGATGCTCTCAATCAGACGGCTCGACGTTTCCTTCATCTGATTCACGCTCTGACGAGCCGCACTAACCTTCTCACTCAAAGAACGCACAGCATCAGCATCAAGAGAAGACGGGTCCTTCTCCACCTGCTCAACAAGCTCATCCATCTGACGCTTCAATGCCGAATAGTTGTTGTTCGCACCCTTCAAATACTCCGGCTGCAGGTGATCCACAATCTTCTCACCAGTAGCAACCAGTGCAATCAGAGAGCTCTGCACCGTCACCGACGCACCGAACAGGGCGCAGGTCACCGAACCGTTAGAAGAACAAGTCTCAGCGGTCGGGTGCTCCGGGCCAACAATCTCACGAATCGAAGCCGTAAGATCCTGCTGGCAGTCCGAACTTGCCTCCGCATACGCATTCAGAACAGCAGACAGCTGAACCAAATTACCGTACACGCTACGGCTACTCGCACCCTCCTCACGATGCACAACACAACGACCGCCGCTATGTGAAACAGACACATTGGGGCGCGCCGTCGTATCACCCAACATCGAGTGAAGAGCAGCAACAGTACGCTCCAGCTGAGAAATCAGCTGAGAATTGTTAGTCCGCGAAGCCTCAGAAAGATCCTTCTGCAGGCTCTCAATATTCGCCTGCAGACCCTGCATAGTCTTCGTCAACGATTCATTCTGAGTCTTCAGATGCTCGGCAGTGTCCTTACCCAAAGTCGCAGACGTATCATCCAGGCTCTGACGCACCTGAGCAACCTGCGAACTAGCGCTAGTCAGCGTCGTATTAACCTCGTTGACGGTATCGATAGTGCGCTGCAGAAGCGCCACCTGAGACGCATCCTGAGAGGTGAAACCGTTAGTAATGATTCCTGCACCAGACAAATCAGAAGCAAAACCAGGCTGCACCGAAATGTTGAAGGTAGGCGCACTAAAATCCTTCGCCTTGACCTTCAACACAAAAGAAGAGGAACTACCAGTCACCGGAGGCGCGGAAATAGCACCCCACTGAACAACAGCCTTACCTTCATCATTGGTGCTCACCACACCATTCGTGGACGAATCAGCCGCATCAGGGGTCGTAATAACCTGAGTAGGAGAACCCGAAAGAACAGTAGAAGCAGCAATAGAGAACGGAGTACCAACCGGTGCAGGGCTAGTACGGCTAGTACCGGACGCATCATAGGTGACATCCTCGGTCTTCACCGTCAGGTTCTCAACCGTAACCTTAATCGTGATTTCGCCGCTGTAGCCGTTCAAATCATTCAGGTTAGTGCCGCTACCGCGCTCAGTAGAATACTGCAGGCTCACACGCACAGGAAGGTCATTAACGACGTCCTTCGGCTTGAACTGCACATTGCTCGAGGAGCTCGTACGATCCTTGTCATTGACGTAAATGTTGGTCGACTCAATCGACGAAACCTCGCCATCACGACCCATCTGAATATTCACGTTCTGCAGAACATTGGTAGCGTTCTCTACCTGGCGGGGACTCTGAGAAGTAACAGTACCCTTATCGGAAGGGGCACTGTTATTGTTCGTGCCCGTGGAGCAGGCAGAGAAAATAAGTGCCGTCGTGACACCCAAAATCAAAGGGAAGCGGAGTAGACGCTGACGCGCTGTGGTGTGGTTGGTCATGATGATCTTTTCGTTGAGTTATATACCGTGCAGACACATAACAGTGACAAGTCTGAAACGCCACTGTATAGTGCCCACCTGAGTGGAAAGGGTCAGGGGCAAAGCCGGAAAGAGAAAAAGCCCCGTACCACTTTATCAGTCCAATATGGGAAGGTTGATATTTTTTCCTCCTAGTCGGTGCCTCATCAGGATATTCAATTCAACCTTGAGGTGATAGTTAAAGGTATTTTTCATTTCGTTTCAACCTAGTGCACTTACCGAACTCTGTTTGACATAGAAAAACCCCGCGGCTGAGGTCATCTCTCAGCCCGCGGCGCTCCACGGTTTAGCTGGCTGCAGGTTCCGCCTCCGGGTCTTCCTCGTCTTCCTTCTCGGGGATAGCGACGCCCACGGTCAGGTACCTCTTCACCAGCAGGTACGAGGCGATCACCGGCACCACGTACACCAGCGATAAGCCGCTACCGTACTGCACAACATCCACGGCAAGACGGACCGCCGCCAAACATCCACCCAAACCCACCAGGGTGACGCAGAAGCCACGCAACACACCATACCCGGCAGTGCCCTCCTCAAAAGTCGCCGCCCACAGCTTGAACAGGGCGCGGCGCACAAAAATCAGGAAAACCGGCACCAGGCACAGCACCACTGAAACACCCACAGGCTCATAACCGGCAGCAGCGAACGAAACCACCGGAATAACCAGGCAGAAGAGCACCATCAGGGCGCTCACACCCAGCACCACGGTGCGCACATACCGGTTGATGCGCTCCATACGGTGCAGGTTAGGGATCTCCTCGCTCGGCTGCGCGGCATTGTAGAAGAACAGCAGCAGAACCAGCGCGGACACCACCACATACCAGGGCGCGAAATTGATACCGTCCACCTGCGGGGTGGAGGCAACCGGCGGGACACCCGCCAGGGAGAGAGCAGCGAGCAGAACAATCGCGGCAACGCAGAACGTGCCCACCGTCAGCAGAAAGTAATGGTACGCGCCGCCGTTCTTTGCATCCTGCACACCGTGCTCACGCGTGCCGTCAATCATCACGACCGAAAACAGCATGATCGAGATGGATAGGATGCTCCACGCGTATTCACCCGTCATGACGGGGACGAGCGTGAGAAGAACGGATATAGAGAAAAGAATCCACAGGCATACTCGCTGCAGGGTCGGTGAGGAGGCGAGGGCCTCTCCAAAAAAGCCGATGATAAAGTCGCCGATAAAGCTCACGGTGGATTCCTTTCTGCGGGGGTGGGGTTACTCTTTGATCTCTTCAAAGCGGAGGACGCTGAAGTCGAATTCGTCGTTGCGGGTATCGAAGGACTTGTACGCCCTATATTTCTTGCCCGTTTCAAAGTTCTGGAGGTATTTGCGGATGGGTATACCATCAGGGGATTTGCTTGATGTGATGATTCCGCACTCTTCCGTTTCGAATTCACCAGAGATTGAGTAGGGGTCCTCGTGCTCAATGATTTCGACTGAGGTAACAGTGCAGATAGCGGATTCATTGCCCGGGTTGTAGTTGGTCATAAAATGTAAGGACGCGAAGAACCCTAGAATGACTACTACGGTTATGATGGAGCCACGTGCATCCCATACATCTTTTGCTATGTCGCGAAGATACTCTTTGAAATCGACTTTATTCTTCTTTTTCTTGGTGTATCTCTTTTTGAGGGTCTTTTTTATAGCCCCAGTTTCGGTAATGTAATTCGCCTCTGGGTAATTCTTTTTCTTCGAGGTGTTCCTTTTCTTTGAAACATTCTTTTTCCTCGGGGAGTTCTTTTTCACTGCTTTTCACCTTCTTTCTGGGCTGCAGGCTGTTACTCTGTGATTTCTTCAAAGCGGGTCGTCTCAAAATCTCGTTCCTTTTCAGGAGATGAGTTTGCGACATGGAATAGGTATTTTTTGCCAGGCTTGACGGTCTCAACATACTCGGGAATCTTGCGACCTTCCGGAGGTACGTACATCGTGAGAGTACCGCATTCTTCTGTCTCAAAAATACCTTTGGGTCTAATATCGTTCATACCGCTTACTGTGCCGCCGCGCTCTTTCGTATATGCCTTAGTTACGGTGCAGGTAGCGGTGATACCGTCACTATCATCACGTAAGTCTTTAGGGACAACAAAGAACACGTACCAAAGAATGATGAATGAAATAATGAGTGCCACTCTTTGGCGGCGCTTGTAATTAATTTCCATCGGTTTGCCTCTTGTAGATAGTTAGCTTTCCTGGCTAGGTTTCTAGGCTTTCGTTGCCTTTTTACGCTTCGCTGCTTACTTCGGCTGTGCTCATAGTATGTACGTCCTTGTGCGGTAGCGGTTGGTGAATCAGGCCCGCCCCGGTGAGGTGGCGGGCACATCCTTAGCCTATCGCACCGTATCTGACCAGAAGGTTAACTCGACGCGATGCTCCGGTGAAGACTGGGCAACCACTCCGCGGATAACGCGAATTCCTGCTTACCCACCCGATTTCGTTAGCTACTCTGAGAACGAACCCGCACCCTCCGCATCGTTGCCGGAAGGCTGCTGGTCACCGATAGATAGAAAGGCTGGTGAGCGACCATGGTCAACACCATCATGATTTTCATATGGGGCGCACTCGACTCCATACTGATTTACAAGGTTCTCCGCATCGTCGTCACGTACGAACTCAACCGACGCCGCGAAAAGAAACTACGCGCCGAAGCCGTATACGTCATCCGAACAAACCGCTTCGAAATCGTTCTATACGCCCTAGTAATTCTTCTGTTTGCGGTAGGAGCTTCCGTCATTCACCTAGGGGAAGACGTAGGATTCCACTTCGCATTCGACTTTATTGGCCTCGGCATGATCGGCTTTTTCATGTTCTTCTTCTGGAACGCCGCCGGTACCTACACTAAAATCTCGCCCGAAGGAATCGAAAGGGGAGAGCCGTGCAACGATACGGTGTTCTTCCCGCTCAACGCGATTGACACGGTCTCATACGACAACAACACCGACCGTGAACACGCAGACTCCCTCCACTTCTACACAAAATCCGGCAAACTAGTCGCAGAATTCTGCCCCGTCTTCGGCAGCTACCCTCTCCTCGCAATGACCCGATTCAAGATGGAAAACGACCGATGGCCAGACATGAACAACCCCGAAGAAGTCGCCCAGGTCAAGGCGTGGATGAACTGGAACTCGACCATCCCGCACATCAAGGACAAGGAAATTTCGGGCCTCGCCGAAGTAGACATGTAGCCTGCAATTTAGGCTGTTTTCAGCCCGTATTGAGTGCGTGCCCGGCGTGTTTCTCAACCAATATTTCCGCAATTTTTCTGCCGGAAAAACGTGGACTAGCTCGCATGATCTAACCCTCAACTAGAAGGTGCACTCTGCACGTAAAAACATTAACGTTGAGGCATACAATAAGAAATGGTTAATGCACAGCCGCACGCCGTGCACACGCCACGTCACTTCACAGAAACACCGACCCCGAAAGGCACATCATGGCCACCAAGAAGCCCTCACGCCTCACCCGCCGCGCAGCACTCGCCGCAGCAGGCGCAGGCGCAGCAACCGCCCTCGGCGCACTGTTCACCCCCGCACAGGCAACCACCTATCGCCCCACCGTGCGCCGCACCCCCTACAACGGCTACTACTCGCACCGTTACGGCCGCCGCGGCCGCATCGTCATCAGTGACTACTACGGTAGCTCCTACAGCAACTACTACTATTACGGCGGCTAAAAATACCAAGCCCAATAAACATATACTGGAAGACGGCACTACACTCACGTAGTGCCGTCTTCCCGTTAGATGCCGCAGGCATCACCCGCACCACGGTGCGGAAAACACACCACAGATAGAGAGAAAAATGAAGAACGTAACCCGCCGATCCGCCCTCGGCCTGTTTGTCGCTGCCGGTGGCGCAACCCTCCTGGCTGCATGCGGTTCGCAGTCTCAGGCATCCAGCGGCTCTGCATCTGCATCCGGTAGCGCTTCTACCTCGGACGCCGAAGTTAACAACGCACGTGCCGACTACTCCGGTCCTGCTGTCCTGGACGGTTACACCTCCAAGCCTGCTGACTACCAGCTGGCAACCCGCACCGAGCCGGCCAAGAACGTGCCCGTGCCGACCAAGCCCGCCGTCGCTAACGAGAACAGCGTGGAGGGCCTGTACCAGTCCATCGCGTTCTTCGGCGCAGCCATGGAATACTACATGCGTACCGGTAAGACCGAGCCCCTGCGTGAAAGCGCTATGGACAAGAGCGAACTCAAGTCAATGCTCGAGCCGGAAGACGGCACCCTCGGCGAAAAGCTGGTCAAGGGCGAAGTCTGGATGCACGACCCGACCGTCACCATCACCCTGCTCTCCGCACAGCCCACCCGCGATGGTAAGGCATACACCTGGAATGCTCGCTTCACCCTTACCCGCGGCGAATTCATGGCATCTAAGGATAAGGTTCTGGAGGTCCCCGAAAGCGGTCGTGAGAACGTCAACGAGCGTACCCTGCGCGGTGTTTACGAGAACGGTGCGTGGAAGCTGACTGGCATGAAGTCTGAATCTGAGGCTTCTGCATCGGCTTCTGCTTCCTAAAAGCATCAGTCTAGAAGCGTATAGCTTCTAAAAACAGAGAGGCGCCCGCCCCGTGGCTGAAAAACCACGAGGCGGGCGCCACCACCGTAGATAGAGAGAACCAATGAAGAACGTAACCCGCCGATCTGCCCTCGGCATGGTTGTAGCCGCCGGTGGCGCAACCCTCCTGGCAGCGTGCGGCGCTCAGCCGCAAGCAACCAGCGGCAACGCATCCGAGAGGGCATCCAGCAATGCATCCGGTAGCGCATCTGCTTCCGCATCTAAGAGCGTTCGTAGCGACTACTCCGGCGTTGCGGTCCTGGACGGCTACACTTCCAAGCCTGCAGGTTATAAGGAAGGTACCCGTACCGAGCCGCCCAAGAATGTTCCTGTACCTGTGAAGCCCGCTGTTGCTAACGAGAACAGCGTGGAAGGCTTCTACCAGTCCATTGCATTCTTTGGCGCCGCTTCTGAATATTATGGGCGTACCGGAAAGACTGAACCTTTGCGTGAAAGCGGTATTGATATTTCAGAATTGAAGACCACCCTTGAACCCACGCCTGGTAGCTTCGATGATGCTTTGCAAAAGGGGGAGGTCTGGCGCCAAGAACAAACTGTTACTGTCGCTATGAATACGCCTCAACCGACCCGCGATGGTGATAGCTATATCTGGAATGTAAAGATGGTTTTGGAGAACGGTGAGTTTGCTGTATACAAGGGGAAAGTGATGGAGTCTCCCAAGGAATACCGCAAAATTACTGGAGATGCCATCATTCGTGGAGTTTATGAGAATGGCGACTGGAAGCTTACAGTGAATCCGGTTGCTACTTCTAGTGCCACTGCATCGGCTTCTGCTTCCTAAAAGCTTCAGCCTAGAAGCGCATAGCTTCTACACCTAAAAGGCGCCCGCCCCGTGGAATAAACCCACGAGGCGGGCGCCTTTCTTATATGCGCAATAAAGCATATACCCTTATCGGTATGCTACCAGATGCGCACGCGCTCCTCCGGAGCCAGGTACAGTGCATCGCCCTCAGAGACACCAAACGCCTCATAGAACTCATCAATATTGCGCACCACACCGTTCACGCGGAACTCATCCGGCGAATGCGGATCCACCGAAATCATCACCTCAGCATGCTGCGGGCGGGACTTCGTGCACCAGCCGCGAGCATTCGAGAAGAAGAAACGCTGAATACCGGTCATACCGTCAATCACCGGCGCGTCAGCCAGCGACTCAATGCCCTGCTTCTTCAAAGCCAGACGGTACGCCTTCAACGCAATAGACATGCCAGCCAGGTCGCCAATGTTCTCGCCCAGAGTCAGCTCACCGTTCACGTGGAACTTCGGGTCCAGACCCACCGGAACGTACGCGTTGTACTGCTCCACCAGCGCGGAGGTGCGCTCCTTGAACTTCGCGTAATCCTCCTCAGTCCACCAGCTCTCCAGCTTGCCGTCACCGTCATAGCGGGAACCCTGATCGTCAAAACCGTGACCAATCTCGTGGCCAATAATCATGCCGATATTGCCGTAGTTCGCCGCATCGTCAGCATCCGGGTTGAAGTACGGCGGCTGCAGAATCGCTGCCGGGAACACAATCTCATTCGCCGGCGGCATGTAGTACGCGTTCACGGTCTGCGGAGTCATCAGCCACTCCGACTTATCCACCGGCTGACCCTTACGGGCAATCAGCCAATCAGCATCAAACGCACCGGTACGGCGCAGGTTCTCGAACAGGTCACCGGGCGCCAGCTCCAGTGCGGAGAAGTCACGCCACTTATCGGGGTAACCAATCTTGGTGACGAACTTCGACAGCTTCTCCAGCGCCTTCTGGCGGGTTGCCTCAGTCATCCAGTCCAGCGACTCAATAGACTCGCGGTACGCCTCCAGGAGGTTGCCGACCAGAACCAGCATCTTCTCCTTGTGCGAAGGCGGGAAGTGCACAGCCACGTACTCCTGGCCAATCTCCTCACCCAGAGCCTTCTCGACAGCACCCACGCCGCGCTTCCAGCGCTCACGAATCTGCTGGGTACCGGAAAGGGTCTTGCCGTAGAAGTTGAAGCTTTCCTGAACCAGCTCGTCGTACATGAACGGCGCACGCGAACGCAGAACAGTCCACACAGCCCACAGCTTCCAGCTCATCAGCGGGATGGAGGTGAACAGCTTAGCCGCACCCTCAAAGAAGGACGGCTGAGCCACAATAACCTGACCCAGGGTCTCCGGGTCGGCGCCAAGAGCCAGCAGCCACTGCGAGAACGGGAAGCCGGGGAACTTCTCGTCCAGCTCGGTCGCCTGGTACGGGTTGTAGGTCGCCTCAGCGTCGCGATTCTCCACGACGTTCCAGTGCAGGCGAGCCAGCTCAGACTCGTGAGTGAACACCAGCTGAGCCGCCTGCTCCGGGGTCAGGCCGAAGCCCTCAGCCAGACCGGTCAGCTCAAACATGCGGGCAATATGCTCAACGTACGCCGCGCATGCAGCCTCGTGCTTCTCTTCACGGTAGTAGGATTCATCCGGCAGACCCAGACCCGACTGGTACAGGAAGAACGTGTAATTCTTCGGGTCCTTCGGGTCGTTGCTGGTGTACCAGGCGAACAGCTGCGGCAGACCCGCACGAGACAGCAGCGCCAGGGTCACAGCCAGGTGGGAGGGGGTTGCCGAGTTCAGAATCGGGGCGATTTCCTTCAGCAGCGGCTCCAGGCCGTCCGCCTCAATCTTCTCAACATCCATGAAGGAGTTGTACAGCGCGCCAATACGGGACTCCGGCTGCTCCTTCGCGATCTTCTCCACCAGCTCACGCACGTGCTTCTCTGCGTTATCGCGGAGGGTGTACAGGCCGCCGTCCTTGGGGCGGTCCGCCGGGATTTCGTGGGTTGCCAGCCACTTACCGTTGACGTGGCGGAAGAAATCGTCGCCCGGCTTGACGGTTTCATCCACCCATTCTTTAGTGATTCCAGAGTTAGTAGTCATGGTTCCATTCTAGGTTCTTAACGTAAGAAGCCACACGATTACCGACAAGCCATCATATGGTGACTCACCAGCAAACGTGTGGCTTCCCTACACGAAAGATGGGGCAATTATGCCTGAGCCGCCAGCTTCTCTGCACGCTCAGCCATCAGACGCTTCTCAGCACCGTTAACCAGCCAGAGGAACAGAACCGCCAGACCCGAGCACACAATCATGAAGACGAACGCGGTGCTCCAACCCCAGTGATCAACAATGATGCCGATACCAGCAGAAGCCAGGGTCGCACCCAGCGCGTAACCGAACAGGCCGGTGAAGCCCGCAGCGGTACCCGCAACGTGCGAGGGAGACAGGTCAATAGCCTGCAGACCAATCAGCATAACCGGGCCGTAAATCAGGCCACCAATCAGAGCCAACGCAACGTACGCAATCCACAGCGGCGCATCCGAAGAAGGCAGCCAGTACAGCAGAATCGCGCCAACGGTCGCAATCAGGAACAGGATACCCGCGGGGGAGCGGCGACCCTTGAACATGCGGTCAGAAACGTAACCGCACAGGACGGTGCCGCCAATACCGGCAAGCTCCAGAATCGAGAAGCCCGCAATACCACCCTCAAGGGAAGCGTGGCGCACATCGTGTAGGTACTTCGGCGCCCACACCAGCACGCCGTAACGCAGGGTGTACACGAACACGTTTGCCAGAGCCAGGTACACCATAGTCGAGTTGGTCAGCACGTGCTTACGGATGGTGGTCCAGGTGGACTCCGCACGATCCTCAGCGGTGGACTCAACCTTGTGCGGGTCGTTGCGGTACACGTCAACGGTGGGCAGACCCTCAGCCTCGGGGTTGTCACGAATCAGCAGCCACGCCACGAACGCCAGAACGAAGCTGATAACAGCCGGGAACCAGAAGGCAACTTCCCAGGTCTTGCCGAACATGGAGAAGCCCCATGCAACCAGCAGACCGGACAGCGCACCACCAACGTTGTGGGCGGTGTTCCACCAGGAAACCTTCGTGCCGCGCTCGCTGGTGGAGAACCAGTTCACGAGCACACGACCCGAGGGAGGCCAACCCATACCCTGGAAGATGCCGTTGAAGACCATAATGGTCGCCATGATGGAGGCGATAGCAGCAGCGTAGCCCGTCGCACCCGCGCCTTCACCCATGTAACCGGTCAGCGCCAGCAGGATGTTTGCAACACCCGAGAGCACCAGACCGATGGGCAGGAACAAACGCGCGTTCGAGCGGTCAGAAATCATTGCGGTGAAGAACTTGCTGAAGCCGTAAGCCAGCAGCAGTGCCGTGGACAGTGCACCAATTGCTGCGTTGCTGAAGCCAAGTTCCTTGGTCAGAATCGGGGTGACCAGCGGGACGTTGTTACGAATCAGGTAGAAGGTTGCGTAACCGATGAAGATACCCATGAAGACCTGTAGGCGCATGCGCGGGTACTTCGCATTAACTTCTGCTTCGCTGAGCTGGGGCTTGGGTGCCGGAATAGCGAGCCAGCGGGGTGTAGAACCCTTCTTCTTCTTTGATGAAGTGGTAGTAGTCATGCTGGAATTCTAAAAACGGCGGCTTATAAAAATGCTAATCTGCTGGAAAAGTTTTCAGTAGAATGTTCACTATGGTGAACAGATATTCAGAGTGATTATTCTATTAATACTGTTTTTACCCTGGAATTACAGGGAAGTGCTAAATCTGTGTGATGTATATCTGTCTACTGGGCAACAGTGCCACAAGTGCTACAGTGAATATAAATACTTTCCTTGTTGAGTAAGTATGTGTTTTGGTCAGACCACACTTAAATTTAGAGTAATTTATACCCTAAGTTCAAAAAGAAAACCACTTGAACACCACAAAATCGGTGCCCAAAAACAGCACAGAAAACCCGCCCGCACGGTGCAGAAGAAAAACCGTACGGGCGGGCCTGTTATCTATCCCCAAAAGCTCGGCATACAGTCGGTACGCATACCGGCACGAAGCCGAACAGCCGCCACCTGCCGCAGGTTACCGCGAGCAAACCATCATCCGGTCAACCCGCAGCAGGCAGCGGAACCAATAGGCGCCTCCTAGAGGGATGCGCGAATCGCCTTGGTGGCGTCCACCAGGTGACGCAGAGACTGCTTGGTCTCCTCGTAATCACGAGTCTTCAGACCACAGTCAGGGTTCACCCACAGGTCAGCAATGGTGCCGTAACCAATCGCAGCCTTCAGCAGGGACTCAATCTCATCCTGAGAAGGAACACGCGGGGAGTGGATGTCCCACACGCCCGGGCCCAGACCGGAAACGAAGCTCTCCGGAATATCAGCCAGCAGCTCCATGTGCGAACGAGCCGCCTCAATGCTGGTCACGTCAGCGTTCAGAGCGTTAATCGAGTCGATAATCTCGTTGAACTCCGAGTAGCACAGGTGGGTGTGAATCTGGGTGGAATCCTTCACCGCGCTGGTTGCCAGGCGGAAGGAGTTCACCGACCAGTCCAGGTACTGCGGCTGCTCATCGCGGCGCAGGGGCAGCAGCTCGCGCAGAGCCGGCTCGTCCACCTGAATGATGCGGATGCCCGCCTGCTCCAGGTCGGCAATCTCGTCGGCAAGAGCCAGAGCCACCTGGTTAGCGGTCTCGCGGCGCGGCTGGTCGTCACGCACGAAGGACCAGGCCAGAATCGTCACCGGGCCGGTGAGCATGCCCTTGACCGGCTTGTCGCTCAGCGACTGTGCGTGGGAGCTCCACGGAACGGTGAACGCCTCACCGCGCAGGCCCTCACCGTGACGCTTCACGTCACCGAACAGGATCGAGGGGCGGGTGCAACGCGAACCGTAGGACTGAACCCAGCCGTGGCGGGTGGTTGCGAAACCGTCGAAGTTCTCAGCGAAGTACTGAACCATGTCGTTACGCTCAGCCTCACCGTGAACCAGAACGTCCAGGCCCAGCTCCTCCTGCAGCGCGATGACCGAGGCGATCTCGTCACGCAGGAAGCCGTTCAGCTCCTCAGCGGAAATCTTGCCCGCACGAGCCTCCGCACGGCGGCGGCGAATCTCAGCGGTCTGCGGGAAAGAACCAATAGTGGTGGTCGGCAGCTTCGGCAGGTTCAGGTCAGCCTGAGCCGCGCGGCGAACGTCAATAGTCGGGCGGTCAAAGTCCTCGGGAGTCACAGCTGCGGCGCGGGCACGAATCTCGTCGTTGTGCTTGCGCGGGTCAGCGGCGAAGCGAGCCAGCGCCTCATCGGCAGCCTTCAGCTCCGGCTCAACAGCGGCCTCACCCTCAGCCAGGCCACGAGCCAGCAGAGCAATCTCAGCGACCTTCTGGTCAGCGAACGCCAGGCCGTCCACGGGAACCTCGGCGGGGTCTTCCAGAGCCAGGTCGTGCGGCACGTGCTGCAGGGAAGTTGAGGAAGCCACAGACACGGCACCCTCGGATGCGCCGGGCAGCGCCTCCAGGGTCTTCAGGGCGGCGCGAACGTCGGCACGCCACACGTTGCGGCCGTTCACAACACCGGCAACCAGGTGCACACCAGCGGCAGAAACGGACTCCAGCTCAGCCTTCGAGTACACGCCGTGCACCAGGTCAAGGTGCAGCGCCTCAATACCGGTACCCAGCAGTGCCGGCAGGTTCTCACGCAGGGAACCGTAGGGGCTGGTCACCAGAATCTGCGGGCGCTTCTCGCCAGCAGCCAGGGCGCGGTAGGTGCGCTCGGCCAGCTGCGCAACCTTCGCGTTGTCGGCACGGTCCACGGTCAGGCCCGGCTCGTCCAGCTGAACCCACTCAACACCGCGCTCAGCCAGCTGCTCCAGCACCTGAGCGTAAGCGGCAACGAACTCATCCAGACGGTCGATGGGTGCGAAGTCCTCAGCGGAACCCTGCTCAGCCTTAGCGCCCAGCAGCAGGGTCAGCGGGCCAACAATCTGCGGGCGAACCTTCACGCCAGCCTGCTTTGCAACCTCAAGCTGCTCGTCAATAGCCTCAAGGTTCAGCTTAATCTCGGTGCCGGAACCAATCTCGGGCACCAGGTAGTGGTAGTTGGTGTCGAACCACTTAGTCATCTCCAGAGGAGGCAGGGTCTCGGTACCGCGCGCCAGTGCGAAGTAGCCGGGCAGATCCAGCAGACCGCGTGCGTCCTTAGCCTCAGCCAGACGCTCGGGAACCAGGGTGAACAGGCGAACCACGTCAAGCACCTGGTCGTAGTAGGAGAAGGTCGCCGGAATCGAGTAGTTATCAGCCTTCAGGCCGGCGGCGGTCACGCGCTCGAAGTAGGTGCGCTGCACGTCAGCGGCGGTGTCCTGCAGCTCCTGCAGGGTTGCCTTGCCCTTCCAGAAAGCCTCCTGAGCCTTCTTCAGCTCGCGGAAGCGGCCCACGCGGGGGTAGCCAACAATGGTGGCGGCGGGGAATGCGGTGTTCGACATAATAATTTTTTCCTTTACTGGGGATAGAACTGGGAGAATCAGCGGGCCCTGCCGGCCCCGTCGATGGGGCCGAGATCCGCGGGACGCTCCCGGGGTACTTTGGGGGAAACTTGGGTGGCGCATCCGCGCCGGGTGGAGCAGGTCGCGTTTAGGCGAATTCCAGCTCGCTCAGGGGCTGGGAGAAACGGTTGCTGTATCGGGGCAGGTCCAGCTGGTCCAGAACGTCCAGCACCGCGGCATGCTCGTTGAAGGTGAAGAAGTGCAAGCCCGGTGCGCCCGCATCCATCACGGTGCGGCACTGGTTCAGCGCGTAGTCCACGCCGATGCGGTGCAGCTCTGCGCTGCTGGTTGCCGTCTCCAGGGCGTACGCGAGGTCCGCCGGAACCGACATGCCCGCCATCTGGCAGAGGTTCCGCAGGCGCTTCAGGGAGGTCACCGGCATGATGCCCGGAATAATCGGAATATCCACACCCGCCAGGCGAGCCGAATCGACCAGGGCACTGTAGCGCTCATCCTCGAAGAACACCTGGGTGATAGCGAAATCCGCGCCGGCGCGCTGCTTCGACAGCAGAATCTCAATATCCTGCAGCAGGGATGCGGACTCCGGGTGCTTCTGCGGGTACGCCGCCACACCGATGGACACCTTGCCAGCCGCCAGGTGGGCGAAATCTTCACGCTCAACACGGCGAATCAGCTCCACCAGGTAGCGGGCGAAAGGAAGTTCAGAAACCTGACCCTCCTGCACGTCACCGCGTAGCGCCAGGAAGCCGCGCACGCCCAGACCCAGAATCAGACGGACTGCACGCTCCAGCTCGTGCACCGAGTGGCCCGCACAAATCAGGTGAGCCAGCGGGGTGAGGGAGGTTTCATGCACCAGGTGGTCGAGCAGCGCCAGCGTCTTCTGACGGCGCTTCGCGTCACCGGAGTAGGTGACCGAAACGTAGTCGGGGTTGGTACCCTCAAGCTCCGCAATGGTGCGAATCAGCGACTCACAGCTCGCGTGTGAGCGCGGAGGGAACAGCTCAAAAGAAAGAGCCGGGTGAACTGTCGTCATAACCATCCTTCGTGTTCACCCGATAGATACGCACCGGGAGGGTGCGCGAATTCTTCTGCAGGATGCGCGCCACCGGTTTACGGGTGCGCATCATCAAGGGGTGCCGAAGGGTATTCTTCTCTATCGGTTCTGGCGGGAGCACCTTGTCCGTACCCTGCACCGTGACGGTGGGGGATACTGGCGAGGTTGCTGCGACGTCGACGAGCCAGATCTCTCGGTCGCTCTTGATAGATAACGCTTTCACTCTACCCACTGCCTCCGAGGGGGCGCAAGGGATGCGGCGGTTGATGTCCTAATATTTCTGGACATGACATCGGGGGCGAAATATGAACTTAATATGACTGACTATGACGAAGGGTGCTGGGGGCGTTGCGGGTAGAGCTGTCGGCTGACCCCTGGATGCCTGAAAATATCACAGATACGCCTGCTTAATATTCTTGGACACGCACGAATATGTGTGTTTTATATTTCATTGAAGAGTAGAGTTAGTTAGCAAAGTACAGCCGTGCTTCATTAACTGCTCATCGAGGAGTTGTAGGGCTCAAAGATGAGTTCAATACGACTTTGTGAGCGTGGTGAGAATGAAAAAGCTATTTTCTTCTATACTCTGGTCCTTCCGCCTAGCCTGGAAAACCTGTCCTGGGACCCTAGTGAGCGTCGCCCTATCGCTAGCCGTCATAGCCTGCATTCCCCTGAGCCAGTCCCTGCTGATCGGTAATACAGTATCAGCCTTGAGCGGTTCAAATGGTGGCACAGCATGGATTTATATTGTTGCTCTTGCCCTTGTCGTTGGAATTAATATCATTGCTAAACGCTGGGTCATAAGTAACATGCTCATCCTCAAATCAAAGGTGAATTATCGGGTTCACTGCATGTTAAATAACAGGTTATCTACATTTCCGTTATCTGATATAGGTAGCACAAAATCACAGGAAGATATACGTGCTGCTAGAGAGGCAATATCGAAACAGGAATTGCAGGTTCACACCATGTCAGTTATGACACTGGTGAGTGCCTTCGCAATGGTGTTACTTCTCTGTCTTAATATCGCGAACGTCAGCATTGTGGCAGCAATTTTTGCGGCACTGTGTTCACTACCCCTATCTATTGCAATGGTGATTCTCGCTAAACGTGATTACGCTATCTACACCCTAATGTACGAGGATTATCGGGCAGAGAACTACTATCTAGACAATCTGATGGCTCAGAGTCGAGCCCAAGAACTTCACCTCATGAGAGCCTCCCGATTTTTCTCGCAACGTGTAGCGTCCTGGCGACGCCGGGCGGCCGGTAGGGAATTGAGCCTTGAAAGTGTTAGAGGAATCATCTCCATAGTTGCAGGGCTACTCTGCTCTGTCTTACTTTTTGCGTCCCTGTACTTCCTTGTGGATTCAGGCGCCAATATATCGTATGTGGCCGGATCGCTGATTGGAATCATTGCCTGTGTTGATGCGACCCAAGAGGTGGGATATTCATTTGGTCAGATTATTAATGGAGCATTATCTGTTCAGCAATTCCGAAGGGTATGCGACTCTGATACTTACGACCATGTTTCTGAGATAAAAACTTCTAACCCTAACCATGAAAATATTTCAAAAATTATATGCAAAGATGTATCCGTTCAGTATGAGGGCTCGTCGTCTTTTGCGCTTAAAGATATTAATCTTGAGCTGATGAATAATCAAATGATTGCAGTAGTTGGTGCCTCGGGCGCGGGAAAAACAACGCTAATAAATGCAATTCTTGGAATTACACCAATTGCCCAGGGGAGCATAACGTATAAGGGTGCTTCTTCTGAGAGTAAATACAACATGTTGGCAAATGTTGGTTTGGTGAGTCAAG
>NZ_KV802644.1:0-466 GCF_001810775.1 Rothia sp. HMSC062H08
TGTTGGCAAATGTTGGTTTGGTGAGTCAAGACTACGGCCGTTATGAACTGACTGTGCGTGAAAATCTTCTTCTGGGTTTGCCTCAGGAGGCGGTTGAGCGTCTTGGTGATGCTGATTTGTGGTCGGCTTTGTCGGTGGCTTGTGCTGATGATTTTGTGCGTGGTCTTGAGGGTGGTTTGGATGCTCAGTTGGGTGAGTCGTTTGGTGGTGTTGGTCTTTCGGGTGGTCAGTGGCAGCGTTTGGCGTTGGCGCGTGTGGTTCTTCGGGATGCGCCGGTGTGGGTGTTGGATGAGCCGACCAGTGCTGTGGATGCTGAGACTGAGGAGGAGATTTTTGCTCGGTTGAAGGTGGCTGCTGTTGGGCGTTTGGTGGTGTTGGTGTCTCATCGTGCGTGGACGTTGCGTGGTGTTGATTCTGTGGTGGTGTTGGATGGTGGGTGTGTGGTGGAACAAGGAACCTACCGGGA
>NZ_KV802645.1:0-458 GCF_001810775.1 Rothia sp. HMSC062H08
GCGCTTAAGCCTAAGCCCAAAGGCAGGCCGAAGGGGTCAGTGCGGGCGGTGCCACCAACGCGTGAGGAGGAACTTGCCGAGCGCGTGCGCAAGCTTGAGGCGCAGGTGGCGTACCTAAAAAAATCGATTGCCCTGAAGGCGCACAGGCGCTCCCAAACCGGGACAAAGCCCTAGTGGTCGCTGAGCTTTCAGGGCACGGGCACAAGCTGTACGATCTCCTTGAGGTGGCTGGCCTTGCCAGATCGAGCTACTACTACGCGTTGGCTCATCCCCAGCAGCCAACCAGAGTGCAGCTACGTCCCAAGGTCGCACAGATCTTTTCGCGGACCCCCAACGGGTGCGGTCACAGGCAGGTAGCCATGTGCCTGCGCGCTGAGGAAGGGGTGCGCATTGCCGATAAGACGGTCTTGAAGATGATGCGCCAGATGGGGCTGCGCTGCGGTATACGCCGCCAGAGG
>NZ_KV802646.1:0-478 GCF_001810775.1 Rothia sp. HMSC062H08
TCTGCCAGTCCTGCCCACGGAAGAACTCATCCTTAAGGTGCCCGAAAACCTGCTCAGTAGCACCGTTATCGATACAGTTGCCTTTACGTGACATACTCTGGATAAAACCATTATCAGCAAGCGTCCTGATATAGGTCTCATGCTGATACTGCCACCCCATATCCGAATGCAAAACCGGCTTGACCCCCTCAGGTTTAGCCTCCACGAGTACCTGAAGCATCTCTTGCTGCTGGGCAAGATTAGGACACATCGAGATGGAGTGGGCAACAATCTCTTTACTGGCAAAGTCATAAACCGGAGCGAGATAGGCCTTACCGAAGGAAAGCTTAAACTCGGTGACATCGGTGCCCAACTTCTGCCAAGGACCAGTCGCCGTGAAGTTGCGACCGATGATATTGGCGAAACTTTGCCCCACATCCCCCTTGTAGGAGTTGTACCTGTGATAGGCCCTCTGGCGGCGTATACCGCAGCGCAGCCC
>NZ_KV802647.1:0-5337 GCF_001810775.1 Rothia sp. HMSC062H08
TCATCCGCACATGTGCGGATGAATGTGGGAGGTGTTCGGATAAAGTTGATAATCAAGGTGAAGTCTCCAGCTCCAGCTACATGGATGTGTTCTATCCGAAGTACCAGGTGACCTGGGATATGATGAACGTTGCCGGTCCGAACAGCATGTTCATGCACTGCCTGCCCGCCAACCGTGGCGAGGAAGTCGTCGACGAGGTCATGGACGATCCCGAGCGCTCCCTGTGCTGGGTCGAGGCCGAGAACCGCAAGCACTCCATTCGCGCCATCCTGGCCACTCTGTGCCCCCAGAGCGAGCCCGACGAGCAGAAGGCTGCGGCATACCGCGCCACCATCAATGAGCGCATGGCCGCTCTCGGTAAGCACGGTCTGTAAGACGTACCAGGTCGGGCGAGCTACGGCTCGCCCGCCTTCGCAGGAGATGGGCGACCTCATGGCCATCGGCGAGGAGAACTGCAAGGTCTCCGACGACAACCGAGTGCATCAAGGGCGCCGACTTCATCTACACCGACGTGTGGTATGGCCTGTACGATGCTTTCTGATGGGCGGCAGCAGATGCTTGTCTCTTGCTGCCCATCATCTGCGCCACTGCGCGTAGGCACTGGCGCCCTGTCTGAAGTTAAACAGACCTTTCGAGTGTGCACGAAGTGATTGCGCCAACAACGAAGCCCCAACCTGCTCGCTAACTCATGGGCAAGCCACCTGAGACTACTCATTTCCCCTACTAGCAATGAAGGCCTGCAACCTGCAGTTTTGCAAACTGCTTGAAAGGCGCCTGCGTTGATTCACTTCCTATTGCAGCTGGCGGCTCGCACACGAAAAGGCACTTGAGTTTCAAAGCGGGCGTTTTCGTCGATATCGAGCCTCCAAAGGCGGCTCTCCGTGCCCCTTGGGACAAAAATAAAAACTCAATACTCTGAGTTTGAAAATGGTTTTTGAAGTTGTCCCAGCTTTTGTCCCCGAAGCCGATGAAACACGACATAGTGTTACTTGGCGGCACTCGGTTTGAGACGGCATCGAAAACTGAGGACAACTGGAATGTCGGGACAGTAAAACTGAAGCCATCGAGTGGGAGTAGGCCGATAGGGTTCTGACCTGCGATTTTGAGTGCCGCACTGTGCCGCTGAGTTTCGTTTCGTACGAGAGTCATGACAAAGCCACCAGCGACGGAGATGAGTAAAAGCGATTAAAGAGCCTCCGTTCCCTGCGTTGGGACGGAGGCTCTTTCTTTGCCGTTTTACTCCCTTGTCTCCGTTCGGGGATTATTTCTTGCTCATTTAGGGCTATTCGCGCTGAAAGATTTTGACTAGCTTGGTGTCCTTTATTTCGTAGACAATGTCTGCGACGTTCTCGACCAGCCTCTTATCGTGGGAGACGAACACTATCGTTCCGGCATAGGCGCTCATCATCTGCTCGAGGGCTTCGGCGCTCTTGATGTCCAGGTAATTTCCAGGCTCGTCCATGAGCAAGATGTTGTATCTGCCCAGCAGCATCTTCGCGAGTAGCAGCTTGATGACTTCGCCTCCCGAGAGAACGCCAACGTCCTTTGTCAGGTCGCGCGGTCCGATTCCCATAGAGGCGAGGATGCCTCGAATTTCGGTCATGCTGTACTCGCAACCATCCTGCATGAACGAGATCGCAGACTGACGGGCGTCGAACTTGTAGCCTGTTTGCTCGAAGTAACCGATCTCTGCCTTGGGAGAGATGTTGATACCGTCGGCGCGTCGAGCGATTGCCTTCAGCAGGCTGGTCTTTCCTGTACCGTTGCCACCGGTGATGGCCACTTTGGCACCGAGCGGTATCTCGAATTTCGCGTGGTCATAGAGCATGCAGTTGCCGAAGCTCAAGCTGAAATCGTCTGCCGAGATGGGAAATTTACTATGCAGTTCCAGGGCCTTGCTCTGGCGGAACCGCACGGCGCGAATGCTATCTGGGGCCTCAATCCCTTCGAGCGCTTCGAGGCGCTTCTCCATGTCCTTAGCCGCCTGGTACATCCTCTTCTGTTTGGTGCCGGTTGCTTTCTGATGCCCCAATCGACCTGCATACTCGTTGCTTTTTTTCGCAGCCTTCCGCTTGGCGTCGACCTGCCGTGCTTTTTTCCGTTGTTTTTCGATGGCGGCTTCGAGGCGATCGCGCTCGCGCATCGCCTCTTCGTATCGAGTCGCCTGAGCTTTGCGCTCTTCTTCTTTCTGTCGCAGATAGTCGGAGTAGTCACCCCAGAATTCGGAAATACCGCCGTCTTTGAGCTCCCAGATCTTGTCTACCACCTGGTCGAGAAAATGACGGTCATGGCTCACGATGAGCAGAGCCCCATCAAATGCCTTGAGTTGTCCGACGAGAAGGCGGATGCCGTCTTGGTCGAGGTGGCTCGTAGGCTCGTCGGCGAAGATCGCGCTTGCATGCTGGGAGAGTGCAGAGGCAATCTTGGCGCGTGTTTCCTCCCCGCCGCTCATCGTCTCCTGCGCCACTCCGGCGACGTTGAGACGGGAGAGCATCTCACCACTGTCCTGAGCCGCATCAAGGTCGAGTTCATCGAGTTGGCCGATGAGGGCAATGCTGCCGAAGCGCCTGACGTCGGCGTCCGCAATGGTAAGATTGCCGCTCAGAATTTTAAGCAGGCTGGTTTTGCCTGCGCCATTGTCTCCCACCAAGCCGATGCGATCGTAGGAGTAGATTTCCAACTCTTCGATATCTAGGATATCGCGGCCGGCATATTCCAAAAAGATGTCTTTAGCTTTGACTATGAGTTCCATAGGTTGAACCGCCTTTTGTGTATTAGCGTTTTACTGGAAGCGCAGCCATGCCAAAAAAGATTGCTCACGTCGATTTTTCGCCTTTGCCCAATTGCCGGCGCGAGCGTTTTGACCTTGCGCAAGCCGGCAAATCCGAAAATGATAGTTGGCGACGAATAAGGAGCGCGATGCGGAATGTCGGTGCAATACCTCGTCGTCGCAAGGGCTTGAAGGCTGACGCTTGAACCGATGGCTGCTGCCTCTTTTTTTCGAATACTTGGGCTATTGAATCTGCCCGGTATCTCTTTTCCCCGCGTTTCGGACGCTCGGAGCAAGCAGCATAGCCATCGCAAGCAGTACCATGGTCGCTCCAGAGCCGACGAACCATAACGGAGCTCCAAGCAGATCCGCAAAAACGGAGGGGGCTGCGAGGCCCATGGGCATGGCCCACGCCATGATGGTTCCGTAGAGGCCGAAAACGCGGCCTAGGTACTCAGGAGGTATCTGCTCCTGCATAAGGGCAGTCTGGGTTCCCGCGTACAACGGGGAGCATGCGCCCATAAGAAAGCTCACCGGCAGGAAAGCAGCGAACAATGACGGGCCGAGCGATCCGGATACGATTGCGGCAATGCCGAAGCCGGCAATCGCGGCGACCATGGTGAACGACCTATTGCGGAACCCTCCCGTGGCCGCCAAAATGCCGGACCCAGCCAGCATGCCTGCAGAAAAAAGGATTTCCACCAAAGCGGCATCCCCCGTGCTACCGCCAAAATGCCCCAAGGTCATTATTGGGAACAATGCCGCGAGCGGAGAGAACGCGAAAGCGAAGACGAACCCGCACCAAAGAAGGGCGAACAGCCCCCTGTACTCCCTAATCAGCTTGTAGCCGTCCGAAATCTCAGAGAAGAGCTCTCGAACCTTATTGGAAAAGGACAAGCTGCGGTCGGCTTCATCGAGGCCCCCTGCGTCTATCTGTGCGGCGAGGACGGCTAAAGAAGCGAAAAGCGCTCCCAGCACGTCGAGGACAATCATAGCGGTAATGCCCGCCACGGGATAAATCACTGCTGCAAGCGCGGCGCCAAGAATGTATCCGCCGGACTGAATCGCCTGAGTCACCCCCGATAGGCGAACGAGATGCTCTGGCGGGGCGAGATGGGGCGTGAGAGATTGGGAGGCTGGCGTGTAGAACGAAGTACCAACTGCACGGAGAAACAGGGCGATGAGAATTAGCCATGCAGGTAAGCTGCCGGCCAACGAGGCAATCGCCAAGGCGGCACCCACCGCGGCAATGAAGAGGTCGGCGCCGATGAGGACACGTTTCAAAGGCAGTCTGTCGACAACGGCGCCCGCAAGGATTCCGAACAAAGCAATCGGCAGAAAGCCTGCCAGCGATGCTAAGGAGAGGAGAGAAGACGACCCTGTCGTGAGGGCGAGATGCCAAATAAGACCCATTTGGAGAATCGAACTCGTCAATGTCGAAACGAGCTCCCCGCCCCATACGAAACAAAGCTTGAATTGCCATGAATGGCACAGCAGAACAGACCTGCCCCGAGAGGTTTCAAATATCATGGTTATGTCCAATCGTGAAATGGCGTGCAGAAAAACAGCGCGACGCCACAACAGCGCCGCTTTCTAGGCGCTCATCCACGTGCGGAAAAGACCAACCACGACACCCCTCCTTTGTTAATTCGGTCTGGCAAACCATGTAATATGTAATATTAACGAGGCTTGAGTTTGCCTGTCAAGAATCGAGCATCGGTAAGGGCAATCCTCTCTGGCCATTCGATTCCTTTTGTATCTTTGGTTGCATAGGTGACCCGCCAGGGCTATTACGCGTGGAAGAGGCGCCTGCCGAGCTGGCCGATGAGGCGCTGAAGATGGCCCTGGTCAGGCGAAACGATCCCAAGGGATGCGTACATCATTCGGATAGTAAGAATGTTGCCAGCAGGTTTTGCGGCAACCGCAAAGGAGCCGTATCCTGCAGCTGGAATCACGTTGCAGCATCCTGACCCGCATTCCGATTGGCGGACGGCCCGCTTCGGCATCCTGACCAGCACAGCGATCGAGCCTTGTCATTCCTTGGATATGCCGGTTGCTCGGGGCGGTCCCGACGGAGGCCCTCGCCTCCCCGGTCCGTGACCCAAGAAGGGCAAGCATGCTGATCTGCATGGCTGGTTCCTCCTTTATGTAGACGACCATGCAAAGAAGGGACAACCGAGGAGGCAGGTTACTGATGCGGGCTCCCGCACGCCCATGACTACCCGACGGGCTGTTTTTCATCTCCGATGCCCGCATTGCAGCATGAACGAATGTGCCTCGACATCTCTGCTGGCATGGTACGACTGGGATCGCACCTCGACGCATCCTTGCGCATACTGCCTTCCAAGTTTCGAAACCGGGAAGGAAAGTGTATGTGAGCGACGATATCGGCGCCGATTCGACGCTCGAGAGGGAGATTGCGCCGATTCTATCCATCGGGGATGCATTCCCGAAGATTCTCATCACTCGCACGAGGCATGAGCCCCATACCCGGGAGGGCGTGCTCGTGCTGAATTTCGCGAGGTGGCTGCTTGGCGGGTCAAGTCCTGTGGAGTGGTGTAATCGTT
>NZ_KV802648.1:0-32989 GCF_001810775.1 Rothia sp. HMSC062H08
GCCGCGGCGACTCATACAACTATACAGACCACCAAACAGCCCTGCAACCCGAAAATGGGTGAAGTGGGACACAAACAGGGCCTTGAAAGGGTCTCAAACACCCTCACAAACATCAAACAGCCTAGTCAGTGCGTTTTATGGGTGCTAAAAAATCTTTAAAAAACTTCCAAAAAACCTTATAAACGCAGAAGAAACCACTCAAACCCTCACAGAATGCCCTCTAGAACCCCCTCCGCAGCCCCTATTCCCATACCCTGCGCTTGATTCCTAACCCTGCACGATTCCTAACCATGCGCCTGGGCGCCCATACCTATTACCTATAGATACAAAAAGCCCCTCCCCTTCCATCCTGCAAGGAATAGAAGAAGAGGGGCACAGCTACAGAGTGCTGACGCCTAGCGCTGAAACGCTTAGTACTGAATTAGTTGAGTACGGGGTTAGTACTGGGGAGGCGCCTCATTCGCCATATTGTTGAAGCGCGAGTACTTACCGCTAAACGCCAACGGGATAGTACGAGTCGGACCACCACGGTGCTTAGCAATAATCATGTCTGCCTCACCCACGCGTTCACTATCCGGGTTATACATATCCTCACGATGCAGCAGAATCACCATATCCGCATCCTGCTCAATAGAACCCGACTCACGCAGATCCGAAACCATCGGACGCTTATCAGTACGTTGCTCCGAACCACGGTTCAACTGCGACAGCGCAATCACCGGAACATCCAGCTCCTTAGCCAACAGCTTCAGGCTACGAGAAAACTCCGAAACCTCCTGCTGACGCGACTCAACCTTCTTACCCGAACTCATCAGCTGCAGGTAGTCCAGCACCACAAGCTTCAAATCATTACGCTGCTTGAGGCGACGGCACTTCGCGCGAATCTCCATCAGAGTCATATTCGGCGAATCATCAATAAAGAGAGGCGCAGAATCAATACGACCCTGCAGAGTCGCCAAGTTCGTCCAACCCTCAGTATCCAGGTCGCCCTTCTTCAGACGACCCATCGAAATCTTGCCCTCCGCAGAGAGAATACGCATCGCCAACTCAGTACGACTCATCTCCAGCGAGAAAAACACAGTCGTCATCTGATGATGAATAGACGCAGAACGAGCAATATCAAGAGCCAAAGTCGACTTACCCACACCCGGACGAGCCGCAATAACAATCATCTGGCCACCGTGCAGACCACCGGTCAGCTCATCAAACTCAATAAAGTCAGTCGGCACACCGTACACGCCATCGGGGCGGTTCGAGTTCGCATCAATCTCATTGATGGTCTCCTCCAACGCCTCAGAGAAAGACACATAATCTTCCTTCGCGTTACCATCAGTCACCGCATAAATCTCAGCCTGCGCCTGATCCACCAAAGTATCGACCTCAGTCTCATTGGCGTAACCCAGCTGAGCGATCTTCGTACCCGCCTCAATCAGGCGGCGCATAATCGCGTGCTCCTTAACAATCTCAGCGTAATACTGAGCGTTAGCAGCAGTCGGAACCGACGCAATCAGCGTATGAATATAGGCCGCGCCGCCCACACGAGTCAGCTCACCGCGCTTCTTCAGCTCATCAGCAACCGTAATCGCATCCGCAGGGCTACCGTGACCGTAAAGAGAAAGAATCGCCTCATAAATCGTCTCGTGCGCCGGCTTATAGAAATCAGACGCACGCAGGCTCTCAACCACATCCGCAATAGCGTCCTTTGACAGCAGCATGCCACCGAGCACCGACTGCTCAGCCACATCATCATGAGGCATAGTGCGGGAACCATAATCAATGGCAGTTTCAGACATGCTTATCCTCGCGTTTCAATCCGGTATCTACGACGTTCCAGAAACAATTTCTGTAGAACTCCTATGCTAGTTTCTCACGAAGGCACACGCGAAACATATACACGCCTAATGGGCAGCGCGCAGATAATCCTCAATCTTCTCAACGGCGAGCGCCGCCCCATCCATAGTGCGCATTGCCTCACCCAGCTGCCGCGCCCTAGCGCGCATGCCCTCATCGCTGAGCAGACGGTCCAGAATATCGCGCATATTGCCGCGGCGCACATCATTCTTCGTGAAACGCAGGGCGTTACCGTAGCGCACGCACTCCTCAATATTCCAGCTTTGCTCCGCCTGCATCGCAATACCGGCAAACGGCACACCCGCCAGGCACGCCGTCTGTACTGTCCCCTCACCGCCGTGGGTTATCGAGGCATCAATATGACCGGTGAGCAGATGCGCCGGAACAGTCCCGGCGAAATGGATATTGCTGCCCAGCAGGTGGGTATCCGAGAGCTGCACCCCGCCGCCAACCAGCACATCCACCGGAGCGGCTGACAACTGTTGCAGCACCTGCACCAAAATATCTGCGGAGCCGGATGAGCCCATTCCCACGTAAATCAGTGGCCGCTCCCTGCGCTCGCGAACAATCTGCGGCAGTTCACCGGGCGCACGGTAATAAATAGGCCCCACACCAACATCAGGCTCTACCAAAGAATCCCCGCGCAGCTGCGTAAACAGAGAACAGATAAGATTCACGTCGGCACTGAGCATATCAACAGTACGGCGAGGAAGCCTCAGCCCATGCTCACGTGCCACACGAGTAAAAGAAGCCGGCTTATACGACAACACCCGCGCCACCGCACGCAACCACCCCGGTGCCGCAAGCTCGCCACCTACAGGCTTCTTCGAAAAATACGTCGACGAGTAAGCATACGGGCGCGCATAGAAAATAGGGACGCCCGCAATACGCGCAGACAGCAGCATCGTCAGATTAGAACCAATCACCACAGCATCCGCGCTAAAGTCACGAATAGCCTCAAGCTCAGCGGCGACCCGCCGACGCACCATATCGGTCGTGAAAGGATGCCGCACTCCCCTGCCCTGATCCAACGCCATAATCTGCTCCGCCTCAGCATCGCTCATGATTGGCTCACGAAGATGCACAGGAAGCCCGGCGCTTTCCAGTAGCCCCAAATACTTAGGGGAATACACGTGGAACAAGACCGTATGACCTCGCTCCCGAGCCACACGCGCTATCTCAATACAGCGCGTGGTTTCACCCATATTGAAGCTTTCGGGAGAGAAAAGAATACGGCTCATAACAAACTCCGGCAGGCGCACACGTGACTGAGCCGATTCTGCGGCTCATACACCGCGGCTCATACACCTCAGTGTAAAACGGAGCCCCAGTATTCCCTCGGATAGAGGGGAATACTGGGGCTCCGTTTCGCTGTATAAGCTTTGCGGTGTGACTCTGTCTTACTTCTTACGCAGAATCAGACCGATAGCGCCAATGTGGTCCGCGTGGCGGCGGAACACACCGCGCATACCCAGCACACGCTCACGAATCTGCGGCTTACGCGCCAGGTTGAACGCAATCTTCGCAACGCCAGCGGGACCCTCATCAGCCAGCAGACGCTTCGGCTCCAACAGAGCCATATCGGTCTGGTACACATCCAGCACCTCGAAGCCAGCCTCTTCCGCCAGCGCAGTCCACTCGGCAACAGTCAGCGGGCGGGCGTTCACACGGATAGTGCGCGCCAAATCCTTCTGAATCTCTTCCTTCAGCTCGGGGCGCAGATAATCGGGAACCAGCGACATCTCGTGAATAGCGTAGTAGCCGCCCGGACGCAGCAGACGAGCCGCCTCACGCATAATCTCCAGCTTGTGCTTATCGGTCTGCATGGTCAGCATCGCCTCGCCCACCACGGCGTCGTAGCTTTCTGAGGGCAGACCGGTCTCCTGGGCGCTAGCGTTCACCACACGGTAGTTCGGCTTAGTCGATGCGCCAATACGCTCGGTTACGATTTCAGCAGCCTTGGGATCAAGGTCCACACCGGTATAGCTCTTGGGGGAACGCTTCACAATCTCCAGGGCGGTAATACCCAGGCCCGGCGCAAACTCCACGACGTCAATGTCGCCGCCCAGAGCACGAGCCAGCAGCCAGTTGGTGGTCTCGCGGCCGCCGGGGCGCAGAACCTTCTTGCCCAGCTGAGCCAGCAGCCAGTGACCTGCTGCCTTTTCGGCGGGGCGGTCGGTACCGGGAACGGAAGGGGTCTTAGACACGGAAGACAACTCCTCAATACTTGTATTTAATATGCAAAATTTATCTTTCCCAATTCTAGACCCGCCACCCCAAGAAAGGAAATGTGACGTTATATAGAAGTGTGGTTGCCCTTTGTTACAGCATGCCGCAACACCACTACAGCCATCCTTGCCACACACCCTAGAGATTAAACAGAAACTGGAGCTGAACCTCTCGGTCCAACCCCAGTCTCATCACACACACATACATACGAAAATCAGAGCCACTTCCGCAAGGAAAGTCCAACTTTCTGATGGTCCTCTCGAACCATCTATATAAAGTATTACGCGTAAACCTTTATTCCCTGTAGGTTAAAGCTGTAAGAAAGCTGGGAATAGATTTTTCTTCAAAATCGAGGTGCAGCACCCCGGATTTCACGCGGAAACTACACGTCGCGTTAAAAGAAGAAAGGCAAGGCGCTTTTGCCTTGCCATCCTTCTTTCGCTAGCGGGCGACCCCGCTACACGAAACACACACATTCACATCGCAGTCCTCTCGAACCAACACTTATAGTAAACACCCCCAACCTTATGGGAGGATTGAATTTCGCTGGAAACAAGCTGGGAGAAAACCAACAGAACCCTGAGAGCTTTGATATTGTGCAGTTCGCGGACTCTAAACCGGGCTAATAAGCCGCCATATACAGACCCAGCAGCACCAACGGGTTAACCGCTACAGAAATAACCGCCAAGCAAATATTAGCCACGCGGTACTGACGGAACTTCACCAGACCCACCAGCGCGCACACCAGCGCAACACTGGACGCAAGGCCGCCAACCACCAGCAAAAGAAGCAGAAGAGCAGTAGCGACATTCGCGTCCGCAAATGGGATAACCGCTAGAGCGCACAGCAGCAAATTGATGCACTCCAACACCACACCCGTGGACAGAAGCTGCGCGCTAGAAGACAAACGTGAAAAAGATCGAGCCATGTCTACCAGTCTACGGGGTCAATTGGCGTACTTCGCAGCCGCAACCGCTCTAGCCACCAATCCTTCTACTACCCTACCCCTATTCTCAACCTCTCAAAAACAATGTTTCACGTGAAACATGTACAGGAGCGGGCACAGCTATGGGTACAACAAACGGGGTGCCCCTCACGAAGAGGGACACCCCGTCCGACACTCAACGCCGCAGCATCAAAGCACCAGCGTCAAATATCTAAAAACCTACTTACGCAGCAGCAACGACGTCCAGGACAACGTTAGCAACAACGTCAGGGTGCAGGCGGACAGTCACCTTGTACTCACCGGTGCGCTTGATAGCGGAACCCAGGTGGATGGTGCGCTTGTCAACGGAGCCAATGCCAGCAGCCTCAATAGCCTCAGCAATAGCCTCAGCCTTGACGGTACCGAACAGGCGGCCGTCAGCGCCAGCCTTGTGTGCAACGACAACCGGCTTAGCAGCCAGGGCCGCAGCAATTGCCTGAGCCTCTTCCAGAGAAGCCTTAGCACGAGCCGCACGAGCGGCACGGATGGACTCAACCTGCTTCTCGCCACCCTGGGTCCAGGTCACGGCGAAGCCGCGGGGCAGCAGGTAGTTACGTGCGTAACCGTCCTTAACGGTGACAACATCGCCAGCTGCACCGAGGCCGGAAACTTCCTGAGTCAGAATGATCTTAGCCATGTTACTGTCTCTCCTTCTCTTTAGCGGCCAGCGCCGGAGTAGGGCAGCAGTGCAACTTCGCGGGCGTTCTTAATAGCCTGAGCGATCTTGCGCTGCTCCTGAACGGTCACGCCAGTCACGCGGCGAGCGCGGATCTTGCCGCGGTCGGAGATGAACTTGCGCAGAAGTGCGACGTCCTTGTAGTCGATAACGGTGACGTCAGCAGCCTTGAGGGGGTTCTGCTTGGGTTTGGGCTTACGGATTTCAGCCTTAGCCATCGTGGTGCTCCTTAGAGTTGGGAGCCCGCGGCGGATAACCGCGGGATGGATTGATAAATTACTATTCGGAAAACGAAACCGGCTTAGAACGGAGGTTCGTCGTCGGCGCCGCTACCCCAGTCATAGTTACCACCAGACTGAGAACTCCACGGATCAGCAGCAGGAGCTGCGGGGGCCGCCGGAGCAGCCGGAGCGGAGTAGCCAGACTGGCCAGAGTAACCATTACCCTGAGCAGCAGCAAAATTGTTCTGCTGAGGAGCGGAGAAACCGCCCTGAGCAGCAGCGTTGTACCCAGCGCCACCGCCAAAGCCACCCTGCGCACCGCCACCGAAGTTATTACCTCCGGCAGAACGCTGTGCGCGAGTCACCTGAGCAGTAGCAAAACGCAGAGTCGGGCCGATCTCCTCGACCTCAAGCTCAAACGAAGTACGACGCTCGCCTTCCTTGGTCTCGTACGAGCGAGACTTCAGACGGCCCTGCGCGATAACCTGAGTACCCTTCTTCAGAGTCTCTGCAACATTCTCAGCGTAACCACGCCACACCGACGCACGCAGGAACAGGGTCTCCCCATCCTCCCACTGGTTCGTCTGGCGGTTAAAAGTACGCGGAGTCGATGCGATCGTGAAATTAGCAACCGCCGCACCCGCAGGGGTGTAACGAAGCTCCGGATCGCCAGTCAGATTACCAATAACGGTAATAACGGTATCGCCTGCCATTTGATGCCTCCTCGATAAGAGTTACAAGTATGTTGAATCCAGTACAGCGCAACCCCCTGACATTTTTAGGGGGGTCAGCCGACCGGAAAGAAACAACTACTTGCTGGAGATCTTCTGATCCTCCGGGCGGATGATCTTGGTACGCATGACGGACTCGTTCAGGTTCAGAACACGATCGAGCTCAGCTGCGGTCTCGGGGGTAGAGGTGAAGTTCACCACTGCGTAGATACCCTCAGACTTCTTCTGGATCTCGTATGCCAGGCGACGACGGCCCCAGATGTCGACGTTGTCGACGGAACCACCCTCGTTGGTCACGATCTCGAGGAACTTGGACAGCGACGGCTCAACCGCACGGTCCTCAACCTCGGGGCTGAGGATAACCATCAGTTCATATGCACGCATGATTAAACCCCTCCTTTGGGCTAAACGGCTATGGGATTTCCATAGCAGGAGATTCATTGTGCCCTACACGTGAAACACACCGGGCGGGGAACACGCATAGATTTCTTAACAATACACGAGAAAAAGCAGATAGAACAGTACCGCACCGCGTGACCTCAACCATGCGATGCGGTACCAAAAACCGCAGAAGCTACGCCTCCCGACGCTGCTCCCACCACTGCACCAGACGAGCCTTCGCCTCCTCCTCAGGAAGCGAACCCTCATCCAGACGCACATTCAACAAGAACTTATACGCCTCACCCACCACCGGGCCCGGCGCAATACCAAGAATCTGCATAATCTGACCGCCATCCAGATCCGGACGAATCGAGTCCAGCTCCTCCTGAGCAGCCAACTCAGCAATACGACGCTCCAAATCGTCATACGCCTCAGCCAGCGAACGCGACAAGCGACGATTACGAGTCGTCACATCAGAACGCGACACACGATGCAGACGCTCCAACTGATCACCCGCATCACGCACATAACGGCGCACCGCAGAATCAGTCCAACCCGACTCACGGTAACCATAGAACCGCATATGCAGCTCCACCAGACGAGCCACAGCCTTAATTGTGTCATTATCAAAACGCAGCGCACGCATACGCTTCTTCACCATCTTCGCGCCCACCACCTCATGGTGCAGGAACGAGACGGAGCCGTCCTTTTCAAACTTACGAGTCTTCGGCTTACCAATATCGTGCATCAACGCCGCAAAACGCAGAATAAAATCAGGAGCCGGGCACGGACCATCCTTGTCCGTCTCCTTCTCCATTGCCTGCTCCATCACCTTCAACGAATGCGCATACACATCCTTATGGTGATGCGCAGGATCCATCTCCATACGCAACGCAGGAAGCTCCGGCAACACATAATCCGCCAGACCCGTATCCACCAGCAGGTTCAAACCCACCCGCGGATAATCCGCCTCAATCAGCTTCACCAGCTCATCACGCACACGCTCAGCCGAAATAATCTCAATACGGCCAGCCATCTCACGCATCGCCTCGAAAACCTCCGGGGCAACCTCAAGATTAAAACGCGCAGCAAAACGAGCCGCACGCATCATACGCAGCGGATCCTCAGAAAAAGACTCCTCCGGCGAGCGCGGAGTACGCAAAACACCCGCACGCAAATCCTCAACGCCACCAAACAAGTCAACAACCTCACCACTGGGCAAAGCCGCCGCCATCGCATTAATCGTGAAATCACGACGCACCAAATCGGCGCTCAAATCCGTGCCGAACTCCACCGTCGGCTTACGCGAATCCGAAACATACACCTCAGCACGGTACGTGGTCACCTCATACACCACGCCATTCTTCCGCGCACTAATCGTGCCGTACTCCTTGCCGATATCCCACGTATGCTCACCCCACCCACGCAGAATCTGCTCGCTCTGCTCCGGAGTAGCATCCGTCGTCAAATCAAAATCAGTGAAATGGCCGCCATCATCCAGCAGATTGTCGCGGACAATACCGCCCACCAAGTACAGCTCAAAACCCGCCGCACGGTACAGTTCTCCCAGCTCGGCGGCATCCGGGTACTTCGACACAACATCAATAATCAGCGACATAATCCTTTAATCGTGCCAGAAAAACCACCCACACGCCCACCCCACACCCACAACACCCCACCAAAGACAGCTATCTCACCCCAAACCGAGGCACCAAAACCTCAGCCTATCGGTTAAGGTAGAACCATGAGCATTCCCGTACCCCGCGCCCCCAAAACGCGCTTCACCGCGCCCGCGCGAGCGGTACCCGCCCCCGAAGAAGTCTCCGCAGGCGGGCTCATCATCGACTTCGACCGACCCGAACAGCTACCCGTAGCCATCATCGCCCGCATCAACCGCAACGGACAACGCGAATGGTGCCTACCCAAAGGCCACATCGAACACGGAGAAACCACCGTCGAAGCCGCACAACGCGAAATCAGCGAAGAAACCGGAATCACCGGCTACCCCGTAGCCTCCCTCGGCACCATCGCCTACTGGTTCACCTCCAACGGCACGCGCATCCACAAAACCGTGCACCACTACCTCTTCGCAGCAACCGGCGGCGAACTGAGCATCGACAACGACCCCGACCACGAAGCAATCGACGTCGCATGGGTCCCCCTCGAAGAGCTCCCCACCCGCCTCTCATTCGCCAACGAGCAACACATCGCCCGCAGCGCGCGCGAATACATCACCACCCAGCTCTAAACACCCGTTAAATAGAGCCCCAAAAACTAAAAGAAGCAATCACCCGCCGAAACAGGAGAGACATACGTGGCACGTAACGACGCCCGCTCAAGCGCAATCATGGCAGCAGGCACCCTCGTCTCGCGCATCCTCGGATTCGTCAAGACCATCCTGCTCACCGTAGCCATCGGCTCACTCTCAACCGTCGGCGACGTCTTCGAAACCGCCAACACCCTACCCAACCTCATCTACGTCCTAGTAGCAGGCGGCGTGTTCAACGCAGTCCTCGTACCCCAAATCATCAAGGCGGCCAAAGCACAAGACGGCGGCGCACGATATATCTCCAAACTCGTCACCCTCACCGTCACCGCAATCGGCCTCATCACCATTATCACTGTCGCCTGCGCCTGGCCCATCATCAGCATTATGGGCTCAGGATGGAGCCCCGAACAACGGCAGCTCGGCTTCATCTTCTCCCTCTGGTGCCTACCCCAAATCTTCTTCTACGGCCTCTACACCGTCATCGGACAGGTCCTCAACGCCAAAGACGCATTCGGCGCCTACATGTGGTCGCCCGTACTCAACAACGTCATCACCATCCTGTCGCTGATCCTGTTCATCTTCCTCTTCGGCGCACAAACCCCCAACCCCAACCCGATTCACACCGTAGACAACTGGACCAACGCACAGACCCTCGTGCTCGCAGGCTCCTCCACCTTCGGCGTCATCATGCAGGCGCTCGTCCTGTTCATCCCCCTACGCAAGCTCGGCCTGCGCCTCAAGCCCGACTTCGCGTGGCGAGGCATCGGCCTGCGCGCAGCTTCCAAGCTCGCCGCCTGGACCCTCGCCTCCGGCATCATCTCCAACCTCGCATTCCTCTACATGACCAAGGTCGCCGCAGGCATCGTCGGTCAGCGCGAACACTACGCCGCCCTCGGCATCCAAATCCCCGGCCTGCAGGCACTCAACTACGCCTCCATGCTGTACATGCTCCCACACGGCGTCATCGGCATCTCCATCGCCACCGTGCTCTTCAACCGCATGAGCGCCTCCGCCATCGCCGACGACAGCGACAGCGTCATCTACGCACTCTCCCACGGCCTACGCAACGCAGCAGTAGCCACCGTCTTCTGCATGGTCGCACTCATGGTACTCGCAGGCCCCGTCGCCGTGCTCTTCAGCGGCGGCGACCCCATCGCAGCAACCATCATCGCCAAGCTCATCGTCATCACCGCGCTCGGCACCCCCACCCTCACCATCAACTACCTCTACAGCCGCGTGCTCTACGCCCGCGAAGACGCACGCACCCCCTTCCGCATCCAGGTGTACTCCGCCATCATCATGGTCATCATGAGCTTCGCAGCGTCCCTGCTCGACGCACAGTACACCGTGTATATGCTCGCCTTCATCTACCCGGTGCACAACATCCTGATCCTGTTCATCAGCCACCACATGGTCCGCCGCCGCCTCGGCTACTACGGCCAGCGCGGCATCGTCAGCACCTACGCCCGCACCACCCTCGCGTCCCTCTTCGCCGGCGGAATCGCAGCCATCGCGCTCTGGCTGCTCGGCGGCTACCAGCTCGACGGATTCGCCTGGGCCTCCAAGCTCACCGCAATCATCACCCTCGCCGTATGCGGCACCGTCATGGGCCTGGCATACCTCGCCGGCATACAGATCTTCCGCGTCAAGGAAGCCAACGCACTACTGGCGCCCCTCACCTCCAAACTTGAGCGTTTTGCCCGCCGCTAAAGCAGCACACAACGCCCAACCCGGGTAGCTGCCCGTGCACCCACCTCACCCCACGCCGGGGCCCGCAGAGGACACAGGCAACCACCCGGACGCCACAAACTATCACTCAGCCCCAGCATCCTTCAATGCCGGGTAGAATCTAATAGTCAGGGCCCGCCACACGGCAGGCACTATGAAACCACCTCGGGAGAACACGTTGTCGCAACAGATTCCGGTCGGATCGGTCCTCGGAGGCCGCTACGAGATCACCGCACACATCATCATTACGGCAGAATCCGACATGGTGCTTGAAGGCACCGACCAGATTCTCAACCGTAAGGTCTCGGTCGTCGTCGCATCGCCCAGCCGCAGCGCACTGCTGGAAGCAAACTCCCGCGCGCTCGCAACCAACGCACGCGGCAACATCCAGATTCTCGACCTGGGCATCACCCCCGAAGGTAGCCGCTACCTCGTCACCTCCCACACCCGCCCCGACACCCTGCTGGACACCCTGCTGGTCGAAAACCACGCACTCTCCAACGCAGAAGACGCGCTGGGCACCGAAATCTTCGGCGACTCCGAAAGCGGCAGCTCCCCCAACACCTACGAGAAGGTCTCTGCTTCCAGCGCCAACCAGGAGAGCATCACCGCTGCCAAGAACTGGAACGCATCCGACAGCGCAGCCGTCACCGCGTACTCCGAACCCACCAGCATCTACGAGGATGACGAAGACGAAGAAGACGGCAGCCGCGGCACCTGGGCCGTCGCCCTGGCAGCAGTCCTGCTGCTCGTCATCGTCGCAGGCGGTATCCTCACCTCCCTGGGCGCAATCGGCTCCAACCAGGCAGCCGCACCGCACACCCCCAAGTCCTCTATGTCCGCCTCCGAATCGGCTGCGGCAAACGCCAGCGCATCGGCATCCCCGACCGCTAAGGCATCGAACGCACCGGCGAAGATCGCGTCCGTGGCTCGCTTCGTGCCCTCGAACCCCACGTTCATGAACGACATGGACACCCTCATCCCGAACCTGACCGACGGTAACGCCAACACCGCATGGATCAGCTACGGCTTCGGCACCGCCAACTACGCCGGCACCATCAAGGAATTCGGCCTGGCACTGAAGCTGCAGACCCCCACCGTCGTCTCCAAGTTGACCATTCAGCAGAACACCGGCACCGGCGGCTCCTTCACCGTCTACACCAACAGCTCTGCATCCCTGGACGGTGCGGTTGAGGTCGGCAAGGGCACCTTCGAAGGCAAGGACGCGGTCGTCACCCTGGACACCTCCAAGCAGAGCGCGGAAAAGGGCGCCTACGTGATCATCGTGGTCAACGAGCTGCCTCGCCTCTCCCTGCCGATTGGAACGTGGAATTACGGTCTGCGCATCAACGAAATCAAGGTGGACTAATCAACTCATAACGTGACGCCGACAGGGCGCTCGCACCCCAGACACAAGGGCGGGACTTCTGAACTCAACGATTCGGAAGCCCCGCCCTTTTTGATGTTCATTTATGACTCTTTATGGCAGGGTCGCTACTCAAAGATTCACAGTGCGCGGAGTATCTGGATAAGGGTCCCCAAAAAATGGAATAATCGAGGATAAAGCTCTGTTATAAGGACAGAACGAAAGACCTACAACGGAAAGATATATCTGATGACTGAGAATCTGGGAGGCCTCTTCGGAGGCTCCGCCCTGGGCAATCTGAACCTCGCTTCCGCACCCGCCACCAAGGCGGCACCGGCAGCCGAGGTTGAGGCCGACGCAACCGTCCACAACGTCATTATTGTGGGCTCCGGCCCCGCTGGTTACACCGCGGCAATCTACGCGGCACGCGCCGAGTTGAAGCCTGTCCTCTTCGCCAGCTCCCTGGCGCCCGGCGGCTCCCTCATGAACACCACCGAGGTCGAGAACTTCCCCGGATTCATTCAGGGCATCCAGGGCCCCGAGCTGATGGAGAACATCGGCCAGCAGGCTGAGCGTTTCGGCACTGACATCCGCTACCAGGACGTAGAGAAGGTTGAACTCACCGGCGACGTGAAGAAGGTCTACACCGCTGACGGCGCCGTTCACCTCGCAAAGACCGTCATCATGACCACCGGTTCTCAGGTCCGTAAGCTCAACATCGAGGGCGAAGACCGACTCTCCGGTTACGGCGTCTCCTGGTGCGCAACCTGCGATGGCTTCTTCTTCAAGGACAAGGAAATCGCAGTGGTCGGCGGTGGCGACTCCGCGCTGGAGGAGGCACTGTTCCTGACGACCTTCGCATCCAAGGTGTACCTGGTGCACCGCCGCGATTCTTTCCGCGCTTCGGAAATCATGCAGACCCGCGTGTTCAACAACCCGAAGATTGAGGTTGTCTGGGACTCGGCTGTCACCGCCGTTCACGGCGAGAGCAACCTCGAGTCGATCACCCTGACCAACACCAAGGACGGTTCTGAGCGCCAGCTGGCTGTTCAGGGTCTGTTCATCGCTATTGGCTCCGATCCTCGCGTGGAACTGGTACGTGACCAGCTGGAGATTACCGAGAACCACACCATCGCGGTTCAGGGTCGTTCCTCGAAGACTTCCGTTCCCGGCGTTTTCGCTGCCGGTGACGTGATTGACCCGACCTACCGCCAGGCAATTATTGCTGCCGGTTCCGGTGCTGTTGCCGCTCTGGACGCGCAGCACTACCTCGAAAACCTCTAAACTATTCGTATTACTCGCAGGGGAATCCACCCCGTGTCAGAAAGGAGCACTCCATGAGCAGTGCACAGCAGGCAACTGATGCCACTTTTGACGAACTGGTTCTGAAGAACGACAAGCCCGTTATCGTGGACTTCTGGGCTGAATGGTGCGGCCCCTGCCGCATGGTTGGTCCCGTGATTGACGAGATCGCTGGCGAGTACGCCGGTCAGGTCGACGTGGTCAAGGTGGATGTTGAAGCAAGTGGCGATACCGCCATGAAGTACGGCATCACCTCTATTCCCGCCATCTACCTTTTCAAGGGTGGCGAGGTCGTCAAGAAGACCGTAGGCGCTAAGACGAAGCCTGCTCTACTGGCCGAGTTCTCCGAGCACCTGGGCTAATCTTTCGAGAAGCTAAAGAAAAACTCTCGGTGATGTTTCACGTGAAACATCACCGAGGGTTTTTTATATATGCAACTGATTTCAGTTGCTAAATATTGTTTTATGCGAAAATTTAGCCCGAGAAATCAGAATCTAAAACGCGGATAATGCGGTTCAGATCCTCAACATTCGCAAATTCGATGGTCATCTTACCCTTGCGAGCACCCAGCGAAATCTTCACCGAAGTATCGAGCTTGTCAGCAAAAGCCTCCGCAATATAATCCAGGCGCTCACGGTGCTTCTGAGGCTGAGGAGCCTTGCGCTCCTTCACCTCCGCAGCGCCGGATGCATGGTTCACCAGCTCCTCAGTTGCGCGAACCGACAGTCCCTCATTCACAATCTTCTGTGCAAGAGTCTCAATCTGAGCCTGGTCCGTCAGAGCCAGCAGGGCGCGCGCGTGACCCGCGGAGAGAATACCCGCCGCAACGCGACGCTGCACCAGAGCCGGCAGCTTCAGCAGACGAATCGTATTCGAAATCTGGGGGCGAGAACGACCAATACGCTTAGCCAACTGCTCCTGAGTAGTGTCGAACTCCTCCATGAGCTGCTGGTATGCCGCCGCCTCTTCAATGGGGTTCAGCTGGCTGCGGTGCAGGTTCTCCAGCAGGGCGTCACGGAGCAGGTCGCCGTCTTCAGTCTCACGAACAATCGCCGGGATGGTGGTCAGTCCAGCCGCCTGGGTTGCACGCCAGCGGCGCTCACCCATGACCAGCTCATACTTTTCGGTGCCGTTTTCGCGCGAGGGACGCACGACGATCGGTTGCAGAACGCCAATCTCACGTACCGAGTGGATGAGCTCTTCCATGTCCTGCTCATCAAAGTCGGTGCGGGGCTGCTTGCGGTTCGGGTGGATATCGCGAACGTTCAGCTCAGCAAACTGTGCACCGGGAACCGGAACCAGGCCGCCATGCTCTTCGGAAGCGGCCTGCGGGGTGGAGACATCTTCACCAAAGAAGAAGTCCACCGGGCGGCGAGTCAGGGTGGTATTACGCAGTGCCGCACCCATGTCCACACGGGATTTCTTTTTCGATGTTTCACGTGAAACATCCTGCGAGGAGGCGGGAGCTTCGACCTTCTCCTCTACCTTCTGAGCTTCAACAGGCTTTTCCTGAGCGGGTGCAGCTTCAGCGGGCTTAGCTTCTACAGACTCAGCTTTAGTGCTCTTGCGCTGCTTCTCCGGCTTGGCCTCGTGAGCCATTTCAAAGAGGCCGTCAGTTATCGGCTCTTCAATCGGAGTAGATACCTTCTTGGGTGCAGTCTTTACTGCCGCAGTCTTTTCGGATGCCTTCGCCTCAGCATTACCAGAATTCTTCGTACTCTGAGGGATCAGTGCCCCCAGGCCACGACCCAAGCCGCGTCGCTTTTCAGCCATCGTTACTCCTTAGGACTCCCGGACGAGCCCGCTCATTTTTTCTTCTTTATCTAGTGTAAACGAAATAAGCACTCGAAAGCAGGAGTAAAAACCGCACGGCACATCATCCGAATTATTCCTGATAATTAATTCACTAAGGATGTTTTCTTAGGTTTCACTCAGAAAATACCGCATGAAATGAGCCCTTTTGAATCATCAATAGACAATCCAAAAGGGCTCATTTCAAAAGATTTAGATTATGCGGATCGGCGCGAGAGTTCCTGTGCCGCCTCGCGGTAGGCGCGAGCGCCAGTCGACGAAGAATCGTAGGTGATGACGGTCTGCTGATAGCTGGGAGCTTCAGAGATACGAACTGAACGAGGAATCTTGACCCCCAGAGTCTCCTCCGGGAAGTGCTCGCGCACCTCCTCTGCCACCTGGAATGCCAGGTTGGTACGAGCATCGTACATGGTCAGCAGGATTGTACTGATGCGCAGCTTGGAGTTCAGGTGCTTCTGAATCATCTGAATATTCTTCAGCAGCTGGCTCAGACCTTCCAGAGCGTAGTACTCGCACTGGATCGGAATCAGAATCTCTTCTGCCGCAACGAAGGCATTGACAGTCAGCAGGCCGAGGCTCGGCGGGCAGTCGATGAAGACATAGTCTAGGCGCTCCATACCCTGCTTCTCGCGCCATTCGGTGTAATCCATTAGGGCATTCTTGAGGCGAGTCTCGCGTGCCACCAGGGAGACCAGTTCAATCTCCGCGCCTGCAAGGTCGATATTGGCGGGGGCACAGAACAGGCCGGGCATATCGGGGCATTCCTGAACAATTTCAGAAAGCGGCTTATCCTCAATCAGGACGTTGTAGACGCTGGGAACATCCACGCCGTGCTCAATGCCCAGTGCGGTCGAGGCGTTACCCTGCGGGTCGTTATCGATAACCAGGACGTTCAGTCCAGCCTCCGCGAGCGCGGCTGCGAGGTTCACGGCGGTACTGGTTTTACCCACGCCACCCTTCTGGTTCGACACGGTGAAGACACGCGTATGCACAGGCTTGGGGAGTAAATCTGCAACAGATTTCTGAGCTTGAGGAGTCATCGGGTGCCTTCCATATTCCGGGTGGTGTGTCTACGGTGATGCTTCGTCTGATGCCTCGCGTGTGGCAATACTCTGCGGTATTCGTGCGCGAGGAGGATTCGACCTCCACTCCCCCACCGCCCACTCATCTCGGCATGTTTCACGTGAAACATACTCCGTGAGGTGATGAAGTCTGCAATGTTTCACGTGAAACATTGGTGCTGCCCGAATGGTTCTGAAGGGCTCGGTACCCCTTACTGAACCGTCAGGCTTTGATGTAGAAGAGTCTAAGGTTTCAATCCTTCCTTAAGGGTACCCGGCATCAGGTCAATACTCCACGCGAGAGGTCATTCTATGTACTCTACGGATGCAATTGCCGCGCACGCCCGGCAAGCCAGCGTACAAAAAATGGGCGGCACCGCGTAAGCCAGCCTATTCACTAGCTCATTGCGGTACCGCCCATTTGAGACGAAACCTTTAGAGGCGAACTCGAACCACCGTCGTCGGCTCTTCCAGCAGGTCACCGCCGGCGGTGAGAATCTCAGTCTCACGCGCGCCGTAACGGTTCAACTTCTTCTTCGCCTTGGTAATCTCCTCCGCGGCACTACGACCCTTCAGAGCCAGCAGCTCACCGGTGCCGCGCAGAATCGGCAGAGTGATGTCCAGCAGGCCCACCAGGGCGGACACAGCGCGTGCAGTCACCACATCGGCCTCCACGGCGCCCACAGCCTGCTCGGCACGCGAGCGCAGCACGGTCACGTTCTCCAGGCCTAGATCCTCGACAACCTCATTCAGCCAAATCACGCGGCGCTCCAGAGGCTCAATCAAAGTCAGCTTCAAATCCGGGCGGGCAATCGCCAGGCACAGACCGGGCAGGCCGGCGCCAGAGCCAACATCAGCCACCGACACATTCGGTGCAATGTACTCCTGCACCACGGCACAGTTCAGCACGTGGCGAGCCCACAGGCGCGGCACCTCACGCGGGCCAATCAGACCGCGCTCAATACCGGTCGTCGCCAAGTGCTGCACGTAGCGCTCCGCCAGAGGCAGACGCTCACCGAACGCAGTCTCCGCTGCGGCGCGCTCGCTCTCATTGAGAGCAACCATCGAAGTCTCCATACTAGGCTCCTACCTCGGGAAGAGAAATCACCACGTGGCGGCGGGGACCCTCGCCCTCAGACTCGCTGTACAGGCCAGCAGCAGCCACCACATCGTGCACGACCTTACGCTCGTACGGGCTCAGCGGCTTCATGTGCTCATCACGACCGGTAGCGCGCACCTTCTCAATCGCGTCAGCAGCGATCTTCTCCAGCTGCTCACGGCGCTCAGCGCGGTAACCAGCGATATCCAGAATCAGGCGGGAACGGGTGCCGTTACCAGCCAGGACGGAGAGGCGCACCAGCTCCTGCAGAGCCTCCAGCACCTCGCCGTGGCGACCAACCAGGTGGCGCAGTTCCTCGTTGTCATCATCGTCATTGACGACCGACAGGTAGATGCGGTTATTGCGCACCTCAATATCAATGTCGCCGTCCATATCAACAATATCGAGGAGCTCCTCGAGGTAGTCAGCGGCAATATCGCCTTCCTCGTCGATGTCCTCAAAATCGTCTTCTTCGCCCTCAAGGGGCTCCTCTACCAGCTGCTCCTCAACGAGCTGCTCGTCCTCATATTCCATAGCTTCAGTCACAATAATCCTCGGGGTGTTCGGAGGGGTGTCCTAGGGGTAAAAAGTATCTCATACACGGCGCCGGGCCCGCGCCTTACGCGGCGTGAGCCCGGCCCGAATGGGTGGAAAGCCTACTTATTTCCGTTTTGCTTACTGCGCTGCTGCTTCTGGCGCTTCTTACTCACCGGCTGCTGGCGCTGACCGGCTGCGGCACGCTCACGCGCCTCCTGCAGGTCCTTCTCGTGCTGCTCGCGGGTCTTACCCACCGGGGGCAGGCCCTTCGCCGCACGGCGGGCGTTCAGCTCACGCTCGGCCTGGGAACCGGGGGTCGGGTTGTTGCGGATAACCCACCACTGCTGACCCAACGACCAGAGGTTCGAGACGGTCCAGTAGTACATCACACCAAGGGGGAAGTTAATACCGGAAACAGCGAAGATGATCGGGAAGATGTACATAATCATCTGCTGCTGACGGAACATCGGGGAGTTCAGAGCAGCCTCCGACATGTTCTTCACGCTCAGCTGCTTCTGGATGTAGAACTGGGTGGCGCTCATCATCACAATCATGATGGCAGCCTGAATCACCGTCGCGGTGGCGTCGCCAGCCCCCGGGTGCATCATGGTCGCGAAGAGCTGAGCACCGAAAATCTGGGAGTCGTTGAACTGATGCACTAGCTCAGCCGGCAGCATGAGCACGCCCTGGTTATTCTGCGCTGCGGTGGGCACGCCCATCAGCACCTGGTACAGACCGAAGAAAATCGGCATCTGAGCCAGAATCGGCAGGCAGGAGGCGAAGGGGTTCGTACCGTGCTTGCGGTACATTTCCATCTGTTCCTGGGCCATGGCCTGGCGGGAGAGCTGGTCCTTCTTACCCTTGTACTTCTCCTGCAGCTTCGCCATATCGCCCTGCATTGCGGTCATACCACGCATGGCCTTGATCTGCTTGACGAACAGCGGGATGGTCAGGGTACGCATCACCAGGGTCAGGAAGATGATGCACAGAACCCAAGTCAGACCGGAAGCCGGGTCCATGCCCAGCGAGGTGAAAAGAGTGTGGAACAGCCACAGGACCACGGAGACGATCCATTTAAACGGCCAAAGAATCAAATCAAAAATATTCACGCGGGAATACTCCTTAAGGACTCGGCTAAGTCATTGTGTGGGAGGCGCCGCCTACTCAGGGCGGGCGTCACCACCGGTGTGAGGGGTGTAAAGATGGGGGTGGTTGAGCAGAATAATTTTCGGTTCTGCTCCGGGAGCGAAAGTACGCTTCCCCTCCGGGACTGGGTCGATACCTCCGGTCGCCCAGGGAACACACCGCAGAATACGGCGCACCGTCAGGGAAAGCCCGCCCATCGCACCGTGGGTGGTCAGCGCCTCCAGAGCGTACGCCGAGCAGGTCGGGTAGTAGCGGCACACGTCCCCGTAGAGGGGGGATACGACCTTGCGGTAGGCCTTCATGCACGCGATTAGCAGGTTCTGCGGTAGAACGTAGAGAGCCTGCAGGAAAGTTTCAGGCCTTACGAATTCGTTAGGTGCTAGTGCCAGCAGCTCGTCGGGGCCCAGAGTCTCTGCAGATGCGCTATAGGTGCCACTGTGATGCGCGTGGAAGCGTTCTTCACAGCGGTCACGCTGGGAACGACTCACGGCTTCTCCTTGCTCTGAGGCAGGTCGAGCTTAGCGAACGCGGTCTCGAGTGCCGATTCGTAGTCGCGGCGTAGCTGATCCCAGCTGGCGCTCGCGGAGGCAGGAAGCGCTCGCACAGCGATGGCGTACCCTTCCGGATGCGCGGCGCAGGTGAGCGCGGCAAGCTCACGCAACCGGCGCTTAACCAGGTTGCGTGTCACCGCGTTGCCCACCGCCTTCGACACAATGAAACCTACCCGGGTTGTTTTTCCGGGATTTTTCGCCGTAGATACAACGATGTTCCGGCGTCCACTGCGGATGCCGGAACGGAAGGCGTGGGAGAATTCAGCGCCGGTGCGCATTCGGTGCCGTTGAGGCAGCACGTCTCCCCCTTTACATGGTGGGGAGGCTCGGCAGGGCCGGCCTCCGCATTTTCTACGCTTAATGATAGTTCGCCCGCCGATGCGTGTGCATCGACGGGCGAACTATATGCCGTGATTAGGCCGAGAGCTTTGCGCGGCCCTTACCGCGGCGGCTCGATAGAATCGCGCGGCCTGCACGGGTACGCATACGCAGACGGAAGCCGTGCTTCTTAGCGCGACGGCGGTTGTTCGGCTGGAAAGTACGCTTGCTCATACTTTGTCTCCTTGATTTTTGCGGTTCGTGCCCTCACGGGTATCGGAACCGTACGCTTCTTGGTGCACGGAGGTACCGCGACTATTCGCAGTAGGCGGTGCACACACAACAGCACAACTTTAGAAGAGTGGAGGGCGTAAATCAAGTTCTTGACGCTTTTTTCCGCGTGATTCCGGGCTCCTTATGGGGACTGGGTGCGGAATCGAGGAGAGCTGTTGGTGACGATCGAGGGTTTATGAGAGGCCGAGGGGAACCCTGAAGGGAACACGCTACACTCCACTCGCATGAGTCACCACCCCCATCCCCACCCCTGGGGATAACGCGGGATCGCGACTATCCACTGCGGTGCATATCCTCCTCGGATAGCACATTGCGCAACGCTTATCCACAGGCACACACAAACGCGCCACCCCCTGTAATTACAGGGAAGTCGGCGAATTATCCACCGTTTTCCACTCTCCTTCCACTCCTGTAATTACAACTTTTCCACCGTGTGGAAAACTCTTGTGGAAAACGCCAAATGCCTGTGCATTAAGCGGGTAGAATCTTAATGACCTGCGGAAGGTTCCGGCATCGTTGGCACTCTGTTGAGCTGCCAACGTCTTCTGCGGCAGATTGAGCGGAGGTAAAGACCCCTATGACCGAGTCACTTCAGGCGCGATGGGCGCACCTGCTGTCTATCCTGAGCAGCGACCCGAACGTCACGGCGCGCCAGCGTGGATTCGTGAACCTTGCGCGCCCCCAGGGTCTGATGGGATCTTCGCGCCTCATCATCGAGGTGCCCAATAAGCTCACCCGCGCCGTGTTTGAGGAGCAAATTACAGCACCTTTCCGCGCCGCACTGCACGAGGCGTTCGGCCCCTCCACCACCGCGCTTTTCGATGTGAACGAGGCGATGGTTCCCATTGAAAGCCCAAGTCAGGACGTTAATGAGCCGGAACAGGCCGCACCCGTCGAACCCGCAATTGCAGCAGCTCACCAGGTTCCCGATGAGCCTTCTGGCTATTCCACCGCAACTCCCTACGCCGAGCCCGCCCGTCGTGAGGCCCCCGTTGGCTCCCGAGCTTTCGAGTACTACACCGAGCCTCATCCGGCGCCGGATTCCGAGGCGCACGTCCCTGCGGATGAGCAGGTGACTCGTCCCTCGCTACAGGCCCTCGAGACAGAACGAACCGCTTTCCACACTGCGCACAGTGAGGCTCCGGCCCCGGCCGCGCCGGTTGCGACCCAGCACGAAGACCCGGAAAACGCTCCGACGTGGGATAGCTCTGCTCGATTGAACCCGAATTACACCTTCGATACCTTCGTGATCGGCCAGTCCAACCGCTTTGCTCATGCAAGCGCCTTCGCCGTGGCAGAGCAGCCCGGCATCGTGTACAACCCGCTGTTCATCTACGGCGGTTCGGGCCTGGGCAAGACCCACCTGCTGCACGCGATTGGCCACTACACCAAGTACCTTTACCCGAATCTGCGAGTGCGCTACGTGAATTCTGAAGAGTTCACGAACGATTTCATCAACTCGATTCGCGACGACGAGGGTTCCTCGTTTAAGCAGATTTACCGCAATGTTGACGTTCTTCTGATTGACGATATCCAGTTTTTGGCGGGTAAAGAGGCGACGATGGAGGAGTTCTTCCATACGTTTAACGCCCTGTACAACCACCAGAAGCAGATCGTGATTACTTCGGATTTGCCTCCGAAGCAGCTGACCGGCTTTGCCGAGCGGATGCGTTCGCGCTTCGGGTCGGGTCTGAACGTGGATGTGCAGCCTCCGGAGTTGGAGACCCGCATCGCGATTCTGCGAAAGAAGGCTCAGAGCGAGATTTTGCCGGTGCGCGATGACGTTATGGAATACATTGCTTCCCATGTCACGGCCAATATTCGCGAGTTGGAGGGCGCTCTGATTCGCGCGAGCGCCGCCGCCTCGATGAAGAAGCCTCCGGAGCCCATCACCCTGGCCGAGGCTGAGACCTATTTGAAGGATTTGCTGTCGGATACGGGCGGTGCCGAGATTACCTCGGCGCTGGTGCTCTCGACGGTGGCAAAGTATTTCGATGTGTCCATCGAGGATATGCAGTCGAAGTCTCGCACCCGCACGCTCACGAACGCCCGCCAGGTGGCGATGTATCTGCTCCGTGAGCTGACCGAGATGTCCCTGCCGCGTATCGGTAATGATTTGGGCGGCCGCGACCACACGACCGTGATGCACGCGGTGCGTAAGGTGAGCGCGCAGATGGCTGAGCGGCAGACGATTTTCAATCAGGTGACCGAGCTGACGAACCTCATTCGCCAGGAACAGCGCGCCGCCGGATAGGCCCACGGAACCACCTACACCCCCTATATACCGCTGACAAGGCGTTTTATAGGGGGTGTCGGGGTGGTTTGAGAGGGGCAGGGTTATTTTCGGCCACGATTTTCGGCTGACTGGGCCCTGAAATATGGGGTGTGGATAAGCTGTGCTTTAACTCCGGCGCTCGTGTGGACGTTAAGTGCATGAATATTCAAAAGGTGTGGAAGAGAGTAAATGCATAAATATTCATACACAATGCATCCTCAGCTCGGGGAGGATTCCTCCACTTAATGTCCACAGGTCACTTCCGCGTCATTGCTGGGTTCTGTGGGGTTTTCCACCGTTTCCACAAGCGTTAATAATACTACTGTACTTAAAGAAAAAATCCTCCCCATAACATGAAACATTTCCTCGCTCGGGGCTGCCGGGAAGTTCGATATGCATTTTGAGCCGCTCAGGGCGTTCGCCCGTCGTGATTTCAGGAAACACTAGGCGATAGTAAGCGCTTTCTTTGGTTCATTCTCCCTGTTGGTTTTGGCGAGAAACCCACATTTTTGAATATCTAATTTCGAATCTGTTTTCGATATTTTTCAAGGAACCCTTCGCGGTTCTTTGTAATTACAAAAATGCGAGGCTGGTAACCGTGGTGACCGACCGTGTTCACCGCGAATCCCTGTAATTACAATTCGTCTGGATTCCGGTAGGATGGATAGACGCGCGCGCACGGGCACCGCGCACTAGAGCAGGCGAAACCTTCCGGCTCTCTCGCAATTCAGCTTTACGTGCGCCACAAACCGAATCTCTACCACCGTGAAAGGCGCCTTCTCGATGAAATTCACCGTTGAACGCGATGTCCTCGCCGAAGCAGTCGGCTGGACGGCACGCTCCCTGCCCTTGCGTCCTACCTCCCCCGTGCTCAACGGTCTGCTGATTACCGCCTCCGCCGGCGAAGTCAGCATCGCAAGCTTTGATCACGAAACCAGCGCCCGCCAGGTTATCGCCGCCGATGTTCAGGCCGAGGGTGTGTGCCTTGTTCCAGGTAAGATCCTGGCCGAAATCTGCCGTTCTCTTCCGAACGCTGAGGTCGAGTTCACCGCTGATGAGTCCGTGATTCGTCTGCACTGCCGTTCCGCTAACTTCCAGCTGGCCGGCATGCCCGTGGCCGATTACCCCGAGCTGCCCGAGCTGCCCGAAGTTTCCGGTACCGTCGACGGCGCCGAATTTGCTGAAGCCGTCAAGCAGGTTCAGATTGCGGTGTCCAAGGACGAGACCCTGCCCCTGCTGACTGGTATTCGCGTCGAGATCAACGGCGACACCATGACCCTGCTCGCCACCGACCGCTACCGTCTAGCCATGCGCGAAATCAAGTGGAACCCCGTCAACCCCGATGTTCAGGCGGCTGTTCTGCTAAAGGCCAAGACCGTTTCCGAGGTTGGTAGCACTCTCTCCGGCTCCGGCGAGCTCTCCATTGCGCTGCCCGCCGCCGGTGAACTGATTGGTTTTGCCGCCGGTACCCGCCGCACCACGAGCGTTCTGATGGACGGCGACTACCCCAACATCCGTGCTCTCTTCCCCGAGCAGACCCCCATCCACGCGGTGGTTCGCACCTCCGACCTGACCGAGGCAGCTCGCCGTATCTCGCTCGTGGCTGAGCGCAACACTCCGCTGCGCCTGAAGTTCACCCAGGGTTCGGTTGCCATCGATGCGGGCCGCGGCGACGAGGCTCAGGCCTCCGAAACCCTGCAGGCTCACCTCTCCGGCGACGACATCACCGTGGCGTACAACCCCTCCTACCTGCTGGACGGTCTGAAGGTGTTCGGCACCGAGTTCGTGCGTTTCTCCTTCACCGATGCGCCCAAGCCCGCCGTGATCTCGGGCCAGGACGAGCCGCTGGCTGAGGATGACCGCAACTACCGCTACCTGCTGATGCCGGTGCGTCTGCCCTCGAACTAGTAGCTTGCCGCCCCGCGCCCTTCCCGAGGCTCTGCCCAGGGAAGGCTCGCGGGGCTGTGCTTTCTCCGTCCGCGCCTATCCCCTTCTCGACCGAACCGCACGAAAGGAGCCGTCCGGTGTACATCGACCACATCTCGCTGTTGGATTACCGCACCTACGCGCTGCTCAACCTGCCTCTATCGGCCGGGGTGACGGTTTTTCTGGGCTCGAATGGCGTGGGAAAAACGAATATCGTAGAGGCCATTGAGTATGCGGCGGCCCTCTCTTCGCACCGGGTGAGCCACGATGGTCCGCTGGTGCGCGTGGGCGCCGCCCGAGCCTACATCCGCACCCGCACTGTGCGCGGTTCGCAGCAGACCGTGACCGAGTTTGAGGTGGCTCCCGGTCAGGCGAATCGCGTGCGCATTAACCGGGCTGCCCCGGTGCGCGCTAAGGAAGCTCTGGGTATTGCTCGCACGGTGCTGTTTTCCCCCGAGGACCTGCAATTGGTGAAGGGCGATCCCGCCGGTCGTCGTCGATTTGTGGATGAGCTGGCCGTCTCCCTGCGCCCCGTGGTGGCGGGGTACCGCAGTGAGTACGAGCGGATTTTGCGGCAGCGTAATTCGCTGCTCAAATCGATGCAGCGCCGCGCTCGCGACGAGAACGCGTTGAGTACCCTCGCGGTGTGGGATGGCCAGCTTGCCCTGATGGGGGCGCAACTGCTCTCTGCACGCTTCCGTCTGTTGCAGCGCCTACTCCCCCAGCTGCGTCGCGCCTATGCGGGGCTGACGGACGGTTCTAAGGACGTGGGGTTCACCTACGAATCCTCCGTCTTTGCGAGCATGGGCGAGCGCTCTCTCGAACATGCGGCCCTCATGAGTATCAAGGACCTGAAGGAGGCGCTTCTGCGCGGTTTTGCCGAGCGTCGCGCCGAGGAAATTGAGCGCGGCGTGACGCTGGTGGGGCCGCACCGTGAGGATGTGACCCTGCTGCTGGGCGGCCTTCCGGTTAAGCATTTTGCCTCGCACGGTGAGAGCTGGTCGTTTGCCCTGGCCCTGAAGTTGGCTTCGTGGTTTGTTCATGTGGAGGACGATTCTTCGCCGGGTGCCTCCCCCATCCTGATTCTTGACGATGTCTTCGCCGAGCTCGACTCGGCGCGCCGCCACCGCCTGGGCGCTATGGTTGCCGCGGCGGAGCAGGTGCTCATTACGTGCGCCGTACTCACGGATATTCCGGAGGAGCTGGGCGACTACCGCCTGGTGTCGGTGACGGCGGGGCACGCCGAGTATGTGCAGCCTGCCGCTGGTCCTGCCACCGACTCTGTCACTGACTCTGTGGGGCAGTCGAACTCGACCGTTTCTGCACTCGCAGAGGGTGATGGCGATGAGTAACCCCGTCCGCCCTCAAAACCATGTTTCACGTGAAACATTCGGTGAATTCGCGGAACCGCAGTTTGCGGAGCCTCAAAACCCGTACGAGGTTGACGGCGTGGGTGAGTTCTACCGTGACGAGGTGGACGCCCCCTCCGCCCTACTGACCCGTATGCGAGTGGCGGCTCAAGAACGCGGCGAGGCGCCCCTGAATGCCTTCTCTGCGAATAAAATCATGCGCGATTTTGGTGCGGTCATGTCTGGAACCGCCTCGAAGAAGAAATCGCGGCGAGCGCAGGGGTGGGACCCCCGCGTCATGGGTGGCTATAGCGGCCCTGGAGAGAGCTCTCGCGACCCCAAACCCCTTGGCGGCATCGTCAGCGCTCTGATCCGTTCTCGCGGCTGGAAAGAGCCCGTGGCAGTCTCTAGCGTGCTGGCTCGCTGGGCTGAGCTCGTGGGCCCTGAAATTGCGGCGCACACCCGCCCCATCAGCTTCGAAAACTCCATTGTTGAAGTCCAGTGCGACTCTACCGCCTGGACGACTCAGCTGCGCCTGATGCACGGGCACCTCATCGAACTTTTCCGCCGTGAACTGGGTGATGGTGTCGTGGCTCAGGTTCGCGTGCTGGGTCCGAACAACGGACGCTGGAATCAGCGAGGCTATCGGCGTGCCACCGGCATGCGCGGTGTGCGCGACACCTACGGGTAGCCTTCTGAGTGCCTCTGGTGCTCGTTCACCTTCTGAATGAACGGTGTTAGGTCAAAATAAGCCTTTTTCTGCACGCTATGAAAGCTTTAGAATCGCCAGCAACCCCCACGAAGTGGTGAACCGTATCCCCTACCTCAAAAGGGGGTTGAGGCACTCTAAACCGCCTTAGCGGGCTTTTGAGCGGGTGGTAGTGCCCAAAAAAGCTCAATATGTGACGCTTGTAGATGGTTTTATGCTCTCTTGCTCGGTAAAATAAAAGAGACAATGCGTAAAGTGTGCCCACCTATGGGTACCACCGGCACCGCGGGTTGTGCAGGCACTTTCTTGTGCCCTCTGTGAGGCGTTCTAGGCTCCGCTCTTGGCTGCCCGTAGCTTTCCTTTGCCGGTTGCATCATCTACTCAAGGAGTTCTGCCTCGTGGCATCTGAACAGAATGCATCTGAACAGCAGCATGAATACGGTGCATCCGATATTACCGTGCTGGAAGGCTTGGAGGCGGTTCGTAAACGCCCCGGCATGTACATCGGCTCGACCACCGAGCGCGGTCTGCACCACCTGGTCTACGAGGTCGTTGATAACTCCGTGGACGAAGCGCTTGCCGGTTACGCCTCCGAAATCGACGTGACCATCCAGGCCGATGGCGCGGTGCGCGTCAAGGATGACGGTCGCGGTATTCCCGTGGATGAGCACCCCACCGAGCACAAGTCCACCGTCGAGGTCGTCATGACCGTGCTGCACGCCGGCGGTAAGTTTGGCGGCGGCGGCTACTCGGTTTCCGGTGGTCTGCACGGCGTGGGTATCTCCGTAGTGAACGCCCTATCGACCCGCGTGATTACCGAGGTGCACCGCCAGGGCTACGCGTGGCACATCTCCTTCTCCAACGGTGGCGTGCCCGACGGTCCCCTGCATCGCGGCGAGCCCTCCGATAAGACCGGCACGATTCAGACCTTCTATCCGGATCCCGAGATTTTCGAGACTGTCGAGTTCGATTTTGAGACCCTGCGCGCTCGCTTCCAGCAGATGGCCTTCCTGAATAAGGGCCTGACCATCACCCTGACCGATGAGCGCGAGAAGTTCGCCGGTGACGAGGTTGCCGAAGAGGAGAAGGAAAACACTCTCAACCGCGTGCGTGCGAACGCTGACGGTTTCATGACCGTCACTTACCGTTACGACAACGGCCTGTTTGACTACGTGCACTTCCTGAACGCCGGCGCGAAGACCATCGTGAACGAAGAGATTGTCTCCTTCGAATCTGAGGACTCCGACCGTAACATGAGCCTGGAAGTGGCCATGCAGTGGACCGGTGCGTACAAGGAATCCATCTACTCCTACGCAAACACGATCAACACCCACGAGGGCGGCACCCATGAAGAGGGTTTCCGTGCCGCGCTGACCTCCCTGGTGAACCGTTACGCTCGCGACAACAAGCTGTTGCGCGATAAGGACGATAACCTCACCGGTGAAGACGTGCGTGAGGGCCTGACCGCGGTCATCTCGATTAAGATTTCCGAGCCGCAGTTCGAGGGTCAGACGAAGACCAAGCTGGGTAACTCGGAGGCGAAGTCCTTCACCCAGCGCGAGGTGAACGATCACCTGAGCGACTGGTTCGACCGTAACCCCGCCGTGGCCAAGGACATCGTGCGTCGCGCGATTACCGCCGCCCAGGCGCGTATCGCCGCCCGCAAGGCCCGTGAGACGACCCGCCGCAAGGGCCTGCTGGAGACCAGCTCCATGCCCGGTAAGCTCAAGGACTGTTCCTCGAAGGATCCGTCGATCTCTGAGATTTACCTGGTGGAGGGTGACTCCGCGGGTGGTTCGGCGGTTCAGGGTCGTAACCCGAACACTCAGGCTATTCTGCCGCTGCGCGGTAAGATCCTGAACGTTGAGCGCGCTCGCCTGGACCGCGCCCTGTCGAACGCCGAAATTCAGGCGATGATTACCGCCTTCGGTACCGGTATTGGCGACGACTTCAACATCGAAAAGGCCCGTTACCACAAGATTGTGCTCATGGCCGATGCGGACGTGGACGGCCAGCACATCACGACCCTGTTGCTGACCCTGCTCTTCCGCTTCATGCGCCCGCTGATTGAGGCCGGTTACGTGTACCTGGCTCAGCCGCCGCTGTACCGCATCAAGTGGTCTAACGCTCCGCACGATTACGTCTACTCCGACGCAGAGCGCGACGAGGCTCTGGCACGTGGTTTGGCGAATAACCAGCGTCTGCCCAAGGACAACGGTATTCAGCGTTACAAGGGTCTGGGTGAGATGGACTACACCGAGCTGTGGGACACCACCATGGATCCGGCGCGCCGTACCCTGCTGCAGGTGAAGATGGAGGACGCGGCTGCCGCGGACCAGATCTTCTCGGTGCTTATGGGTGAGGACGTTGAGGCCCGCCGCGAGTTTATCCAGCAGAACGCAAAGGACATCCGATTCCTCGATATCTAACCCGCACGACATATTTCTTTTGGGGAATATGTGGAATGGGTTATGTAACCGAGTGATTTATTGAGGGAAATAATGAGCGAAGAACAGCAGAACGAAGTGACCGGAGCTGACGTCGTCAGCACCGGTGACACCGAGATCGTGGACCACCACGGCCACATTGAACAGGTGGACCTGCAAACCGAAATGCAGCGCTCCTACCTGGACTACGCGATGGCCGTCATCATCGGTCGTGCCCTGCCGGATGTCCGTGACGGCCTCAAGCCCGTGCACCGTCGCGTCATCTACGCAATGTACGACGGCGGCTACCGCCCGGACCGCGCCTTCAACAAGTGCGCCCGCGTGGTCGGCGACGTCATGGGTCAGTTCCACCCCCACGGCGATATCGCCATCTACGACACCCTCGTGCGTCTGATTCAGAGCTGGATCATGCGCTACCCGCTGGCATTGGGACAGGGCAACTTCGGCTCCCCCGGTAACGATGGCGCAGCGGCTCCCCGATACACCGAGACGAAGATGGCCCCCATTGCCCTGGAGATGGTGCGCGACATCAACGAGGACACCGTTGATTTCCAGCCGAACTACGACGGCAAGTCCCTAGAGCCGACCGTTCTGCCCGCGCGCATCCCGAACCTGCTGATTAACGGCTCCTCGGGTATCGCCGTGGGTATGGCGACCAACATTCCCCCGCACAACCTGCGCGAGGTGGCCGAGGGCGTGGAGTGGTTCCTGAAGAACCCGCACGCCACCAACGAAGAGCTGCTGAACGCTCTGATGGCTCGCATCAAGGGCCCGGATTTCCCGACCGGTGCGCAGATTCTGGGCACCAAGGGTATTGAGGATGCGTACCGCACCGGCCGTGGTTCGATTACCATGCGTGCCGTGGTCAACGTCGAGGAAATCCACGGACGCACCTGCCTGGTCGTCACCGAGCTGCCCTACCAGGCAAACCCGGATAACCTGGCCATCAAGATTGCCGAGCTCATCAAGGACGGCAAGGTCACCGGTATCGCCGATCTGCGCGACGAGACTTCGGGTCGTACCGGTCAGCGCCTGGTGATTGTGCTCAAGCGTGATGCTTCCCCGAAGGTTGTGCTGAACAACCTGTACAAGCACACCCAGCTGCAGGAGAACTTCTCCGCGAACATGCTGGCCATCGTGGACGGCGTGCCCCGCACCCTGTCCCTGGACGCTTTCGTGCGCCACTGGGTCAACCACCAGCTGGATGTTATCGTCCGCCGTACCCGCTACCGTCTGCGCCAGGCGGAGGAAGAGGCGCACATCCTGCGCGGCCTGCTCAAGGCTCTGGATGCTCTGGATGAGGTTATTGCCCTGATTCGCCGCTCCCCCACCGCTGATGAGGCGCGTAGCGGCCTGATGGAGTTCTTGCAGATTGATGAGGCTCAGGCTCAGGCAATTCTGAACATGCAGCTGCGTCGTTTGGCTGCTTTGGAGCGTCAGAAGATTCAGGATCGTCACGATGAGCTGATGCGCATGATCGCTGAGTACAACGCGATTATTGCTTCGGAGACTCGCCAGCGCGAGATTATCTCTGAGGAGCTGGGCGAGATTGTGAACCGCTACGGCGATGAGCGTCGCACCCAGATTATGTACGGCTACAACGGCGACATGTCTATGGAAGACCTCATCCCTGAGGAAGAGGTCGTGGTTACGATTACTCGCGGCGGCTACATTAAGCGCACCCGCAGTGATCAGTACCGTAGCCAGCACCGCGGCGGTAAGGGCATTAAGGGTGCCTCGCTGCGCGGTGATGACGTGGTGGAGCACTTCTTTGTGACGACTACGCACAGCTGGATTCTGTTCTTCACGAACCTGGGTCGCGTGTACCGTGCGAAGGGTTACGAGCTGCAGGAAGCCGGTCGTGACGCGAAGGGTCAGCACATTGCGAACCTGCTGGAGTTCCAGGGCGGTGAGCATATTGCTCAGGTGATGGAGCTGAAGAGCTATGAGGATGCTGAGTACCTGGTGCTTGCTACTCGCGGCGGCATGGTGAAGAAGAGCCGCCTGAGCGATTACGATACGAACCGTACTGCCGGCCTGATTGCGATTAACCTGCGTGAGGGCGATGAGGTTGTTTCGGCGTTCACCGTTTCGGATAAGGACGATATTCTGCTGGTGTCGCGTAACGGTATGTCGCTACGCTTCCACGCTGATGATGCGTCGTTGCGCCCGATGGGTCGTTCGACCTCCGGTGTGACCGGTATGAAGTTCCGTGAGGGCGACGAGCTGATTTCTGCGAATGTGGTTACTGAGGGTTCCTTCGTCTTCGTGGTCACTGAGGGTGGTTACGCGAAGCGTACGAGCGTGGATGAGTACCGCGTGCAGGGCCGTAACGGCTTCGGCATTAAGGTTGCTAAGCTAGTTGAGGATCGTGGCGCCCTGGTGGGTGGCCTCATTGTGGACGAAGAGGACGAGGTGCTGGTGGTTATGGCCAGCGGCAAGGTCGTTCGTTCGAACGTGAATGAGGTTCCTGCGAAGGGACGCGATACTATGGGTGTTATCTTTGCAAAGCCCGGTAAGGGCGATTCTATTATTGGTGTTGCACGCAACCAGGATCGTCAGCTGGATGATAGCGACGATGAAACCACTGAGAACACCGAGGCTTCGGAGTCTTCTGAGGCGCCCGGTACGGACAACGAGGGTGAAGCGGCGGCTGCCGATCTCACCGCTACTGGAGGTAACTAATGAGCAGCACTCCCGCGAGCTCCTCTCCTGCGTCGGCACAGCGTTCGGCGTCGGCTGGTGCATCTAAGTCTTCGGGTGCGGCTAAGGCTGGCGCGCGTCGCCCGGCTCAGGCACGTTCGGGCCAGGCTCGTCCTGGCGGTACCGCTAAGCGTCCTGCCGGTAAGCGCCCTGTGAACGCTAAGCGTCCTACTGGTTCGCGCCGTCAGTTGGTGCGTCCGGCGCCGCGTTCGAAGATTCGTCGCGCGCGTCTGGTGGTTCAGAAGGTTGATACGTGGTCGGTGGCTAAGCTGATCTTCCTGCTGTCTATTGCTTTGGGCATTGTGACTGTGGTGGCTTCGGTGATTCTGTGGCTGTTCCTGCAGGCTTCTGGTGCGTTTACCGGTGTGAACCAGCTGATTAGCTCGCTGGGTACCGGTTCGACCACTGTGGATATTTCGCAGATGATTTCGCTGGGTCAGGTTGCTTTGGTGACTACTATTTTTGCTGTGGTCAACACTGTGGTCTTTACTCTGCTGGGTATGATTGGCGCGATTCTGTACAACCTGGCTGCGAAGCTGGTTGGTGGCGTGACCTTGACTCTGAGTGATGAGTCCTAGTTTGTAGCTTTTGAGCTTTGTGTGCGGGCGGTTCTGTCTCTGGTGGAGGCGGTGCCGCCCGTTCTGCATGCCCCGCTCTGTATGCTCGGGAACCCCCAATATTAAAGTGTGATACAGAACATGCTTTTTCGATTTGGTGTTACCTTCAAACACCTGTATAGTTATATCTCGTTCTACGGAAGAAATTCCGCAGAAGGAGGGCGTATAGCTCAGACGGTTAGAGCGCTTCGCTGATAACGAAGAGGTCCCAAGTTCGATTCTTGGTACGCCCACTCCACACTATGAAAGGCAATAATGAAGAAATTATTGATTCTTGCTGTTCTTTCGTGTGTTACTGTGATGGTTCTGAAAAAGTACCAGAGCAATGAGGTCGTGAAGGCTTGGAAAAATAACTAAACAGTGGTTTCCGCTGAGACGGGGGCGTGGCGCAATTGGTAGCGCATCT
>NZ_KV802649.1:0-3400 GCF_001810775.1 Rothia sp. HMSC062H08
TTATCCAAAAACCATACAGTGAACGCAAACAACAAACAACTCTCTTGAAAAGTAAGCCTTCGGCCTATTAGTACCAGTCAACTCCACGAGTCTTCAGTCCCCGCTTCCATACCCGGCCTATCAACCTCATCATCTATAAGGAGCCTCACACACCAAAAGTGCCAGGAAATCTCATCTCGAAACAGGCTTCCCGCTTAGATGCTTTCAGCGGTTATCCCTCCCGAACGTAGCCAATCAGCCATGCACCTGGCGGTACAACTGACATACCAGAGGTTCGTCCGTCCCGGTCCTCTCGTACTAAGGACAGCCTTTCTCAAATTTCCAACGCGCGCAGCGGATAGGGACCGAACTGTCTCACGACGTTCTGAACCCAGCTCGCGTACCGCTTTAATGGGCGAACAGCCCAACCCTTGGGACCGACTCCAGCCCCAGGATGCGACGAGCCGACATCGAGGTGCCAAACCATGCCGTCGATATGGACTCTTGGGCAAGATCAGCCTGTTATCCCCGAGGTACCTTTTATCCGTTGAGCGACGGCCGTTCCACAACGTACCGCCGGATCACTAGTCCCGACTTTCGTCCCTGCTCGACCTGCCAGTCTCACAGTCAAGCTCCCTTGTGCACTTACACTCAACACCTGATTGCCAACCAGGCTGAGGGAACCTTTGGGCGCCTCCGTTACACTTTAGGAGGCAACCGCCCCAGTTAAACTACCCATCAGGCACTGTCCCTGAACCAGATCATGGCCCGAAGTTAGACATCCAGATTGACCAGAGTGGTATTTCAACAACGACTCCACACAAACTAGCGTCCATGCTTCACAGTCTCCCACCTATCCTACACAAGCCAAACCAAACACCAATACCAAACTATAGTAAAGGTCACGGGGTCTTTCCGTCCTGCTGCGCGAAACGAGCATCTTTACTCGTACTGCAATTTCGCCGAGTTCATGGTTGAGACAGTAGGGAAGTCGTTACTCCATTCGTGCAGGTCGGAACTTACCCGACAAGGAATTTCGCTACCTTAGGATGGTTATAGTTACCACCGCCGTTTACTGGGGCTTAAATTCTCAGCTTCGCCCAAAAAAGGCTAACCAATCCTCTTAACCTTCCAGCACCGGGCAGGAGTCAGTCCGTATACATCGTCTTACGACTTCGCACGGACCTGTGTTTTTGATAAACAGTCGCTTCCCCCTGGTCTCTGCGACCCATACACGCTCCAGGCAGCAAGTGCCCATCACGCTCAAGGTCCCCCTTCTCCCGAAGTTACGGGGGCATTTTGCCGAGTTCCTTAACCATGATTCTCTCGATCGCCTTAGTATTCTCTACCTGATCACCTGTGTCGGTTTAGGGTACGGGCGGCTAAAACCTCACGCCGATGCTTTTCTCGGCAGCATAGGATCACCAAATCCCCCAAAAACGGGGTCCCATCACGTCTCAGGCACACAGCCGGCGCATTTAACAACCGACAACCCTACACGCTTAGACCACGACAACCATCGCGTGGCTTGGCTACCTTCCTGCGTCACACCTGTTAACACGTTTACCTCCAAAGATCGGGTCCCACAACCCACACAACACACAAACAAAAGCCTGCACATCATGCTTCGCATGGTTAGCATCACAATATCAGTATGGGCGGTTTTTCACCGGTACGGGAATATCAACCCGTTATCCATCGACTACGCCTGTCGGCCTCGCCTTAGGCCCCGACTAACCCAGGGCAGATTAACTTGACCCTGGAACCCTTGATCATCCGGCGGATGAGTTTCTCACTCATCTTTCGCTACTCATGCCTGCATTCTCACTCGCATAGCCTCCACCACTGGTTTACACCGCAGCTTCACCGGCCACACGACGCTCCCCTACCCAACAATCCAAAAAGATCATTGCCACAACTTCGGCGGTGTACTTGAGCCCCGCTACATTATCGGCGCAGAATCACTTGACCAGTGAGCTGTTACGCACTCTTTCAAGGATGGCTGCTTCTAAGCCAACCTCCTGGTTGTCTAAGCAACTCCACATCCTTTCCCACTTAGCACACGCTTAGGGGCCTTAGTTGGTGGTCTGGGCTGTTTCCCTCTCGACAATGAAGCTTATCCCCCACTGTCTCACTGCTACGCTCTCACTTACCGGCATTCGGAGTTTAGCTGACGTCAGTAACCCGTGAAGGCCCATCGGCCATCCAGTAGCTCTACCTCCGGCAAGAAACACGTAACGCTGCACCTAAATGCATTTCGGGGAGAACCAGCTATCACAGAGTTTGATTGGCCTTTCACCCCTATCCACAGCTCATCCCCTCCATTTTCAACTGAAGTGGGTTCGGTCCTCCACGACGTCTTACCGTCGCTTCAACCTGGCCATGGATAGATCACTCCGCTTCGGGTCTAGGTCATGCCACTCAAACGCCCTATTCAGACTCGCTTTCGCTACGGATACCCCACACGGGTTAACCTCGCGACATAACACTAACTCGCAGGCTCATTCTTCAAAAGGCACGCTGTCACCCCAAAAGGCTCCAACGGCTTGTAAGCACACGGTTTCAGGTACTATTTCACTCCCCTCCCGGGGTACTTTTCACCATTCCCTCACGGTACTGATTCACTATCGGTCATTAAGAAGTATTTAGACTTACCAGGTGGTCCTGGCAGATTCACACGAGATTCCACGAGCCCCGTGCTACTCGGGTGGCCACACCACGGACAGAACAATTTCGATTACGGGACTCTCACCCTCTACGGCCGACCATTCCAAGTCGTTCACCTACCATCCTGAACATCATGCCGGCAGCCAGTTAGAACTGCCACTGTGACTCCCACAACCCCCATGATGCAACGCCTAACCGCTATCACACACCACAGGTTTAGTCTCTTCCGCTTTCGCTCGCCACTACTCACAGAATCATTACTTTATTTTCTCTTCCTGCGGGTACTGAGATGTTTCACTTCCCCGCGTTCCCCCCAACCAGCCTATACATTCAGCTGGCGGTAACTCACCATGAAGATGAGCCAGGTTTCCCCATTCGGAAATCCTCGGATCAACGCCCAGTTATCGGCTCCCCGAGGCTTATCGCAGATTCACACGTCCTTCATCGGCTCTTAATGCCAAGGCATCCACCGTGTGCCCTTAATAACTTACACACAATCAAGAAAAATAAGAATCTAAAATCAACAATCAAACCAACACCAAAGCATTGATTCAACGCAAATTCCAGAAGATGCTCGCGTCCACTATATAGTTCTCAAACAACAACCCACAACACAACAACAACACAAACAAAAACACTTGCATCATCACCATGCCAGGCAAACAAAGGAACAACACACACGTGTTACCCCAAAACCCAACAATGCGCCTCATCCAACCCAAAACCAACATTCCACCCATGAGCAAAACCACCC
>NZ_KV802650.1:0-428 GCF_001810775.1 Rothia sp. HMSC062H08
TGAACTGCCTCCCGTTTCTTGGACAACAAAAATAAAGTCCAAGAAACAGGAGGCTTTTCATGTCCGTGCATCTGGGAATAAGACACGACCGTTTGCTTCGGAAACAAGCAGCGCAAATGTTTGAGAAAGGATTTGGCTATGGTTTAACCGCCAGCAGGCTTGGTATGTCCGCCGCGACTGTGAGAGAGTGGCAGAAAACGTACCACGTCATCGGGAAGGACGGGCTTCTTACCATGGGAGTAAAACACACCAAATACGACTACGAGACCAAAGTCGCCGCAGCGAAGGCCGTGGTTGACGGTGGGATGAGTAAGCCTGAAGCGATGGCGCGCTTCGGTATTGCAAGCACGACACCGTTGAAGCAATGGTGCAGGCTGTACCGTGAAGGCGGCGCGCAGGCGCTTAAGCCTAAGCCCAAGGGCAGGCCG
>NZ_KV802651.1:0-59709 GCF_001810775.1 Rothia sp. HMSC062H08
TATAGCGTCCAAGTTTCGGGGCGCAGTTCAAAAACTCAACGGGGGCTTTTTGTATATATTTGGCCTTTCAGAAGCCTATTGGCTCACCGGCTTCCGAGCTGGCAACATACCGATTACTGACCGGGAATCAGACCGCCGGGAGTAATCAGGAACGGCGGGTTGTGGTTAACAGCCGGGTTGGTCACGTAACCAACACGTGCCGCACGGGTCGGGTGCTTGGGTGCACGCTTCGGCCAGGGCTTCGCAACAGGGTTCGGGTCCTTCTTGCCCTGCACCATAGCCAGCGCGCTCGCCGCGTTCACAATGCCGGAGCCGCAAGCGTTCACATCGCAGGTGAGCGGCTTGGAGCTCTGCTTCAGAATCTGCTTTGCACGCTCAGCGGTCAGCGAGGGATCCACCGACTTCATCAGCGCAATCACGCCAGCAACCTGGGGTGCAGCCATGGAGGTGCCGTCGTACTCGGTGTAGCCTGCGCCGGTGGACACGGTGGTGCCCAGATCCACGGTGGACATGATGCCGCTACCGGGGGCGCTCACATCAACGAGCTTGCCGTAGTTGGAGAAGTCGCTACGCTTACCGTCCTGGTCGGTAGCACCCACCACGATCGAACCGCCACAGTTAGCCGGAGCAACCTTGGAGGTGTCCTGACCGTCGTTGCCGGCAGCGACAACGAGAATCGCGCCGCGCTTGTTCACCTCAGCAATAGCCTTGGAGTAGGTAGCGGGGCAGGTGCCCTCGCCACCGAGGGAGAGGTTAATGATCTTGGCGGGGTTGGAGTTCGCGGGAACGCCCTCAACGGTGCCGCCGGCTGCCCAAACCATTGCATCCGCAATGTCGGAGTCGTAGCCGCCGCACATGCCCAGGGCACGCACCGGCAGAATCTTGGTGGAGGGCGCCACGCCGACGATACCGCGCTTATTGTTCATAATCGCCGCGATGGATCCTGCAACGTGGGTGCCGTGCCAGTTCGACTCGCTTGCCTCAGAGTAGGCATCGCAGACGCCCGCTTCTTCCCAGTTGCCCTGGTCGGTCGGGTCGGAGTCGCGGCCGTTACCGTCGCGTGCGATGGAGGGCTCGGTGATGAAGTCGTAGCCGGGCAGAACGTTAGCGTCCAGGTCGGGGTGCTTGACGATGCCGGAGTCAATCACGGCAACGGTCACGCCAGCGCCCTGGGCGGTCTTCCACGCCTCGGGGGCTGCCAGGCCCTTGGTGCCGTGCAGGTTCCACTGCTGCGGGTAGAGGGTGTCGTTCGGTGCCACAACCTGGTCCGATGCCTGCGCAGCCTTGGCAACCTGAGCCACCTTGGAGGTAGCGGCGCCACGAGCGCGTGCGTTCGAGCGGCGCAGCAGGTCGGGCTCAACCGATGCGACGGAGGGGTTGGAGCTCAGAGTCGCCATGTACTTCTCCGCCTGCTCTGCGGTGAGCTTGGAGGAGACGGTCACCACGGTCGCCTTCTGGGCGGTGGTGCGTACGTAGCTGGTCTTGACCTTCAGCAGCTCGTCGATGCTCTTCACATCGGAGCTGATGCCCGCATAGAGAGCATCGCTCCAGGTGGCGACCTGGGTGCCTGCGGGGCTTGCCCAGTTGATGCCACCGGCATTCAGGGCGCTGTCGGTGTAGGTGATGACGAAGCGGTTGAAGCCTGCCTTCTGCTGCTCGGAGCTGAGGGAGGATATGGTGGTGTGTGCCTTGGCACGTTCGGCGCCGTTAGCCTTGGCGGGTGCCGCGAAGGATGCGGGGGTGCCCAGGGTCGCGACGAGTGCTGCGGCGGTGCCCAGGCTCAGCGCGGCGCGAGCGATGCGGCGCGGTGAGGGGTGAGTGGTAAAAGACATCGGGGTCCTTTGCGTATGTGAGTGCCGGAAGCGGCAAGTGGGTTGGTCATCCACTCACATAAATGCACCTTTGAGAAAATATTTGTATTCTTTTGTGTATTTGCTTGTGAGGAGCGAATAGAAAAAGAAAATGCACATCACTGCATTGATGTGTATTTTTCTCTAAACTCCCGTGCGGGAGCTCTTCGGAAGTGGTTTATGTGGTGAGATATCGCTATCCTAGCACCTTTTCCTATGTTTGGCGGGGCTAAAACTCGATAGTGTGGCGTAAATAATGAGATTTTTCTTTCATGTAAATGCAGATAAAGAAATGCCTAGTCGGAATATTCTCGCGACTTAAAGTAGTGATTTAAGTTTTACTCATCTATGCATAAAATGACCTGCATCACAAAGGTTATTTTATTCATAAAGTAACTGAAAAAGGGTGCTAGAGTATCTCACGGTGCGTACCCGTGCACGCACATTGTGGAACCACTTCACAGCACACACAATGCACCAACACCTCACTCTTCCGTATTCACTCGTACCGAGCACACGCCCTCAACGCGAGACGGCAACGCTACGCCGCATCGTGCGCACCCGGTACCACTCACCTCAAGGACGTCCATGCTTCGCATTGCTCGCCCCTCGCAGGCACGCTCCTCACAGCGTTCCCTGCTGAGCTTCGTCACCGCAACCTGCCTGCTCTCGGCAAGCGTGATCCCCGCCGTGGCGGCACCCACCGCGCAGGCCACCCACGCAACCCAGGCTTCTGCGGCGGCACAGGCTTCTAACACCACCCAGTCCGCGCCCGTGGCATACAACCGCTTCATCATCACTTACACCGATGAGGCGAAGAACGCCGCCTCCACCGATGCCACCGCAGATCAGATTGACTGGTCCGCAGCCGCCGGTACCCAGCAGGCAACCTGGAACGACGCACTCTACGCGGGCATCACCTCCGAGGTGCAGAGCATTGACGAGCTGCTGAACATTAAGACCAGCTACGTCCGCTCCACCGCGCTGGACGCCAGCGTGGTCACCACCTCCGCAGAGCTCACCCCCGCTCAGGCCCAGCAGTACATGGACGCCCTGAGCGCGAACTCCAAGGTCGCCTCCGTGTCGCCCGATATGCGCCGCTACGCTACCGTGGATAACACCTCGGAGACCGTCAAAATCAACGACCCGAAGATGAACCGCATGTGGTCCCTCACCGGTGAGAAGGGCGTCTCCGCGCTGGAGGCGTGGGGCACCACCCGCGGCAAGGGTGTGACCGTGGCGGTGCTGGACTCCGGCATTACCGCCCACCCGGACCTGGACGCTAACGTGCTGCCCGGCTACGACTTTATTGCCGAGTCGGCGTTCTCCAACGATGGTAACGGCCGCGACTCCGACCCGACCGATGCCGGCAACTGGACCGTAGATAACCAGTGCTTCACCGGTTCGAAGGCGACCGCCTCCGACTGGCACGGCACCCACGTGGCGGGCACCATTGCCGCTATCGCGAACAATAACGAGGGCATTGCCGGCGTGGCACCCGAGGCGAAGATCGTGCCCGTGCGCGTTCTGGGCGCCTGCGGCGGCTTCGACTCGGACATCACCGACGGCATTATTTGGGCTGCCGGTGGTAGTGTGCGCGGTGTCCCCGCAAACCAGAACCCCGCCCAGGTCATTAACATGTCCATCGGTAGCGAGGGCACTTGCACCACCCCGTACCGCCAGGCGATTGCTCAGGCGAATAAGCGCGGCTCCATCGTGGTCGTCGCAGCGGGTAACAACAACTTTGATGCCTCGAAGTCCAGCCCCGGCAACTGCGAGGACGTCATTAACGTGGGCGCAACCGATAAGAACGGCAAGCGCTCCTACTTCTCCAACTACGGCTCCCGCGTGGACGTGAGCGCGCCCGGTGGCGACCGCCGCTACTGGGGTGGCGGTATTCTCTCCACCCTGAACGCCGGTAAGACTGCTCCCGGTAAGGCTGATTACGCCGAGTACCAGGGCACTTCCATGGCGGCACCGCATGTTGCCGGTATTGTGGCGCTCATGAAGTCGGTCGACCCGAAGCTGACGTACGCTCAGGCGAAGAAGGCCCTGCAGTCCACCTCTCAGGGCGTTGAGTGCGACCAGTCCGCGTGCGGTTCCGGCATTGTGAATGCGGCACGCGCGGTTCAGCAGGTCCGCTCCGACCGTGAGGCTGCGGATGCTGCCGCGGCACGCAAGAAGGCTGAGGAGGAAGCCGCACGTAAGAAGGCGGCTGAAGAGGCGGCACGCAAGAAGGCTGAGGAGGACGCTAAGCGTCAGCAGGCCCCCGCACCGAAGGTAACCCCTGCACCGAAGGTGACCCCGGCTCCGAAGGCCAGGACCCGCCCGTCCCGCCCGGTGACTCGCCCCTCCTACCCGTCGCGTCCGCGTCACGGCCACACCCCGCGTTACCGCTCCTGGTACGGTGCATCTGCGAACACCTACCCGAGCAGTACTTACCCGAACAATGGCTACCTGAACAATGGTTACTTGGGCTTCGCGACCGGTAATCACCGCTAGTCAAAACTGATTTTAGATACGAAAAGCCCCCGATGAGTTCTTTCATCGGGGGCTTCGCTCTGCCCGTGAACCGGGTCTGGCTACGCTATGGGTAGCTTAGTGCTGCTCGTCTGCCTCGCGGGGCTTCTGCGCGGGGTTGGTGACCAGCGGTTCGTCCTGGGTGACGGGCTCGGCGTCACCGTTCAAGTCGTAGACCTGGGCATCTTCGGGGATTTCCATGGCGGGCGCGCCGGGAATTCGGTCGTAGTCGCCGGTGAGGCTCTCGCCGTTGGCTCCTGCCGTGAGAGCTTCTGCTGTCGCCTCGGCTGCCTCGTCGGTGGCGGCCCTGTCTGCAATCTTGGTGTTGGACGCTCCGGCGCTCAGGCCCTTAGAAATAATCTTGCGCGGTCGCAGGTAGGTCACCCTACCGTTCGCGTCCAGGTTTCCAGCCTTTTTAGCCAGGTTGAAGCTGTTGATAATACCTCGGCTGCAGAAATACTTATCGCACTTGATGCGGTTTCCCCCCGCGAGGGTGAACGCCTCCTCGACCTGCTTAGTGGTCATGGAGGTGCCGTTGACCAGCTGCTGCGCCAGCAGAGCGGAGACGTGCGGTGCCGACATGGAGGTGCCGCTCTCATAGTCGTAGCTGAACTTAGTGTTATCAGGGCGGTCGAGGCTGTTCATGGACAGGGTGAGGATGTTTTCACCCGGTGCCGAGATGTTAACCCTCGTGCCGTAGTTCGAGAATGATGCTCGCGTGCCAGCCTTGGTGGTTGCACCAACCGTGATGACGCCCATGCAGTTGGCGGGCGCGTACTTGGACGCCTCCGTGTTGCCGTTACCTGCCGCAGCGACCACGATTGCGCCCTTGGAGCGTGCAATGTTGATGGCGCGCTGGTAAGCGGCGGGGCACGTGGTTACGGTGCCGATGGACATATTGATGATCTTGGCGGGGTAGGCGTTGTCCGGTACTCCGTCAACGTGTCCGCCGGCAGCCCAGATGATGGCGTCGGCAATGTCTGAGGTGCGGCCACCGCATCGGCCCAGTACGCGCACAGGCTGCACGCGGGCGAGGTCGGCAACGCCGACGATGCCCATGCGGTTATTGCCTCGGGCACCGATAATGCCGGCAACGCTGGTGCCGTGCCAGGTGGAGGTGTGGGCGTTCGCCTGGTCCTTGCAGAGGTTGTAGGGCGCGTAGTCGCCTTCATCCCTGGGGTTGGGGTCGCGGCCGTCGCCGTCGCGGGCGCTGAGCGGGTCGCTGACGAAATCGTAGCCGTTCGCCATGCCGGTGACCAGGTCGGGGTGCGGCACATAGCCGGTGTCGAGTACGGCGACCTTCACGTATGCGCCGCGGCGCAGGCGTGCGTTACCGGTGTTCTGAACGCCGGTGGTGGGGTTGGTGAGGTTCCACTGCTTGCTGTACTGCGGGTCGTTGAACTGGAAGGTGATGTCGCCCTCTGCGGCGGGGTAGTTGATGTAGTCGGGCTCGACGGAGGCTACGTCCGGGTCGGAGGCGACCTTCGCCATGAACTCCTTCGCCTCGTTTTTGTTGAGGGTTTTGGAGGTCTGGATGACGGCGTCATCGGTGGAGGTGTTGTGCAGGAACTTGGTATCGACGTTCAGCGCTTCGCTGACGACCTCGACGGTGTCCATGATGTCGTCAACAATGCCGCGGACTGCGTCCCAGTCGCCGTCGCGCTGCATTTTACGCTGCTTGGCTTCGTTGGTGTAGGTGACGATGAATCGGTCGAACACCTGCTGGGGGAGCGTTCCGGGTGCCGCCGCGGTGGGGGTGTTGGGGCGTGCCGCGCCGTTGCGCGCGAGGGTGAGGGGGCTGACGGGACCTTCGATCTGGGGTGCCGCCTGAGCTGCTGCCAGGATGGCTTCGTCGCTGGGTGCCTGCGCGAGGACGGCGGGCAGGTCGCCTCCGAAGAGGATGGCGCTGGCGGCGAGCAGGCTCAGTGCTGCGCGTGCGGGGTGCTTGCGGCGGCGGTTATCGGTGCGGCAGTTATCGGGGTAGCGGCGAGGAGGTGTTTCGGTGCGCTGCGCGCCGAAGTATGGAAGCCTCATCTGGTTCTCCTGATGTAGGTGGTATGCGGACTGTGTGATGTGTACTGGTGTTTCCGTCTGTAGGTGCGCGAGGTGCGTATAGGGTTTTTACGGGGCAGTAAAAGAGGCCTTTTTGGGCGCGCTGAAGTAATGAATGGGGTGAGGGAATAGCGTTTCTTTGACCCTTTTTGCGTACCGGAAGAACTCTTTTTGGACGGTGTGCAACGTACATTTCTAAGGTATCACTTCAAGGTGAACTTGAGGGATTTTTGAGGTGCTTTTCACGGGTTAATGTACAGAAAATCAACCTCTGGAGGCTGAATAGCACCCAATGAATGAGAGTTTATATAAGTAAAGCTTGAGGGTTGGAATATGCGAGGCAGGATATGCGGTACCTCTTGCTGATAGGGGAGAAAAATAAATGTTTTAACACTATGGTGTAAGCACTAGAATGCATTAAAAATGCAATTGATAGCAAAAAATAAAAATAGCCCAAAATACGCGTGAAAATAAATAAAAAGCTGGCATCAAACACACGGGACAACGCGCACCGCCGGTAGACACACACAGACCGGGGCGGCCACCGCATGGGTGACCGCCCCGGTCTATAGAATCATCAGCACCAGCAAGCTGGCGCTCGCTACCTACTGGAGAAAGCGTCCTTAGGAAGCGTAGGAGCCCAGCAGGCGAACCGCTCCGCCGTCCACGCCCTTAGCTCCCTGAACGTAATCGGGGTTGTTAGCCTCGGGCTCGCCGGCGGCAACAACGTCACCCATAATCCAGGAGGGGATGCCGCGGTCGTTCAGGCGCTTGGTAGCGGCCTCAGCCACGGAGGGATCAACGATAGCAATCATGCCCACGCCCAGGTTCAGGGTGCGCTCCAGATCGGCCAGGGGCACGTTGCCCAGCGAACCGATCAGGGAGAAGATTGCAGGAATCTGCCAGGTGGAGCGGTCCACGCGACCCTCCAGGCCCTGGGGCAGAACGCGAGCCAGGTTAGCAGCCAGGCCGCCGCCGGTCACGTGGGAGAAGCCGCGTACACCGCTGCCGGTGGTTCCGTCTTCGCCGTTGACGGGGAATGCTGCCGCCAGGTCCAGGCAGTCTGCAGCGTACACGCGGGTGGGTTCGAGCAGCTCTTCACCGATGGTGCGGCCCAGCTCGTCCACCTGACGCTCCAGACCCCAGCCGGCAACGTTCAGGACCTTGCGGACCAGGGAGTAGCCGTTGGAGTGAATACCGGAGGATGCCATAGCAATCAGCACGTCGCCCTCACGTACGCGCTCGGGACCGAGCAGCTCGTCAGCCTCGACCAGACCGGTTGCTGCGCCCGCAACGTCGTACTCGTCTTCTGCGAGCAGGCCGGGGTGCTCAGCGGTTTCGCCGCCAACCAGGGCGGTACCAGCCTGTGCACATGCGCCAGCGATACCGCGCACAATGTCAGCGATACGTTCGGGAACGACCTTGCCAGTGGCAATGTAGTCGGTCATGAACAGCGGCTTCGCACCGCAGACCACGATGTCGTCCACGACCATGCCGACCAGGTCGTAACCGATGGTGTCGTGAATATCGAGTGCCTGCGCGATAGCGACCTTGGTACCCACACCGTCGGTGGAGGTAGCCAGGTAGGGCTTGCGGTACTTGACGAGCTCGGAGACGTCGTACAGGCCCGCGAAGCCGCCCACGCCACCAACGACGGAGGAGTTGTGGGTCGCCTTGATAGCGCCCTTCATCAGCTCAACGGCGCGATCGCCAGCCTCTACGTCAACACCTGCGCTCGCGTAGGTTACGGTGGTGGTGTTCTCGCTCATTAGGATTCCTTCGGGGTAGCGGTAGCGGAGGAGTTTGCGGGGATGCGGTCCTGCTCGGTGAGCAATGCCTCGAGGTCGGCGTCGGGGCCGGGGTTGCACATGCCCATACCGGCGTCGTCTGCGGCAACCTGTACTGCGGAGAGATCGAACTTCGTTTCGAGAGTTTCGGTGCCTTCGCGGGTCTCAATGGAGACGGCCTCAGCATGCTCAGGCTTGGAGGGGACGGGGCGCTCCACGGTCACCTCAGCTGCCTTACCGGCGAGGGGTCCGCCCTTGCCCTTCTCCGAGGAGTCGAAGAGGGACTTGCCGCGTCGTTCCTCGCTCGGCAACTCAATCGGGTATTTGCCGGTGAAGCATGCGGTGCACATGTTTTCGGCGGGCTGCTCGGTGGCTGCCATCATGCCGTCCTGAGAGATGAAGCCGAGCGAATCGGCACCCAGGGAGGACGCGATTTCGTCCACGGACAGACCGTTCGCAATCAGCTCCGCACGGGAGGCGAAGTCAATACCGTAGAAGCAAGGCCACTTCACGGGCGGGGAGGAGATGCGCACGTGCACTTCCTTCGCGCCAGCTTCGCGGAGCATACGCACGAGCGCGCGCTGGGTGTTACCGCGAACGATGGAGTCGTCAATAACGACGAGGCGCTTGCCAGCAACCACGGACTTGAGCGGGTTCAGCTTCAGACGGATACCGAGCTGGCGGATAGTCTGCGAGGGCTGAATGAAGGTTCGGCCCACGTAGGCGTTCTTGACCAGGCCGTTACCGTAGGGAATGCCGGACTCTTCGGCGTAACCAATAGCAGCCGGAACACCGGATTCGGGAGTGGGCATGACCAGGTCAGCTTCAACAGCGTGTTCGCGGGCAAGCTGACGGCCCATTTCTACGCGGGATTCGTAGACGCTACGGCCGGAGATGGTGGTGTCCGGGCGAGCGAGGTAAACGTACTCGAAGACGCAACCGGCGGGCTTAGCTTTTGCGAAACGCTGGGAACGCAGACCGTTCTCATCAATGGTGATGAGCTCGCCGGGCTCCACTTCACGCACGAAGGACGCACCGACAATATCAAGTGCCGCGGTTTCGGATGCGACAACCCAGCCACGCTCCAGACGACCGAGCACGAGGGGGCGTACACCCTGCGGGTCGCGTGCAGCGTAGAGGGTGTGCTCATCCATGAAGGTGAGGCAGAAAGCACCGCGAAGGGTCGGCAATAGGTCGAGTGCTGCTTCTTCGAGGGAGTCGAAGTCGTGCTCCGCCAGCAGGGCGGTGACGAGTGCGGTGTCGGTGGTGTTGCCCTGGGCGAGTTCGCCGTGCTTGGGGGGCTTGCCGCCGTTCTTTTCAATCAGACGCTCGTAGAGGTCTGCCGAGTTGGTGAGGTTACCGTTGTGCGCCAGGCAGAGCGTACCGTGCGGGGTGGTACCGAGAGTCGGCTGTGCGTTAGCCCAGTGGGATGCGCCGGTGGTGGAGTATCGGGCGTGGCCGATAGCGTGGTCGCCGGGCATGGAACTGAGGGTGGCTTCGTCAAAGACCTGGGAGACCAGTCCCATATCTTTGTACACGTGGATGCGTTTGCCGTTACTGGTTGCGATACCTGCTGATTCCTGGCCGCGGTGCTGGAGCGCGTACAGGCCGTAGTAGGTTAGCTTTGCCACGTCCTCGCCGGGAGCCCAGACACCGAAGACGCCGCAGGCGTCCTTGGGGCCGTGGTCAATTGGATCGAGGTCGTGAGTGAGTTTTCCGTCGGGGCGAATCAATTCACTTCTTTTCGACGATGGGACTGCGGATGCGTCTGTGCAAGCGCAAGATTAGGGCGTGTTGCCGCACTCACACCTGCCTGTGTGTGCCGTAGCATACACCAGACCTTTAAAAGTGTACCGGGTTTCGGAGCCGATGCGGTGAAAGATGCGCTAAATACCTCAGGATGGACCACTAGAACAGGCACCAAACACGCCAAATCACGAAAACTGCGTGGACCTGTGAGCTCGTAGCGAATTCTAGAAGAGCGGCAACAAACCCGAAAGGTCACTACGCTCACCCGACGCATCCAGCGCACCGGCACTCACCGCCTGCGCCCACGAACAGGCACCCAGAACCAGCGCCGCCCACACGAGTGGACGCGCCTCCACCACGGACGGCGGGGTACCGCGCGTATGGCGAGGACCCGCCACGCACTGGGTCACGCCCAGCGGGGGTACGCGCACCTCCACACTATTGCCGGGGGCGAGGGTTGCCAGCTCCTCCAGGGTGAAGCGCACAAAGGTAGCGCGCACCGGGCGGGGGAGCGCGGCAAACGCCTGCTCCACCTCGGGGCTGTTCAGCAGGTACTCGCCTCGGGCATGCGAATCTGCAAGTTCACCGGCTGCCGCACGCTGCGCCTCAAAGAAGGCACGCACTTCGCGTACCGCCGCCATGCCCGCTTCTTCGCTAGTCTTACGTCGAATCGCCACAACTAGTTCCCTTCCTGGGTACCGAGAGTCAGATTCTCGCGAGTGAAGAGCTCCTCATGTACGCGCAGCTCACCCACCACAACAGGCTTGCCGTCCACGTAACCGCCGGTCACCGGGCGAACCACCAGCGCGAGTAGGCGCTCGCATTCCTCGGCGCTCAGGTAGCCGCCAGCAACAAGAGCACGCAGAGCCACGACGTACATGGCGCGGTGCGAACCGTCGCTCATCTTCACCACCACGGACGCGCCCGAACGCAGACCAATGCAGAGCACACCCTCCGCGCCGCCCTTGACGATTGCGTCCAGTTCTTCGCTGAGCACGGTGTCGGGGGAGCCGGGCGCCTGAATCAGTTCGGGGTAATCCACCATGGCGGTCGCGACCGTGGAGGCGCGCGCATCCGCCCCGAGGTTGCGGATTGCCGAGCCGAGGGTCGAGTAGGCGCGTGCGGCACCGGCCAGGGAGACGGCGTGCACGGGTGCGCCGCAACCGTCAACGCCGATGGCGACTACCGGCTCGCCGGTGAACGCCTCAATTTCTTCGGTGATGACCTGCTGCAGCGGGTGTGCGGGGTCGAGGTAGTTGTGCAGGGTCCAGTTCTGCGAGCCCTCTTCAAGGTCGCCGCGCTCAAGCTTGGCGGTGCACGCCCACAGGAATGCGGCGTGCTTGCCGGAGCAGGGGTGCGCCAGGGCAGTAGCGGCGAGGTTCGCCTGAGTCATTGCCTGGCGTGCCTGCTTATCGGCAGGGAGCGTGGGCTTGAGCGCCAGGTTTGCCGGGGTGAGCGGGTTGGTTTCGGTGCTGCCCTGGGTGAGCACGTCCTGTACGGCGCGCATCTGCTCGAAGGTGCCGCGGTGCGAACCGCAGGCGATGGCGACCTGGGAACCGCGCAGGGGTGCGCCCGCCTTCATAGATCCGATGGCTTGCAACGGCTTAGCGGCGGAGCGCAGGTAGAAGGGCTCGTGAATATCACCGAGGGCAAGCTGTACATCGCCGTCGGGGTTGAGCAGGATGAGGCGGCCGCGGTGTCGTGCCTCAATGAGGTTGTTGCGGGTGAGTTGCGCGAGTTCTACGTCGAAGGCGCTACTGGGGTTGGTGGTGTGAGTGGTTGCCTGTGGGGTGGTGCTGTTGGTCATTCTTCTAGTTTAAACGGGGCATGCGGCTTGACCCTATTCGTGCTTAGTGGTGCGGAGCTAGGATGGGCTGGCGCGGTCGAAGGAGAGCCGTGTGAAGAGATTCACGCCCACTACGGGTTGAAGCTATGAGTAACTCATTTTTATAATTGAAGGGTGCTCAAGCGCAACAGGAAATACTAAGGTACGTGAGCGAGGCACAGCCCGCACGAACCGAAAGACCTGACCCGCGCACCGCATAGGACCGACCACGATTGACGCCCGACGAACCATTCTGGCGCCTCGACGTACCGCCTCATGAACATGGCGATGACCAAGGCAGCGGCAGATGAGCAAAACCCCACCCCGTCAATCGATGAGCTATGAGTGTATCCACGGTTCATCATCTCTGACATGCCCCAATATGCAGTCTGAGAACGGGCGTAATGTATCCAGTACGCAATTGATGCAGTCCCGGGGCCTCTATATCTAGGCGAAACTAGTTAGACGTGACCCGGTACGAGTATGCATCGCTTAATGCCCCTTACCCCTCAACTCACTCTTGATTGGTGAGCGGCAAACCATGTAAAGGAGTACATCCATGGCAGAGCAGAACAACACCTCCGCAAACACCTCCGCACAGAACGTCTCCCCCAAGGGTGGCGTGGGCGTGGATTCTGAATTCCACGCAAAGTTCTTCCCCATCCTGGCTCGCGTTGCTTCTGTGACCGCAGTGCTCATGTATGTCTTCTACTTCCCGCAGATTATCGGTAACCTGAACGGTCACAAGGGTGACTGGATCCAGCCGCTGGTCGCTGCGGTGAACTGCACCCTGTGGGTTCTGTACGGTCTGTGGCGCCCCAAGAAGGATGTTCCGATTATCATCGCGAACCTCCCGGGTATTGTCTTCGGTGGTGTGGCTGCCATTACCGCCCTCATCTAGTGCTTTTAGCTTGATTCGGTAGCTTCGGTTACCGCGCTGTGCGGCTCTTCTCTAGCGTGCATTCTTACGAATGTGCCGCTACATGAGAAGAGCCGCATTTTTAGTGAGCCCAGCTCACGTTTTTAGAGTGATACCGGGTACCCTGAATAGCATGAAGGTTTTGGTACTGGGCCCCGGCGGCCGCGAACACGCAATTATTCGAGCGCTTCTGCGCGACCCTGAGGTAACCGAGGTGCACAGCGCCCCCGGCAACGCCGGCATTGCCCAGGATGTTCCCGTCCATGCAATTGATGCGAATGACCCCGCCCAGGCAACCGCCCTGGCACGCGAACTGAACGCCGACCTGGTCGTTATTGGCCCGGAGGCGCCCCTGGTCGCCGGTGTTTCTGACGCGCTGCGTGAGGCGGGTTTTGATGTTTTCGGCCCCTCCGCAGCTGCTGCACAGCTGGAGGGTTCTAAGGCTTTCGCTAAGCAGGTCATGGAAGAGGCTTCCGTGCCGACTGCCCGCGCTTACGTGGCAACGAACGCCGCTGAGGCGCAGGCGGCACTGGACGAGTTCGGTGCACCCTACGTGGTGAAGGACGACGGCCTGGCTGCGGGTAAGGGCGTTGTGGTGACCGAGGACCGCACCGCGGCACTGGAGCACGCTCAGGCTTGCTTCAACGCCGGCGGCACCGTGGTCATCGAAGAGTTCCTGGACGGCCCCGAGGTGTCCCTCTTCGTCATCTCTGACGGTAAGAACGTTCTGCCGCTGTCCCCGGCGCAGGACTTCAAGCGCATTTTCGACAACGACGAGGGCCCGAACACCGGCGGTATGGGCGCCTACACCCCGCTTCCCTGGTTGCCCGAGGGCTTCGTGCAGGAGGTCGTGGAGAAGGTTGCCCGCCCGACCGTGGCTCGTATGGCTGAGCGCGGCACCCCGTTCGTGGGTGTGCTCTTCTGCGGCCTGGCTGTGACCAGCCGCGGCGTGCGCGTTATCGAGTTCAACGCCCGCTTTGGCGACCCGGAAACCCAGGCGGTTCTGGCGCGTCTGCGCACCCCGCTGGGTCAGCTGCTGCGTGCGGCTGCTCGCGGTGAAATTTCTGAGGGTACCGAGCTGGATTGGGATCCCCGCACCGCAGTGGACGTGGTTATGGCTGCTGAGAACTACCCTGACACTCCCCGCAAGGGTGATGTTATCTCCGGTCTGGATGAGGCGAATGCTCTGGAGGGCGTGCACGTGATTCACGCGGGTACCGTGGTTTCCGGCGAAGAGATTCACACCGCTGGCGGTCGTGTGCTGGCTGTTGTGGCGCTCGGTGAGAACCTGGGCGCTGCCCGCGCCGCCGCCTACGAGGGTGTTCGCGCTATCTCTTGGGCTGGCGCGCAGTACCGCACCGATATCGCGCTGAAGGCTGTGGAGAATCGCATCCAGATTCCCGCCCCGCGCGGCTAAAACCTAAGGTGACCGGCTTCCCCGCTTGAGGGTGGGGGAGCCGGTCGCTTCTTTGCCACTCGCTTCTTAGCTTTGTGCCGCCTCAGCTTTTCCCGGGTTCATTTCCTCAGCTCGGGGTGCTGTCGGCGGCGACCGGGGTAGGTTGGGCTCTCAAGATTGTGCCGTATTGATGACTGATGGCACTATCGGGAGCCGTGCCTGTCGCGGTATTGTAATTACACAGACTTTTTGCATCCACATCACACCACCTCATCAGGAGAAATTCTCATGACTTCTCGTTCTAACCCCGTGGAAATCCCGGGCTGGACTCACATTTATTCCGGTAAGGTCCGCGACCTGTACGTTCCGAATGAGGAACGTTTTGACGCTACCGGCTTGACCGTCAATGATGACGCTGAGCTCCGTGCCGGTTCGGTCATGGTTGTTGCCTCGGACCGTATTAGCGCTTTTGACCGTATTCTGCCCACCGAGATCCCGGATAAGGGCAAGATTCTGACTCAGATGTCCCTGTGGTGGTTTGAGCAGCTTAAGCAGGTTCCGAACCACGTGCTGTCCACTGACGTTCCGGATGTTGTGGCTGGTCGAGCAATGATTTGCCGCTCCCTGAACATGTTCCCGGTGGAATGCATTGTGCGCGGTTACCTGACCGGTTCGGGTTTGGCTGTGTACAACGAGACTGGTGAGATTGCTGGCGTGAAGTTGCCTGCGGGTCTGGTGGATGGTTCCCGCCTGGACACCCCGATTTTCACTCCGACCGGTAAGGCTGAGGTGGGTGAGCATGATGAGCTGGTGACCCGTGAGGAGCTGTACGCTGAGGTGGGTCAGCCGGTGGGTGAGCGCCTGGAGGAGCTGAGCCTGAGCCTGTACACCACTGCGGAGAAGATTGCTCGCGAGCAGGGCATTATTCTGGCGGATACCAAGATGGAGTTCGGTACTGATTCGTACCGTGGCGAGATCACCCTGGGTGATGAGGTTCTGACCCCGGATTCTTCGCGTTTCTGGGACGCTCAGCAGTACGAGCCGGGTCACGCTCAGCCGAGCTTTGATAAGCAGTATGTGCGTGACTGGCTGCGTTCACCGGAGGCGGGTTGGGACGGTTCGGATAACGTGCCGCACCTGCCTGAGGAGGTTGTGGAGAAGACTCGTGCCCGTTACGTTGAGGCGTATGAGCGTCTGACCGGCACGAAGTTCTAAACTCAATATTTCGGGCTGAAATAAGTCTTTGAGATAGCTAAAGGGCGGTGCCCCGGAAGGTCATTCTTCCGGGGCACCGCCCTTAGCTATGTGGGGTTATGGGGTTGAGGGGCGAAGCTTAGCCGTTGCGCTTGTCTTTGTTGTGTGTATTCATCGGGAGTGCCTTTAGAAGACTAAATTTTCCTGGATTTATCTTAATACGGTACGAACAACCATATATATATGTGATTTAAATCACTGCTAGGCGATGCAGATTTTCATTGCATCTAAATATAGAGCCTTGCTATGATTCTTTTACCGTCTAACAAGTTGCGTTTTTTATATAAAACGCAATAAGTCACATATGCAAGTTGCATGATCCCCTTTATGCGGTGAATCGATGTAAATAGTTATATGTCGACAAGATGGTATATCCACTCATGGGGGTCAGTAATTTCAGACTCCTACCTAAGCAATAAGGAGATTCGCTATGTCGCGTTCTACTTTTGTCCGTGCGGTGTCCGCAATCGGCGTTGCTGCCGCTTTGTCGGTTGGGGCAGCTCTGCCCGCTGCTCACGCTGATTTTCACGCATACGACCATGTTGGTCTCAAGGGTGAACTGGCTCGTTCTGGTTTCAGCAATTTCATCGATGTCCCCGACAATATGCTTTCATCAGCAGCTAACTGGACCGGTGGCCGTCTGAAGGGTGTTAACACTAATTGGTGGGGCAACAATGATACCTTCCGTCTTGGCGCAGGACAGGTGCTTTACTATGTTGGTGATAACGTCAATGACACTACTGATTTTGTAGTTTCCTGGTAATAGGGCACTACATCTGTCAGAGGGTGGGAGCCTACTCATAGGCTCCTACCCTCCCTGTTCCTTACTGTTGAGAAAGGTGAAGTCCATGGCAAAGAAGCCCTTCGCATCCCTCGCCCTTATCGGTATTGCCTGTTGTCTGGGCGTATCGAGTTGCTCCACCACTGTTGAAGTTAAGCAGGACATTCGTAATGTCCTGGCAAGCTACGAGAATCCCTCCCCGGACATTAACGTGGCCCTCGTCAACGAAGTCAAAAAGTGCATGAGCGAGAAGTCCTTCACCTATTCCGGTAGCCAGAACATTATTTACGGTACCTCCATCCATGAACTTGCGATGAGTGGCGCCCACCTCCCCAACGAAGAAGCGGCCACCCAAGGGTACTTGTCCACCCGGCAGGACAACGCTAGCTCCAGCAATGCACCTGCGATGGAAAACCCGGCATACCGGAAAGCGTTCCAAGGTGACCCCCAAGCCGCAGACAGCAAGACCGTCACCATCACGATGAGTAACGGTGCCCAGGTCGGTATGGCAACAGATTCTTGCATCGGACGTGCGGCAGAGGCTGTCTTTGGCTCAGCAGAAAACTACCTCAAGTACACTAACTTCATTAACGAGCTCATCACGGGCGGCTCGAAGAACAACGCGGTAGAAGAAATGGGGAAATACTACCGCGATGACACCACCTACGGTGCCTGCATGAAAGAAAGCGGATACGCAGATATCCAGCACTTCGGAGATGCTCCCAGCTACGCAGAGAAAACCTGGGGTAAGTACAAGGCAGCCAATGCCGCCGCCAATGCGGAAGAGCAGTCCCTCGCTCACGCCGACTACAACTGCCAAAAGTCCACTGGGATTCTGACTAAGGCACAGAATATCTACTACGAAAAGGCCGCGACCTGGCTCAATGAGCATGAGCCGCTCATCCTTGAAGTACGCGATATCGAGCGTCAGGCGCAGGAGCGCGCCGCAGCTCTAGTCAACGGCAACTAGCCGACGGTAACCAGTAAACGCTGATTCCTTGTTGGACATTTTCTAGCGAGAATTTTCTACCGGTCCTCTGCTCTCAACCGCTTTCACCCGCGGATGAGGGCAGAGGATACACCCCTTTATTCAGTCCCCGCCACGTTGTTTCCCTCAGCAATTACCTCTAATCCCGCCCCATATTTCACCGCAGAAAGGTGAACCCATGAACACGCAGCAGAGTTCAGAAAACCCCCGCCGCGCCGCCACGACGGCAACCATACGCGCCTACCTACTTCCGGTGCTCGTCATTCTGCTCGTCATCACCGGCGGGTTCTCCATCTACGCACTCAACACGGGGCTACGCACCAATGTTGAATCCAATGCGCAGCCGTCCCGAGCCGCGCAACTAACAACCCGCATCAGCACGCAGACTGTTACCCGCACCTACTCGGGAGAAGTTAGCGTGTCACCCGCCCGAAGCTACACCGTAGGAACCCCTCAAGGAGTGGTGACCAGGGACGGCGCCAAGGCGGGTACCCAGATGAGTAACGGCTCAATTATCACCACTATCAACGAGCGTCCCATCATTGCGTTCAAGGGTAGTATTCCCGCCTACCGCGACCTTGCCGTAGGCGCTCGCGGCGATGACGTTAAACAGCTCCAAGAAGCTCTAGAATCGCTCGGCTACAGCATCTGGGATGAGGAAGGAAACTACGGCGAAGCAACCGCCAACGCTGTCTACCGTTTCTACCTCGACCGAGGCTACTACCCTCCCGGGGATACTGACCGAACCGAAGAAGGACGCTACAACACCGCCCTGCCGCTCTCTGAATACCTCTTCGCTGATGGCAATGAATACACCGTAGACAACAGCTGCGGCACCAAAGGCCAAACCTCAACTCCGGCGCTGTGCACCCTATCCGCGGGTGGGTACCGTCTGGTACTCTCCGCGGACGGTAGCGCTCTCAGCAATGAACTCGCTGAGGGACAGAAAGTCCAGATTCTTACCGATAACGGAAGTCCGCTCGAAGGCACCCTGGGCGCAGCCCTCACACCCGAAGGCTCAACTAACGCTGACGGCGGCGCTAACGCAGGTGCCTCCAACGGTGCGCAGAACAACGCGCGACCTAACAGCGATACCTCCGCGCAGGGAGCTACCGCACGGAAACGCTACCCCATCACAATCAACTTGCCGGAAAACACGACGGCATCAACACGTTTTCAAGCCACCGTCACCCTCAACCGAGGCGCTGAAAACGCCCTCGCGGTGCTCGAAGCAGCCGTCAAAACCGAAGAAAACGGAACGCACTCCATCACCCTGGATAACGGTCAGAGCGTTCCCGTCACCCTTGGCATCTGCTCCGCCGGAATCTGCGAGCTCGTCAACCCCGCTGCAGAACTCAAGGCAGGTACCGTCGTGAAGCTGAAGGAGCGCTAAAATGCCTCATCACGAGACAGAACGTGCCCTCCCCACGAGCGCTACCGCCACAAAACCTAATATCGAGTGCCACAATATTGCGCGTTTCTTCCCGCCCTCCACCTGGGCACTAAAAAACGCGACCCTCAGCATTCATGAAGGCGAATCGGTGGCCATTACCGGCGCCTCCGGAAGCGGAAAATCTACGCTCCTCTCTATCATTGGGCTACTCGATCAACCCTCCGAAGGTGAGCTGAAAATATTGGGCCAAAACATGGGCACCGCCAGCGACGCCGAGCGAACTGTAGCACGCCGTGAGCACATCGCTTTTGTCTTTCAGGCGTACCACCTCATTGCTCATCTGAACGCCACCGAGAACATTGCCCATACACTCCGGATGCGTGGCGTACCGGGCCGTCAGGCACATCAGCGTGCGTTGCAGGCGCTCGAACAGGTGGGTTTGGGGCACCGTCTGGAGGTTCTGCCACGCAATATGTCCGGTGGTGAACAGCAACGAGTCGCGGTCGCACGCGCGTTAGCCTGTGCCCCGCGCATCCTGCTGTGCGATGAACCTACAGGAAACCTCGACACTGAAAACTCTCACAAGGTGTTGGATCTGCTCCTCGCCGGCCGTGAGGAGAAGCAAAGCCTGGTCATCATCACCCATGAGCCCGATATCGCGGCTCGTTGCGACCGGCAGCTACATATGGTCGATGGGATGCTCGTGAGCCCCGAACTCACTCGTCCCGAAGAACCTGCCCATCAATCGCTCAAAGAACCCGTTGTCAGGGGAGGATAGATGCTAAGGAACAACCTTCACTACGCTCTCCTTGCAGTTGTTCGCCGTTGGCGCCGCAACCTGCTCACGGTACTGGCGATGCTCGCGGGAACAACCACCATCATCATGCTGGTGGGCGTCAGCGAGTCATCGGCGCTCAATACGAGCTCGCAGCTGGCCAGCTACGATTCCACCCGGCTCGGTGTGCGCCTCCAGCCGCAGACCTGGGATATACCGGAGGATGAACTGCTCTGGCGCGTTAACCAAGTTCCAGAGGTCAAAGCTGCCGGTACAGTCACCATTGATACGCAGACAACGCGTCCACAGGTCAACAGGCCGGGGCATGAGGGCCAACAGACACCCCTCGCAATTGTTTCAGAAGCAGGTTTGAAAGCACGAGGCGCGCACATTGTCGAAGGGCACTTTTCGGAGCCTGCCCGCGAACGCCCTGGTGAGCCTACCGTCTATCTGGGCGTTGCCCTCGCAAAAGAGCTAGGGGTCAGCACTGAGCCCGGGCGGAACATGATTGAGGTCAACGGAATGCGAGCCTACGTGCTCGGCATTATCCGTGACGGCGGTAAAAACGCTGCTCTCAGTAGCGCTCTTATCCTGCCGACCACCTCCACTTTCTTGCCGCAAGCCCACACCCTGCAACGCGGTATGGACGTCATCGTGAATCCAGGAAGCGCAGATACGGTCGCGGAACAGCTCAAGCAGGTACTCGATCCGCAGCGCGCCCCCGTTGATACAAACATTGAGATTCCGCCTTCACCGGTGACTCTTCGTGCTTCCCTGACGAAGGATAGCCGAGCTCTTACGACTATCATCCTGGTGGTTCTTATCGCCTCGACAAGCTTCGGCATTGTGATGACCATGCAGATTTCGGTCTGGGAACGCCGCCGGGAAATCGGCATTAACCGTGCATTAGGGTTGGGACGGCGAGATGTGGCGGTCAGCTTCCTTGCAGAGGCGGCTCTCCTCGGGGCCCTGGGCGCTCTTGGAGGCTTCATCCTCGGTATTCTCGGTTCCTGGGTTGTGTGCCTTCTCAACGGATGGGCGCTATCTCTGCCGCCCCTTATCCTAGGGATTCCTTTCCTCGGCTTGGGTGTGGGCATCGTGGCGGGTGCATTGCCCGCCTACGCGGCAACGAAGGTTCAGCCGCTTGAGCTCCTGCAATAATTGCCCCGCTGAAATAATTGCTCGGCGCATAAGGGCGGTGCCCCGGAAGGTCATTCTTCCGGGGTACCGCCCTTTAGCTATATGAGGTTATGGTATTGAGGGGCGCACCTTAGCCGTTGTGAGCGTCTTCATCGTGTACGTTTGCGTGGCACAAATCCTCGTGCAGAAGATCCCGCGCCGGGTGCAACCGCGCCCGCTCCTCCGCTGCACGGTCAGACAGCGAATAGAACCACGTAATATGCTCGCACACCCGCTCGTAGGCCGCCTGCTCATCGTGAGAGGCAATCGCCTCAATAATGCCGTAATGCTGCCGCTGCAGCGTGCGCTTGACCGCCTCCCAATCCTTCAAGAAAGGAACCGCCTCCTGCACATAACTCATTGTCGCCATGTGCAAAGAGTCAATCACCGTATCAAGCACAATATTGCCGCCAAGCTTCGACAGCTCATAGTGAAAACGCGTATCGCAGAAATGGAAGCGCTCATCGCTGATCTGCTCATCCATCTCCGCCAAATGCGCACGCGCCCGCTCCAACGCCGCTTCACGCTCCGGGGTGTCCGGCGCTGCGGCTGCCGCACGTGCCGCGGGGCCCTCCAACAGCAGGCGGGTTGAGACAACGTCCTTCACCGGCAGGCTACGGGTCGCAATGTGCATGCGCAACGCCCAGCTGAGCGCATCCGACGGCTCCGAAATGATAATCGCGCCCGACTTCGGTCCCGAACCGGTACTGGAACGAATCAGACCCAGCGCGTTCAGAACGCGCAGGCCCTCACGCACCGAAGGGCGGGAAATACCGTGCCGCGCCGCCAGCTCACGCTCGGAGGGGAGCTTATCGCCCACACGCAGCTCACCCAGGCGCAGGCGCCGCTCAAAGTTCTCCAGGATGATGCTGTAGCTGCGGTCCGCCAGAATCGGCTGGCGGTCAACCGCAGGGGGCGCCTCAGCAGGCTGGGTATCGTCATAAGAACGAGGCATAATCTCTCCTGATAACGAGGCGGATAACGAAAAGAAATACTCTGCGCCTGAGATATCTCAGAGCTAATTCAGAGATATTTCGGGCTATTCGTTGAGTGGTCAGGACATAAAAAGCGGGGCGGCGGAACCGAGAAGGTTCGCCGCCCCGCCGTGGCCTCCGGAAAATACCGGGGCGAATGTCCTATGGTCCTTGAGGTTTTCACCTCAAGAACTTTCTAAGGGGTGAGCCTCAGATTAGGGAATCATGAAGGACAGCACGTTGGTCTGCAGGAAGACCAGGACGCAGACGAACAGGAGCATAGCGAAGGACCAGGGGAGGACAGCCTTGAGGATGTCGGATTCCTTGCCTTCCATGTCCACGGAGGTAGCAGCAATAGCCAGCGACTGCGGGGAGATCATCTTACCGACCACACCACCGGTGGTGTTAGCAGCCAGCATGAGCTCGGGGGTTGCTCCGTGGATACCTGCGTGCTGCAGGTTCTCAGCGGCAGACACCTGCAGCTTGGAGAACAGTGCGTTGGCGCTGGTGTCCGAACCGGTCACAGCGGTACCGATCCAGCCCAGAGCCGGTGCGAGGAACGCGTAGACGGTGCCCAGGCCTGCCAGGAAGGTACCCATGGCAATGGTCTGACCGGAGAAGTTCATGACGTATGCCAGTGCCAGAACCGAAGCAATGGTCAGGATGGACCAACGCATGCGGTAGACAACGGAACCGAACTCGGTGAAGATTGCCGGGAACTTGAAGGCGTAGCGGCCCTTCTCGTTGAAGAAGAAGTAGACGACAGCAACAACCAGACCGGAGATGATCAGCAGGGTGCCGGGGTTGGACATCCACGCGAAGTTGTAGACAGCGTCCTTGACGGGCTTGCCGTCAGCGGTGACGAGGCGGGAGCTCAGAGCCTGGATATCAATCTTGATGACGAAGCTCTTCAGCCATGCCTTCAGGCCAGCGTGCAGGTTAGCAACACCGAAGATTGCAACGACGATGACGTAGGGCAGCAGTGCCATCCAGACACGAACGGCGGGCAGAGCTTCCTTCTCTTCAGCCTGTGCGGGCAGACCGTAGCGTTCACGAACGCCTGCGACGCCGCGCGGCTTCCAGAACTGCAGGAAGACAACAGCAACACCCATGGAGACGATGCAAGCAACAACGTCGGTCAGGTTGTATGCGGGGGTAGCAGCGGTGACCCACTGTGCAATTGCGAAGGAGACACCGATGATCAGTGCGGGCAGCCATGCATCCTTCAGACCCTTCATACCGTCAAGGATGACGAGCAGGATGAGCGGAACGAGCATTGCCAGGAACGGAGCCTGGTGACCAACGATGGTTGCGATAACGTGTGCGTCCTTGCCGCCAACGTCAGCTGCGGTGGTAATCGGGACAGCAACCGCGCCGAATGCCACGGGTGCGGTGTTAGCGATCAGAACGGTGACAGCAGCCTTAAGGGGCTTAACGCCCAGGGAGAGAATCATGGTTGCGGTAATTGCAACGGGAGCGCCGAAGCCAGCCAGTGCCTCGAGCAGACCGCCGAAGCAGAATGCGATGAGGATAGCCTGGATGCGCAGGTCGCCGCCGCCGAGGCGGTCGAAGACGCGGCGCAGATCTTCAAAGCGGCCGGAAAGGACGGTGATCTGGTAGAACCAGATGGCTCCCAGAATCACCCAGCAGATGACCAGGCCGTAGATGCCACCGCGGATGGCGCTCAGACCGGCGAGGTCAGCGGGCATGTGGAAGCCCAGGACTGCTACGAGGATAGATGCTGCCAGTGCCACGAGTGCGGACCAGTGAGCGCGTGCCTTGACGCCCAGTAGCATCACGAAGAAGGTGAGGAGGGGAATGGTTGCCACGAGTGCGCTGAGGCCGAGGCTACCTCCCACTGCATTGGTTACAGCGGTATAAGTTTCCACTGGAACTCCTTTGGTTCAGGGTGTGTCTTGTATGTGGTCAGACCATAGATAATTCCGCCGGGGAACGAGTCATTGTTTCCCATACGGGGATGTGGTCAGACCATTGATCGCATGTTTAGAAGAGTACCGGATAGTGCGGCGTTTCACCAAAAGTGACCTGACTCATTTTTGTGGAAGGCGACCGGAACCTGGGCTCGCTTCCAGTAAAACTGCCGAAATATTGCGGTTCTGATAGTTAATTCCAGGTTCTGAAACTCGAATATTTTCAGATACATCACGAGTTGGGTGTATGGGTCATTGGTTTACCCAGGGGAGAGTCTTCATTTGGACGTATATACCCGAAAAGAATGTTGTTTTAAAAAGGAAAAGCCCCATAAAACAACCATAAAATCTTCAGAACGGCGGATTTCTAGGGGGTTTATGGTCCACTTCTGTGTGTTTGATAAATGTTCAATCTGCGAAAAGAATATAGGGGTCTTACGGGGGGTGCATGGGAGATGAGGTCACATGTACCGGAAGGTAGGGAAATATACCTTAAGGTCAGGTCGACCTAACCGGTTATTTAACAAGGAAAGTATGTGCTATTCCAACTAGAGAAAAGCCGCCCAACGGTGTTAAATGGCTAGAAAGATAAAAGACATCACCACGGTTTCTGATCCCACCGCATCCCACCTCCACTTGGGGCGCGCACATTAGCCGGAACCATCCGGCCCAGCTTCCCCGACTCAATACATCTGAGTCGCCTCTTTGGAAGACCGAACTTATTCGGACTGTGCCCCGCCTGCCCCAGACGCAGGCGGTGAGACCGAGAAACTCTGAACACAGAGGAAAGGACGGACAAGTCATGCGCATTGCACTCTTCTCCACGTGCATCGTTGACGGCATGTACCCCCGCGTAGCACGCGCCACCGTCGAAATTCTTGAGCGCCTGGGCCACGAGGTTGTCTTCCCCCCGAACCAGACCTGCTGCTCCCAGATGCACGTCAACTCCGGTTACTTCGATGACGGCTACGAAGTCATCAAGAACCACGTCGAGGCATTCGACTCCTGGGACTGGGACGTTGCTGTTGCACCCTCGGGCTCCTGCGTTGCCTCCCTACGTCACCAGCAGGCAATGGTTGCTCGTAGCCGCGGCGACGAAGCGCTGGCTCTGAAGGCAGAGCAGATTGCTTCCCGCACCTTCGAGCTTTCCCAGCTGCTAATCGACATCCTGGGCATCACCAACGCTGCCGAGCAGCTCGGCTCCTACTTCCCCGAGCACGTCACCTACCACAGCTCCTGCCACGGTATGCGTATGCTCGGCCTGGGCACCCGCCAGCAGGACCTGGTCCGCACCGTCGAAGGCATCAAGTACACCCAGCTCGAGGGCATGGACCAGTGCTGCGGCTTCGGTGGTACCTTCTCCTTCAAGAACGCTGACGTCTCCGGCGCAATGGTCAACGACAAGGCAGACAACGTTGAAGCAACCGGTGCTTCCGTCTGCACCGGCGGCGACTGCTCCTGCCTGATGAACATCGGCGGTGCGCTGATGCGTCGCGGCTCGGACGTTCAGACCATCCACTTCGCTGAGATCCTCGCATCCACCAAGGAAAACCCGCTCAAGATTAACTCCGAGCGTGTTGAGCTCTCGATCGGCTAAGGAAAGATAAGACCTCATGACCGCTATTCAGCTTGGTATGCCCAAGGTCGTTCACTACGGCGAGGGCAACATTTTCGAAGAAACCCCCTTCCCCAAGTACGCGAAGGAAGAGCTCAAGAACGAGCAGCTACGCGCCAACCTGCGCTTCGTGACCCACGCGATCCGTAACAAGCGCGCACGCGTCACCGCAGAGGTGCCCGACTGGCAGGACCTGCGTAACACCGGTGAGTCCGTCAAGAACTATGTTCTGGCGAACCTGCCCGAGCTGCTCGAACAGTTCGAGCGTAACTTCACCGCCGCAGGCGGCCACGTGCACTGGGCACGCAACGCCACCGAGGCGAACCAGATTGCTCTGGACCTGATTCGCGAGCAGGGCGTGGACGAAATCATCAAGATTAAGTCCATGGCAACCGCAGAGACCGGCCTGAACGAATTCCTCGAGGAAAACGGCATCAACGCTATTGAGACCGACCTCGCGGAAGAAATCGTCCAGCTCGGCCACGACCGCCCCTCCCACATTCTGGTGCCCGCAATTCACCGCAACCGCCGCGAAATCCGCGACATCTTCCTGCGCGAAATTGAGGGTATTAACCCGGACATCACCGATGAGCCGGCAGAACTGGCAGAGGCATCGCGTAACCGTCTGCGTAACAAGTTCCTGAACACCACCGTGGCAGTCTCCGGCACCAACTTCGGTATTGCTGAGACCGGTACCCTGACCATCGTGGAGTCCGAAGGTAACGGCCGTATGTGCCTGACCCTGCCCGACACCCTCATTACCTTCATGGGTATTGAGAAGATTCTGCCCACCTTCCAGGACTACGAGGCATTCCTGCAGCTGCTGCCCCGTTCCTCCACCGGTGAGCGCATGAACCCCTACACCTCCATGTGGACCGGTGTGACCCCCGGTGACGGCCCGCAGAACATGCACGTCATCCTCATCGACAACGGCCGTACCGCCGTTCTGTCCGACGAGCTGGGTCGCCAGGCACTGCGTTGCATCCGCTGCTCCGCTTGCATGAACGTGTGCCCCGTGTACGAGCGCGCAGGCGGTCACGCCTACGGCTCCACCTACCCGGGCCCCATCGGCGCGATTCTGTCCCCGCAGCTCTCCGGTATCGAGGCTGCAGAGAACAACTCCCTGCCGTACGCATCCTCCCTCTGTGGCGCTTGCTACGAGGTTTGCCCCGTGAAGATTAACTTCCCTGAGGTCCTCGTGCATCTGCGCGCTAAGGATGTTGAGTCCCAGCACGCTGTCCGCGAGTTCGAGGGCAACAAGAAGGCTCCCTTCTCGCAGATGGACGGCATGATGCTCGGCGCGAAGAAGCTCTTCACCTCCGGCAAGATGATGTCGATTGCAGAGCGTGGTCTGCCCATGTCCCGCCTTATCAGCGGCCGCAAGCACAAGATCACCGCTGTTCCCGGTATCGTCAGCGGTTGGACCGCTTACCGCGACATCCCCGAGCCCCCCAAGGAATCCTTCCGCAACTGGTGGAAGAAGGAGAAGGGTCAGGCTCCGGCACGCGATAACGCACAGCGCGTTGACATTCAGGCCCTCATCGAGGCAAACAAGGGTAAGGTCGCTGAGGCGGCAGCAAACGCCAAGGCAGCTATGGACGCCCAGGCAGCCCGTGAAGCTAAGGAGAACAACTAATGTCCTCTGCTAAGGAAGATATCCTCGCACGTATCCGCTCGTCCCTGGCTGACGCACCCGTCGCCCCCGAGCCCGTACGTAACTACCGCCGCGTCAGCGAGCTGAACGAAGAGCAGACCATTGAGATGCTCGTCGACCGCCTCATTGACTACAAGGCAAACGTGTTCCACGCGAACAAGGAGAACATCTCCAAGGTCATCGCAGAGCGACTGGGTGAAAAGTCCACCTACGTGGTTCCCGAGGGCCTGAACATGGAGTGGCTGCCGGCTGACACCGCTGACCGCAAGCGCGTCACCGACTCCGGTAGCACCCTCAAGCCCGGCTGCCTGAGCCTGGAAGAACTGGACGCAGTTGACGCTGTGGTGACCGGTTCGACCGTCTCCTGCGCAGAGACCGGCACGATCTTCTTGAACACCAACCCCGATGAGGGTCGCCGCGCCATCTCCCTGGTGCCCGACCACCACATCTGCGTGGTTCCCCGTTCCACCGTGGTGGAGCTGGTTCCCGAGTCGATTGAGCGTATCACCTACACCCGCCCTGTGACCATGATTTCCGGTCCGTCGGCAACCAGTGATATCGAGCTGATCCGCGTGGAGGGCGTGCACGGCCCCCGTACCCTGGACGTCATCATCTACGACGCTTAAGGTGCAGCGCCAGAAGGCAAACCTCTAAAGAAACCGCCCGAGAGCTAAGGCTCCCGGGCGGTTTCTTTATGCCCTCGAGGCTCCTAGTCTTCAGAAGCATATGCACCAGTCATGAGGATGCAAAAACGGTGGCGGGCCCATGTACCCGCCACCGTTCGGTGCTTTATATGGTTGCTTATCGACGCGCTACCTAGCGGAGCGCTGAAGGCTCTACCGTAGCGATGCCTCCGCGTTGGCGCTTAGGCACGTGCGTCGAAGTGCTGCAGACCGGAGTCCTCGCGGCTACCGCCCTGGCCATCGCCAACATCGTGGTAGTCCTTGATCCACTCGATCTTCTGAACCCACTTGACCATCTTGTAGCCGTGCATGGAGTCCGCACGCAGACGGAGCGGGCCACCGTACACATCGGGCAGGGGCTTGTCGTTCATGCCCCACGCCAGGATGGTCTCATCTTCCATTGCCATGGAGATGTCCAGGCACTCGTAGTAGGGTTCGGTCGGGCGGCCGTCGTAGGTGTGGCCCACGTGGCCGAAGGAGGTCACCATAACGTAGCGTGCCTCGTCGGTCTTCTCGACCAGTGCGAGAACGTCGCGCAGGCGTACACCCTCCCACTTGGCAATGCCGGTCCAACCCTGCATGCAGGTGTGCATGGTGATGTTGACTTCCTTGCCCAGCTGCTTGAGCTCGTCAATGCTCAGGGACTTGGATTCCTTCACCAGGCCGCCCAGCTCGAGGCGGTAGTCAACGAACTCGTGCTCCTTCAGACGGTTCCACTCGGTGCTCTCACGCTCGGTCGGCGGGCGAGTGTTGACCCAGTGGAAGGGCGAAATATCGGCATCGGTGAAGGTCTTCTTCTGCACCTGACGGGAGGTGATACGGTCCAGCAGGACGTTACGAATCGGCTGGGTCAGACCCCAAATGAAGGTCTGGGTGAATCGCAGGTCGCGCAGGGACCAGTACGAAGCAAAGATCCACAGAGCGACGGCAAAGACAATACCGCCAATGAGCATGGTGACTGCCTGAGCGAACTGTGCTGCGTCCACCTCGTTATAGGGCTTGTTCAGCATCATGTGGGCGATGTTGTACTGGGGGTGAACCACGAACACCAGAGCCACGTGAATGACGGTGAATACGCAGTAGAAGGCCATACCCAGGAAGTGGATGGAACGTGCGGTCTGGCGGTTACGGAAGAGACGCACGTAGCCGGGGAAGCGGCCGCAGAATGCCGGGCTCATGATCGGACCGGTTGCAATCATCAGCGGTGCCACGATGAACACCACGGTGAAGTACATAATCTGCTGCAGAGCGTCGTACGGCTGGAAATGCTCAATCGAGGGAATCTGGAAACCAGCGTAAATCTGGATGGATTCCCACGCCTGGGGGATGATGTCCCAGCTGGTCGGGACGATACGGCGCCACTGACCGGTCAGGAACAGCAAGGAGACGTAGACGAGACCGTTAACGATCCAGATGACGGTGACCAGTGCGTGCCATGCGCGGCCCAGACCAATCTGAGCCTTACCGGGCAGAGAAATCAGGGGAGACAGGGTGCGCTGGTCATCGCGCGCAGTAAATGCGCCGGGGGTGGTAGGGACCTTGTCCTTGGTGAACTTAATCCACTCAGAACCCGGGGTGCAGTGGTTGTTCCAGTACAGGCGGGGGTGAGAGGCGAGAACTTCCCAACCTGAACGAATCAGGAAGCCCATCATAATGAAATTGATGAAGTGCGTAATTCGGAGCCAGGCCGGGAAGTCCAGCTCTACGCCACCAGTGCTCGCGGTGAGGAGTAGTTGGTGCATGATATTTCCTTCGGAAATGACTGTGTGTGCAGACAATCTTTAGGATTCAGTGCGAGGCCTTGAGATAAGAGGTTAGAAATAATTACCTTTCTGACCCATATGATCCTCCTCCGTGGTTGGGAGCCGCCGGGGGTATCGTCACGGATACTCCCGAAAGGGGCGCCTCCCGTGTGTGAGAGGGGAGGTGCTCCAGCTCCCGCTGGGGCGGAAGCGACTCTGTGTATGTATGTTGGTTTATGTGTGTTTTAGGGAAATTCCCTGTCCGCTTTCAATTTTATAGGACAAAGTGTCAGTCGTGAAAGCTAAGACACGTCATGTTCTGTAATATTTGCATAAAAAATCCGAATTTAAGGAAGATTCTCATCTTTCCGCGGTTTATAGGGTCTTTCGGGTGCAAAAAACCCACCGCAGCCTCAAGAGGGGATGCGGTGGGTTTTGATCCTATATGTGGGATGCATGTTGGTTTGCAGGGCTTTAACTGCCTGGTATTGTGTGGTTTTATAAATTCAATCCCACATAAGGTTGCGGTGACTGTAAGCGAGATACCCGCTCAAACCGGTTTGTAACCCGACCTTGAAAACGCCGAAGGCAACCGTACCGTAGCCGCTACTAGATCTCTGCAGAACCCGTATTTTCCGCAGAACCCTTACGCTTCTTTGCCTCAGCCCGAGAGGCTGCTCGGGACGCAACACTAGAACCAGCGGAAGTGTCCGTAGCCTCGGCAGAGCCGGGCTGAGCATCGGCCGGGGATTCAGAATCGGGCTGGGACTCAGAATCGGGCTGGGTCTCGGAATCAGCCTGCGACTTCAGCTGAACCACCGGAATCATGCCCGTGGCAAGCTTCGCCTGCGCATTACGCTGAGCCTTCAACGCATTCATCTGCTCCTTACGGCTCGGCTCCTGCTGAGCCGGCTGACCAGAACCAAACGCCTGACGAATACCCAACGCCCACAGCGGGAACAGTAGAACCGTCAGCGCGCCACCGGCAACCAGCAACGATGCCGTGGACTCCTCCAGAAGACCCGAACTGGTCGCAACCTCCGTCACCGCCACAATAATCGGCAGACCCGCAGCTGAATACAACGCCAACTGCGCCTTCTGTGCGCGAGTAGTCAACCCCGAACGGGTATCGAAGAAATGCTCCGCCAAAAGCACCGGAACACCACGGCACAGCAGAATACCCACCACCACGGCAAGCAGACCCAAAGGCTTAGCCACCACGGCAGAGACATCAATACCCATACCGCTGACCACAAAGAACAACGGAATCATGAACGTAAAACCAACCACCTCAAGGCGGCGAGTCATCATATGCAAAGCCGCCGGAGGGGTCAGAGTACGCAGAATCAGGCCCGCCGCGAACGCGCCCAGCACCGCATCCAAATCGAAGAGTGCGGTGCACATGATCAGGGTCGCCAGCAGGAACATCGCAAGACGCAGAACCGTCTGACCGGTAGTGTTCGCCTCCGCAGCCATAATCTGACGCAGACCCGGCACATGCGCAAACAGACGGTGAGGAATCAGCGCCACAATCACCGCAACCACCATAAACGCCAGCAGCACCACAAACGCCATACCCGGCGAACGCGAAGACAGCAGCAACGAAATAGCGAAAATCGGCAGAAGCTCACCCACAGCGCCGTGCACCAGCACCGCATTACCCACCGGCGTGCCAGCGGCACCGTGAGACTTCAACATCGGCAGCAGCGTACCCAACGCCGTGGAACTCAGCGCCACACCCACCGCAACATACGTATTCAGCTCACGCGAGAACGACGTAATCACCGCCGCACCCGCCATACCCAAGGCAAAACACACAAACCACGTGGCAATAGCGCTATAACCCTGGCGGCTACGCAGCGAGGACACGTTAATCTCAAAGCCCGCAATCAAAAAGAGCATGCCCAGACCAAGCTCCTTCAGCAGCGGGATGCCGCCCTCACTGCTGGCAAGATTGAACATATTCGGGCCAATGAGCAGACCAAAAATGAGCAGGAAGACCACATCCGGAATCTTCTTACCCGTCACGCGGGAAAGAATCGGGGAAAGCAACGCAACCAACGTAATCCAGAAAATGGACACAAACTGGCCGCTATCGTGGCTCGACCCTTCCGAGAGGGTCGTACCCGAGGCAAGAAGAGCACCAGACGCCCCCAAATCCGTCAAGAAAAGCGGGGAAAAAGTCGAAAACATAAAACCTCAACGTGGTGTGTGCAGGTGGGGCGCGTTTGGGACAGTAAAAGGAGCGAAATCATGCTCCCGCGGGATTGCCCCACCTTTAAGAACGTACCAATGGTACACACCTAACCTCGTGAACAACACTTGAACAGCACGTATCGAGCGCCTGAACACCGAAAATAACCGCACGAGGAAACCACATGAGAGCAAAACCTCCGCGCCACCACCGGACCAGACACAGCTTCCACCGTTACACTTAACACCTATGCCAGAGCATCCGACACACACCACCGGATGCGGCAGATACCCTGGCAGCGCACATCCCCTGGCACGGGCACACACCCCTGGTAGGGCGCGCAGACTCTCAAACACGGCACTACAAGGAGCGAGGACATGGCAGCAGGGCGCACTCAACCCATCCCCACCGTCAGCAGCGGGGCACGCGCCGCCTCCCTCGGAGGCACCCGACGCGACCTCGGGCTCGACCTTGCCCGCGCCTTCGCCGTGCTCAGCCTGCTCATCCCCTTCGGATACTGGCTGCAACTGATCCCGGTGTCCTGGAAGTTCTGGATCCCTCAGACCCTCGTACCTGCAGAACCGCTCTTCGCCGCAATCCTGGGTGCCGCCGCCTGGCGCTACGCCCGCACCGCAAACTTTCCGCAGCTCTTCGCCGGAACCATCGTGCGATTCCTCGCGCTACTCCTGCTGGGCGTGGCACTCATGCAGGGCATCACCTACCTGCCGCAAGCTGACGTGACCGTACCCGCGCAGGGCTTCTCCTACTCCCTGCCCTTCGACATGCTCGTGCACCTGGCGCTACTCACCCTGCTAACCCTATTCGTCGTGCACCTGCCCCTGTGGGCAATCGCAGTGCTAGCGGTAGTCACCAGCCCCTTCATTACCTGGACCTACACCCTCCTCATGGACGTAGCCGCTCGGGCCGACCAGTGGACCGCTACCCAGCTGCCGTTCCTGGCAAACCACGGCGTCAACCACGCGCAGAGCGCCCAGCTCATCTGGGTCATGTGCCTGGGCATCGTGCTCGTGCGCCTCTACGACAACCTGCAGGCAAAGCTCGCAATCCCCGTAGTACTCGCCGTGCTGGCGCTCGCCGTCTACCGCACCTTCAACCCCTACACCGAGCTCGGCTTCCTCAACAGCCCGCAGGTGCTGCTAACCCTAAACCTCGCGGCAACCCTCTACTTCTGGGCCGAATGCGCGCGCCTGCTCTCCGCACAGGCGGGAATGCTCACCCCCATCGCCCGCCTGGGCCAGATGTCGCTGAGCGCCTCCATTGTGCTGAGCGGAATCATCATCTACGCCGGACCCACCATCAAGGCATTCACCGTCGGCGAGCACTACGTCGCCACCGGAGGCTGGGGAACCGCCGTGTACTGGAGCGCCTTCCTGCTGCTCGGTACCGCAATCGCCCTGGGCTTCTGCACCCTCTGGGCGCGTATGGCGCGCTCCATTGCCGGACGCGGCCCTCTGGAGGCGATTCTCGCCCTCATCTCCGGGCGCGGCTAAACGGAACTGAGCTCGATACGAAAGCGACCCCCTCGCCCGAGTTCCTGCGCGGGTAGGGGGTCGCCTCTATGTGCTCAACATCTGCAACAGAAATACTGCGGGTACGACAAAGCCCCGGTCCAGAGGACCGGGGCTAGCTGTCGGGATGACAGGATTTGAACCTGCGACCTCGTCGTCCCGAACGACGCGCGCTACCAAGCTGCGCCACATCCCGATGTTGACCTATCAGCGAATACCGTAGGCAACTCACCTAGGATAGCCCAAAAAAATTCAGAACGCAACACAGCGGCACGCCACCGGTCGAGGAGTGGCAAATAAAGGTTCTAGGCTTCAGCCTCCTGAACCTGATTCAGCTCATCCCACGAGGCGTACATCGCCGCAAAACGACCGCCAGAAGCAATCAGCTGCTGCGGGGAACCGTCCTCCACTACAGAACCCTCATGAATCACCAGCACACGATCAGCACCCAGAACCGTCGAGAGACGATGCGCAATCACCAGCGCCGTACGCCCCGCCAAGACGGTTCGCAGCGCCGCCTGCACCGCACGCTCACTCGGAATATCCAGCGAAGCCGTCGCCTCATCCAGAATCAGCACCCGCGGGTTAGCCAAGAACACGCGAGCGAAGGACACCAGCTGACGCTGACCCGCCGACAGGGTAATACCGCCACGACCTAGCTGCGACTCGTAGCCGTCGCGCAGACGCTCAATGAACGCGTCAGCGCCCACCGCCTTTGCGGCAGCCTTGACCTGCTCATCGGTCGCTTGCGGGTTACCCATGCGGATATTCTCCAGAATCGACGCGGAGAACAGGAACACCTCCTGGGTCAGCATGAGCACCTCACGGCGCAGCTGCACATCCGCCAGCTGGCGGACATCCACGCCGTCAATACGCACCTGACCGGCTGAGACATCGTAGAAACGAGCTACCAGCTTAGCGATAGTCGACTTACCGGCACCCGTAGCACCCACCAGCGCCACGGTCGTACCCGGCTCGATGCGCAGGGTCGTCTCCTTCAACGCGTGACGATCCGACGTGTACCCAAAGACCGCCGAATCCAGCTCCACCAGGGCGCCCTGAACTTTGCCGGACGCGCCCTCAGCAGCACTAGACTTAGATGCAGACTCGGCGGCAGACTCTACAGCGCGCTCATGCGGATGCTCCGGCTCAGCAACCTCCGGCTCCTCAGCCAAGAACGACGACAGCTTCTCCAGCGCGGACATCGCCGACTGGAACATGTTGTAGAACTCAGAGAGCTGCATGACCGGCTCAAACACACGGTTCGCGTAAATCACCAGCGCCAGCAGGGTACCGATCTGCATGGTGCCGCCCAGCACCGCATAACCACCCAGCACCAGCGCACCGGCAATAAACACATTGCCCAAAAGCATCAGCACGGGTGAGTAGACGCCGAAAATCTTAATGGAATCCATCACCGCAAGGCGGTAACGCTCCGACGCCTGAGCGTACTCATAACGCATCTGCGCCTCCGCACCAAACGCCTTCACCGCACGGATACCCGTAAAAGTCTCCACAAAACGGCTCGTCAAATGCGCAGACTCGGTACGCATCGTACGGAAAACCGGCACCGCGGTCTTCTGGAACCAGCGCGTCAAGAAGTAAATCGGTACGCCCATGACCAGCATGAACAGACCAATACGCCAATCCAGAAGGAAAATAGCGACCGCAGAAATCACCATGGACAGCAAGGTAATCGCCAACTGGCTGATGCCGCTGTCCAAGAAGCTGCGGACCGTATCAATATCGCTGGTCAAACGCGAAATGACCTTGCCCGAGGTGTACCGCTCATGGAACGACACGCTCAGCGACTGCGCGTGGCGGAACACCCGCTTACGCAGGTACACCACCACGCCCAGCGACACACGCACCGTGTACGCCACGTTGACCCACGAAAAAATCGCGGTCACCGCGGTAGCCGCCACAAAAAATACCAGCAGGGTCAGCAGGGGAGAAACGTCACCCTGCTTGAGCGGCTCAATGGAACTATCCAGGACGCGGGCAATCAGAATCGGCGCAATCGCCGAGGAACCCGAGACCAAAAGCACCGAAATAATCGACAGAGCCAACGCCCCACGGTGCGGGCGCAACATCTGGCGCAGTAGAGCCATCGAGCGTTCACGGGTCTCCGCGCGCTCCTGCGGGCTCATCTGCTCCCGCGGCTCCGCCGGACGATGATGGGCCATTAGCCCTCCTCCATCGTCATCAGCTGACGGTACTGCTCCGAAGAGTCCATCAGCTCAGCGTGAGTGCCCTCAGCGACCACGGCACCATCAACCATCAGCAGCACGCGGTCAGCCAGAGCTACCGTGGAGGGGCGGTGCGCCGTCAACAGGGTAGTAGCGCCACCCAGGCCCTCCAGACCCTCACGCAGGCCGGTAATAATACGCTCCTCGGTGTTCACATCCAACGCCGAGAACGGGTCATCCAGCAGCAGCACGGAGGGGCGCTTCGCCAAAGCACGCGCCAACGACAGACGCTGACGCTGACCACCCGAAAGGCTCAGACCCTCCTCACCAATGACGGTATCCAGACCCTGCGGAAGCTCCGCCACGAAATCGCACGCAGCCAGCTGCAGTGCGGTCTGGAGGGTCGCCTCCAGCTCTTCTGCGGCGGGGTAGTCCTCATCCTCGGTGCCGCGCTCGTACTGCTCGGCAACGCCCATCAGCACGTTCTCGCGGACCGTGCCGGAGAAGAGCACCGCCTCCTCAAAGACGAACGCGGTCTGGGCGCGCACCTCCTCAATGGACATGTCGGCGGTATCTCGGGTGCCAAAACGCAGGGAACCGGAGGTCGGCTCGTAGAAACGCGGCACCAGCGACAGTACGGTCGACTTGCCGCTACCTGTTGCACCCACCAGCGCCAGAATCTCGCCCGGGAAGACCTTGAAGTTTACGTCCTTCAGCACGGACACCTCGGGTGCCTTCGTCTCAGAAGCAACTTCAGAATTCGCCTCAGTGGTAGACTCAGCCGGCGCCTTGGCAGCATCGTAGCTGAACTGAACGTGATCGAAAGTGACAGATACTGCGCCACCGCTGGGGTACTGCATAGTTTCCTTCCCGGAGCCGCCCTGAGCGGACACTCCAGCTACTGTTGACGAATCAGAAGCACCCTGCGGATGCCCGGGCACAGACACAGCCGCGGAGCCACGAACCAGCGGCACCGCCTCAAAACCGGGCTCGTCCATAACCTCGTTGTGGCGTTCCAACGCCACCTTATAGCTCAAATAGGCAGACATCAGCGCGGTCGAGCGCGTCACGTGGCTGAGCACGGTCGTCTGCACCGCAAAGTAGGCGGTCATCGCGCCCAGGCTCAAGGTGCCCGCCGCAACCTGCGAAGCGCCCACAGCCAGCGCCACCGCCGTAGAGACACCCACAATCATGCCCTGGTACAGGGCAACACGAGCCACCAGCATCGACCTGCCGTACTCGCGCACCTGTAGGGCGTCCACCGACTCGGAATATTCCTGAATCTGCTCGGGGGAGCGGCCCAGCGCCTTAATCACGCGGATGCCGCGCACCGACTCCTCAATACGGGTGGAGAGGTCGCCCGTCATCTGCTGAATCTCATGTGAAGCGCGGTAGTACTTGCGGGTGAAGTTCACCAGCGACAGCACCAGAATAGGCACGGTCACCACGAACACCAGCGCCAGAGACGGCGAAGAACGCAGCATGAAGAAGCCACCGACCAGGAACATCACCGCAACAGTCAGTATCTGAACGATACCGAAAGACAACCAACGGCGAATCGTCCCCAGATCGCTCATGGAGCGGGTCAGCAACTGACCGGAGGGCCAACGATCCAGCAGAGAAAGCGGGGCGCTGAGCAGGCGGTCAAAGAAATTCATGCGCATGGACAGCTCAATCGTGGAGGTCGGGTCCACAATCAGCCAGCGCCTCCAATACATGAAGGAGGCGTGCGCAATACCCAGCAGAAGCACCAGGCCGCCGGCAATCCAGATGGCGCTCTCGGTGGTGCTCTGCGAGAGATGATCCACAATAATCTGCAGTACCTGCGGGATGGAAATCTCAAGGGCACCGGCACCGAACGCCACGAGCAGACCCACGCCCCAGCGCACACGAATCGGACGCGCATACGCGGCGAGAGTGTGCGGGGCACGCTGACCGTGCGCGTAGTCGATCGGGTCGGGGGTCGGTGCGCTCGCCGTCTCTAAGAAAGGGTTACGGCGGCGCTTAGTCGTGCGTGCTGTAGAAGCCTCAGACATTAGCGGCGGCCACCTTTCGAAGCGTCGGCTTCACCCTTATCGCGAGCCGTGAGGGTCACCAGGATTGCCTCCGGCGGGCAGAACAGACGCACCGGCGCAAAACGAGAGGTGCCCAAACCGGCAGAAACCTGAACCGGAATACCGGACTGCTCACTGACACCCTTCGCACGCGAAGGCGGCAAATCGCAGTTGCTGACCAGGGCATGACCGCCGGGCAGACAGACCTGACCGCCGTGCGTATGACCGGCAAAAATGGCCTGCGCACCGTCCTGCACGAAGCGGTGCAGGGTACGCATATAGGGGGCGTGCGCCACGCCGATACGGATGCTCGGCTCGTTCCCCTCATCGAAGGCGCCGGGAGCGAATCCGGGGTGCTCATCGTAACGCAGGTGCGGGTCATCCACACCGGAGAACTCCAGGCGCAGACCCTTGAGGTTCAGCGTGTCGTAGCGGTTAATCAGGCCCGTCCAGCCGCGCGACTCAAAGGCGTCGTGCATCCGCTCAATGGGCAGGGCTACACGCGAGCCTTCCTCAATCATCTGCGGGGTGCGCGGCTGCCACAGGTAACGCGCCGGGTTCTTGAACACTGGCGCGAAATAGCAATTCGAGCCGGGCACAAACACGCCGGGGAAGTACATGAGCGGGTCGAGCGCCTCCAGCAGTGGGCCCATACCGTCCACGTGGGAGAGGTTATCACCCGTGTTCATCACCAAATCCGGCTCCAGGGCAGCCAGCGAGTGCATGAAGTCAATCTTCTTCTGCTGGCCCGGAATCATGTGCATATCCGAAATATGCAGAATCCTAAAGTCGGGGCTCCCGGCGGGCAACACCGGCAGGGACTCGGTGCGGAGCTGAAAATTATTCAGCTCAATAAAGTGCCCATACGCCGCCGTGGCGGCCCCCAAGGCTGCAGTGGCGGCTACCGCCCCCGCTACCTTCTTCAGGAGCGGGGAGGAGCCGCGTGCGCCGGGGACCGCCACGGGGACGCGGGCGTTGACAGCGTTTTCACACATTATCAATCGCCTTTCAGGCTTCAGCTGGTGAGCTGTGATTCTAGCTGTACGACAGAATCTTATCGCTGGGGGTGGTGAAGTCCTTCGTGTTGTACTTCGGAGCCATCGTCTTCATGAACGACTGCCACTGTGCACCCGCGTAGGTTGCACCATCGACGTACTCGAGGACTCGACCGTTAATGCCCACACCGTTCAGGGAGCGGAAGCCGAGGTTGTTAGAACCAACCCAAGACGCGGTGGACAGGCCACGAGTGTAGCCAACCTGCCAGGTCTGGGAGGAGTTATCGTTCGTACCGGTCTTCGCAGCCGAACCGTTCGGCAGACCAATACCGCGCTGAGAAGCGGAACCGCCAGGCTGGATAACACCCTTCAGAACCCAGCTGACACCGTTCGCGATGTCCGGATCCAGGACCTGCTCGCACTGGTTCTGGTATTCCTTCATGGTTTCACCGTTGGTCTTGGTGATCTTCTCGATGGGGCGCGGGGTGCAGTACTTACCCTCGGAAGCGAAGATAGCGTACATGGATGCGCTGGTCAGCGGGGAGATACCGTACTTGGTACCACCAATGTTGGTACCCAGGTCGGGGATGCTGTGTAGCGGTTCGCCGGTACCGTCCAGGGCGTGCATCTTGATGGACAGGTCGTGCACATCGCACAGGTCAATCTGGGAGAGCATGCCGTACAGGTACGAGTTCAACGACTGGCGAATACCGTACGCAGCGGTACCGTAGGTCAGACCGCCGTTGACTGCGTTCTTATAGGACCAGCCGTTCGGCTGACCGGTGTAGTAGTACTTACCGCCGTCGTAGCACTTGGCGTTCCAACCGAAGCTGGTGGGCCAGAACAGCTGGGTACCGTTCACGGTAGCGTTAGCGCCGCGGCCGCTGATGAGCCACTGAGCCAGAATAATCGGCTTGAACGTCGAACCGGGCTGGAAGCCGCGGGTACCACCGTAGGCGCTATCAACGTTGTAGTTGTACTCGGTCTTGGAATGGTCGTTTGCGTCAGCCGGGGTGCCGAGCTCGGTGTTCTGTGCCATCGCGATGACGCGACCGGTACCGGGCTCAACACTGGTCAGGGCGGAGTTCACGTCGTTCCAGTTGGTTGCTGCCGGCTGGGTGGAGTCCACAGCCTGCTTAGCCGCGGTCTGAGCCTCGGGGTTCAGGGTGGTGATCACCTTCAGGCCGCCACGCTTGATAGCGGTGTTACGCAGCTCAGCGGTTGCGCCGAGGGACTCATCCTGCAGCAGGTAGTTGACCACGTAGCGGCAGAAGAACGCCTTATCGCCTGCCAGGGAGCAACCCTGGGACTTGGTGTGGACGTTGAGCTTAATATCGCTGGCGATAGCGTCGCTGTATTCCTTATCGGTAATCTTGCCGTCGCGGAGCATAGTGCCCAGAACGATGTCGCGGCGTTCACGGGCGAGTTCGGGGTTCACGGTCGGATCGTACACGTTAGGTGCCTGCACCAGACCGGCAAGAAGCGCGGACTGTGCCACGTTCAGGTCCTTAGCGGAAATACCCCAGTAGTACTGTGCAGCAGCCTCAACACCGTAGTTCGAACCACCAAGGTTCACGATGTTCAGGTAGCCTTCAAGGATTTCGTCCTTGGACTTGTTCTGCTCCATAGAGATCGCAAGCTTCATCTCGCGAATCTTTGCGGCGTAGGTCTTGTTACCGTTCAGGGTTGCGGTTGCGTCCTCACCACGAGCCACAGCAGAGTCAACAATGAGGTTGTTAACGTACTGCTGGGTCAGGGTGGATGCACCCTGACGGCGGCCGCTGTTGGAGTTAATGATGTTGTTCAAGAACGCACGACCAATACCGATAGCGGAGACAGCACCGTGATTGTAGAAATCACGGTCCTCCACCGAAACGATAGCGTCCTTCATGTGCTGAGAAATCTGATCCAGCTTGACCGGTTCACGGTTCTCTTCAAAGAAGGTCGCGATTTCGGTCTTACCGTCAGCAGCGTAAATAGTAGAAGGACGGGAAGAGATGCCATCGGCAATGTCGTCAGGAAGGTCCTGGAACCATGACATCGACGCGTTCGTGACCATACCCAAGCTCACGGCAGGGGGTACGACAATAATTGCCGCGAGGAAACCGGCAATCACGCTGAACGCGAGGAACTGCAAAAAATCTCCCGGACGGCGACGCGAACGGGTTTTCTTAGATGAAGCCATTCATTCAGTTTATCCCATGAAACTGTGAGAGAAAGCCCGTCGCGGCACCCCACAGGGACGCGGGTGCCTCAGCCCTGAGAATAAAGCCCCCAAAAGCGCCGGACATTGACCGAAACCATAGTAAATCCCTTTTACTTATTCGACCCTGAAAGCTAGTCTAGAGGGTATGAAGAAATGGGAATACGCAACTGTACCGCTGATGATCCACACGACCAAGGCAATCCTCGACAACTGGGGTGAAGACGGCTGGGAGCTCGTAACCGTTCTCCCCGGCGCATCCGCACCTGCTGGCGCAACCCCCGCGTCGAACATGGTCGCTCCGACTCAGGGCAACCCCATCGCCTACTTTAAGCGCGAGAAGGCTGACTAAGAGCAGCGTACCCGGCGGTCACCTCGCTATCCCGACTCTCCTATAACTAGGGGATTGCGGGAATAGATGAGGCAGACCGCCGGTTAGCCGTTTAACAGCTGCCTGAATATCAGTAGCGTTTAGATTTACAGCATTTCCCCTATCACCGTTTGGGTGCCAGCACCCGCCATCCTTCTGGAGTAATCATGACTGAATCCCGTATTGAAGCACGTATCCGCGAACTTGGTTACGAACTGCCCGTAGCACCCGCCCCCGTTGCAGCCTACGTTCCGGCTGTTACTTCCGGCTCCTACGTGTACACCTCCGGTCAGCTGCCCTTCGTTGACGGCGCCCTGCCCGAAACCGGTAAGGTTTCCGACTCCGGCGCTGAAGGCTTCGTGACCCCCGAGGATGCGAAGAAGTACGCGGGTATCTGCCTGCTCAACGCCCTGGCAGCGGTCAAGTCCGTCATCGGCGACCTGGACCGCGTGCAGCGCGTCGTGAAGGTTGTCGGCTTCGTGGCATCCGAGGTAAACTTCACCGCTCAGCCCGCCGTCATTAACGGCGCCTCCGAACTGCTCGGCGAAATCTTCGGTGAGGCAGGCCAGCACGCCCGCTCCGCCGTGGGTGTTCCCGTCCTTCCCCTCGATTCGCCCGTAGAGGTCGAGATCATTGTTGAATATGTCTAAGCTGTACACCGGCGCTCTGCCGCTGTCTGCTATTCGTGCTGCCCAGGCTCAGCGGGCAGCGCAGGACGCTCCTGACAAGACTGCATACACCAAATCCGCACAGGACAACGGCACCGCCCAAAACATCAAGAATCTACCCCTGCCGGTGCAGGAACGCCGCTTCGGCACCCCCACCCCGGCTGAGGGCGTGGAGCGCCCCCGCATGTTTACCGGCCGCCAGTCTGTGGCTAACCCTCGAACCTCCTGCATCCAGCGTCTCTACACGATTCCCGAGTTCATGCGCACCGCCGCCGAAAGCTGGCGTGAAGGCGGTAACGAAGGTGCGACCGGCTGCACGATGCGCCAGGCGGCATCCGTCATTTTTGTGCGCGACGGCGACAACGGCCTCGAAACGATTCTGACCTACCGCCCCGGCACCTCTCCTCTGGGCGTGGTCGCATTCCCCGGCGGCACGGCTCTTCCCGGTGATGATGAGTCTGCCTCCTGGGTCGGCCCCGGTGCCGAATACTGGGAAGAGCAGTTCCACTTCTCCGATATTGCTCAGGCACGCCGCAGCGTCATGGCTGCCGTGCGTGAATCCTTTGAAGAGACCGGCATTCTGCTCGCTGGCGAGGACGATCAGGACGTGGTGGAGCGCTCCAGCACTCCCGAGCTCATGGCGTGGCGTGAAGCGGTTGCCGAGCAGGACAAGAGCTTCTCTAACTTCTTGGCCTCCAGTGGTCTGAGCGTGCGCGCCGACCTGTTGCGCCCGGTCGCGCGTTGGCAGTCCCCGGACTTCTTCCTCAAGCGCTACGACATCGCCTACTTCACCACGGCGTTGCCCGTCGGTCAGGACCCGAAGCTGCTGCTCGGTAAGGGCGTGTGGGGTGACTGGCTGAACGTGCGTGAACTGCTCGAAGCCAAGGACACCAGTGAACTGGGCGACCGCATCGGCCAGCCCAACACGGTGGGACGCACCCTCGACCAGCTCATCACCCCCGGCGTGATGTGCCTGCTCGAATCCCTGGCAAAGGCCCAGACTTCCGTGGCCTGGCTGTCTAAGCGCCGCAATATTGAGGTGAAGAAGCCCGTGCTCGTCACCCACAACGGTGCGTGCATGCTCTCCTTCACCGAGGTGGTTCCGGCTACCACCGGTTCCATATACACCGGCGCGATGGGTGTGCTCTAACAGGTTTGCTCCAACAGGCCTGTTCTAATGAGCTACCGCAATGCTCGCTCGTATGATGAAGCGTTAAATAGATTAGGAGCCGTTTCCCCATGCAGAGGGAAACGGCTCCTGATCTATTTAAGCTGTGCGTCTTTCAGCGAGGGCGTCCTAGAATGCCCAAGCTCAAAGAGGCTTTAGCGGGAACGCTGGCGCAGGCGGGGCAGGTCCAGAATGACAACTGCGCGTGCCTCCAGGCGGATCCAGCCGCGGGAAACGAACTCGGCAAGAGCCTTGTTCACGGTCTCGCGGGATGCGCCAACCAGCTGTGCCAGCTCTTCCTGAGTCAGCTCGTGAGCAACGAGCACGCCGTCGGTTGCGGGGCGGCCGAAGCGGTCAGCCAGGTCCAGCAGCGCCTTAGCGAGGCGGCCGGGAACGTCGGAGAAGACCAGGTCAGCCAGTGCCTCGTTAGCGTGGCGCAGGCGGCGAGCCAGAGTCTTAATAACCTGATCGGAGATAGTGGGATCGAGCTGCTGTGCACGCTTGAAGGACTCGTGCTTGATGGCAGCCAGGCGAGTCTCAGAGACAGCCACAGCGTTGGTCGAACGGGGCGAAGGATCGAAGAGAGCCATCTCGCCGAAGACGTCACCGGGACCCATGATTGCAACCATATTCTCGCGGCCGTCAGCGGCGGTGCGACCCAGCTTGACCTTACCGGAGAGTACAGCGAAGAGCTGGTCGTCCTGGTCACCCTCGTAGAAGAGGACAGCGTTGCGGGAGAGGTCAATCTCCTGAATGTCATCGGTCAGCAGAGCGAAAGCTGCGTCGTCGAGGTTAGCAAAGAGAGGGGTACGACGGAGGATCTCGAGATCCATAAAGTTCTCCTAGATGTGAGGTGATGAGCCGAAGCTCGTAAATGTTCAGTGAGTGAGCCCGAACCGGTGCCATGCGTCTCAACATCTGAAATGTGAGAAGGCTCAAGCTAGTGTGACATATTCAACTGATATGAGCGTACCCTAAAAAAGCTGTTTGTGCATTCCGATAGGGCGAGCTTTACAGCAAAAGTTATTTCTTCCGAGAAAATTCAAAGCTTACCCACAGGTTCAGCACCTAATATCAGGCATTCAGGTGTGTACTTTTTTCGGTACCAAGCACGCAGACACCCTCATGACCAGGAGGCGCACCGCCTCCACACACGGTACGATGCGACGAGGCAGAAACCCGAGCCCAAAACCCCGGGAACACAAGCCCGCCGCACCCACCACTGGGTGTTAATGCGCCGCCACACTCACCGGGCACAGCCCGCACCAACCACATGGGCACACCGTGACCACTTCTACCCACCAAGGAGGCAATTAGTCGTGACGACCGGCATCAACCTGCTTGATATTGCTATCCCCATCATTCTGCTGCTCTACTTCCTCGCCGGAGTCCGCAGCGGATTCTTCACCACCCTCGGAACCTTCCTCGGCCTGGGCCTGGGCGTCTGCGCCGCAGCCTGGCTCGTGCCCCTCGCCGTGGCATCCGTGGGATCCCAGTGGAGCCTCATTACCGCCGTCGGTGTGCTCATCATCTGCCTGACCATCGGACAGTGGCTCGGTATCCTTGCCGGGCGCACCATCCGCCGCGTCACTGACATCACCCCGCTCAAGGGCATTGAACGCTTCTTCGGCGGCGTGCTGAACCTCGCCGCCTGCGCCCTGGTCATGGTAGTGCTGACCATCTCCATGCGCACCGTACCCATCCCGCAGCTCAACACTGCGCTCAGCGAATCCAAGACCCTCTCCTGGATGGTCGCCTCCACCCCCGAGGTCGTCAAGGACCGCATCAACACGGTACGCAATGACGTGCTCGCCTTCGGAACCATTCCGGAAGTCAGCCAGCTCATCGCCCCCGAAACCAGCGCCCCCACCCAGACGGTAGAATCTGCGGCACTGGACCGGGCGGCTGCCTCCGTCGTTGAGATTCTGGGTGCCGCAGAGCAGTGCGGCTACACCTCCACCGGCTCCGGCTTCGTGGCGGACAACGGCCTGGTCGTCACCAACGCCCACGTGGTCGCCGGCGTGACCTCCCCGGTCGTGCAGGACTCCCGCGGCCGCACCTGGCCCGGCACCGTCGTCTACATGGATACCGAACAGGACCTCGCCTTCATCAGCGTGCCCAAGCTGCCGCTCGAACCGCTGACCATCGGCACCAACGCCACCGCAGGTAGCCTTGTAACCTTCATGGGCTACCCCAAGGGCGGCCCGTTCAAGGCACTGCCCGCCACCGTGCAGGGCATCGGCAACACCCAAACCATCGATGCCGACACCGGCCGCGCCAACGCCATGCGCCAGGTCTACCAACTGGCAGCCGACGTGCAGCACGGCAACTCCGGCGGCCCCGTCCTCGACGAAAACGGCAACGTGGTCGGCGTGATCTTCGGTAAGGCAACCACCGGCCAGACCGGCTACGCCATCACCGCAAGCACCCTCAAGCAGGCACTGGCTGAAGGTGGCGACAACACCGCCGCAGTCTCCACCGGCACCTGCCGCAAGTAGCTAACAAAAACATTCAGGCTCCCGAACCTCTAGCGAGGAACGGGAGCCTGAACTATTTAACGAAAGGAGGCGGCGCGCTGTTATTCCGCCAGATGCTGCGCCAGGAAATCAACCGCCATGACATAGCCGTACGCACCCGCACCGGCAATCACCGCGGTAGCCTGCGGCGACACAAACGAATGATGACGGAACTGCTCACGACGATGCACATTCGACAGATGCACCTCAACCACCGGAAGCTCAGCCGCCTCCAGTGCATCATGCAGCGCCACCGACGTGTGGGTGTACGCCGCCGGGTTGATAATAATCGCCGCGCCACGAGTACGAGCACGCTGAATCTCATCCACCAGCGCGCCCTCATGATTCGACTGCATAAACTCAACATCAAAACCATGATCCGCCGCGCGCTCACGCACCATACGCTCAATATCGTGCAGAGTGGTGTAGCCGTACACCTCGGGGCGGCGCTGCCCAAGCAGGTTCAAATTCGGTCCATTAAGCACAAAAATCGTATCTGACATAAAACCAGTGTGGCACAGCTGGCGCCCGCTGAGCGCTAGCCGGCGCGAACTGCCCAGAAAATGATGGGGAGCGGGCCAAGTACGGTGAACCTCGCTACCGCCCACACGCCCAAGCCCGGTACCCTCGCGCTATGACCGAGAACGCCACCCGCACCGAAGTAGAGAACACCGCGGCAGAAAATAACGCGGCTGAGAACAACGCGGCAGAGAACGCCGAATCGCTCCTACAGATCCGATTCGTTCCCGAATTCAAAGCCGCAGCCGCCGCACGCCGCCTCAACGCCCGCGCACCCGAAAGCCACCTCGCCACCGTGCGCCGCGCCCGCAAAATTAACCGCATCCTCGGCGAAACCTACCCCTACGCCGTCGCAGAACTCGACTTTGACAACCCCTTCGAGCTACTCATCGCCACCGTGCTCTCGGCACAAACCACCGACGTGCGCGTCAACTCCGTCACCGGTGCACTCTTCGCACGCTACCCGGACGCCGCCGCGCTCGCCTCCGCACGCACCGAAGAGGTCGAACCCTACATTCAGTCCCTCGGCTTCTACCGCGCCAAGGCACGCTCCATCGTCACCCTCTCCCAGCAGCTCGTCGAACGCCACAACGGGCAGGTTCCCTCAACCCTTGAAGAGCTCGTAGAACTCGCCGGAGTCGGCCGCAAAACCGCGAACGTGGTCCTCGGAAACGCTTTTGACGTGCCCGGACTGACCGTAGACACCCACTTCGGCCGCCTCGCCCGCCGCATGGGATTTACCACCGCAGACGCCCCCGAGATAGTCGAAAAAGACGTCGCCGAACTCATCGAACGCAAAGACTGGACGCTCTTCTCACACCGCATGGTCTACCACGGCCGCCGCATCTGCCACGCCAAAAAGCCCGCCTGCGGCGTATGCCCCGTCGCCGACCTCTGCCCGTCCTATGGCGCCGGGGAAACGAACGAACAAGCAGCACGTAAACTCATGAAATACGAAATGGCACCCGGTCGAGAAGATCTGCACCTGCGATTCCTGCAGGGCGCAACCCGCCGCGAACTCATGGCAGAAGGCTACCCGCTCAGCGCCTAACGGCGACTAAGCCGAACCGGAACGCAGCCGCGCAGAAGAGAGGTACACAGATGAGCGCACCCGAGCAGTCGGTACAACCCGAACAGGCTGGGCAGGATGCACAGCACCCCGCCCAGCAGGCACTGGCGGCTCTCGCAGAGGGCGGCGTGGAATTTGACGTCCAAGCCCTACTGCGCAGCGCACCCGCCAGCCCCCTCAGCAAAGAAGCCGCCGTGCTGATCCTCTTTGGTGTGCTTGACAACTCGCCCTCCACCGGCAAATTTGACGGCTGCCCCGAAAACGTCAGCGCCGACCTGGATGTACTGCTCCTCGTACGTGCCGCAACCCTGCGTTCACACGCCGGTCAGCCCGCCTTCCCCGGCGGCAAAATCGACCCCGAAGACTACGCGCTCGCCGAAACCACCGGCGAACCCGTCGCCCACATCGCCGCCCTGCGCGAGGCGGTCGAAGAAACCGGGCTCGACCCCGCCGGCGTGCAGATCCTAGGCCAGCTGCACACCCTGCCGCTACCCATCAGCAACTTCATGGTCACCCCCGTCATCGGCTGGTGGAACAGCCCCGTACCCGTCGAGGTCGTCGACCACAACGAGTCCGCGCTCATCGCCCGCGTGCCCGTGCGCGACCTGCTCAACCCCGCCAACCGGCACACCGCCTACGTCAAACGCGGCCGCACCTCACACCGCACCCCCGCCTTCGAGGTGCGCATGCTCGGCGGTGAAGAATTCACCGTCTGGGGATTCACCGCAATTCTGCTGGACCGGATCTTCGACTCGCTCGGCTGGACCGTGCCCTGGGATACAAAAAAGATGCGCCCGGCACCCGGCTACGAGGAGTAACTACGAGGAGTAAAACCGGCTGGAATAAATACCTGACCAGCGGATACAGGGTGCAGAATAGTGCGCAAATAGGGGCGGCAGATAGCTTGAATGAAGCTACCTGCCGCCCCTATTTTCACCCTTGTACGGTGCCGCTTATGTGCGGCTGATTATTTACCGCCGATTATTTGCCGTCCGCGTAGTTGCGCACCCGCGCCACCGACACCGGAAAATCAACCGGCACCCGACCGAAGAGCAGACGTGCCGCCTCCGCAGCGCCCTCACGCACAATACGTTCCACGCGATCGGCCTCCAGCTCGGGACCGCACAGCAGAAGCTCATCGTGCAAAAAATACACAATGCGGGTGCGCATCGGCATACCAAAAATCCGCTCCGACAACAGGCGAGAACGCACCGCGCCCATCCAACACAGAGCCCACTCCGCCGCTGTACCCTGCACAATAAAATTGCGGGTCATACGCCCGTGCGCACGTGCAGTCGACACCGCACGCGACTCAGCCGCCGGCGAAGACCGATCAGCCACAATCTCACGGAAACGCTCATCCACCGGCGGGGACGTACGACCCAAAAAAGTCGTCACCTGACCGCCCGACTCACCAATACGAGCCGCACGCTCCGTAAACTCCATCGCCTGCGGAAAAAGCGCCGCCACATGCGGCAACAGGGCACCAATCTCACCGCTGCGGCCGCCATACATAATCGCCAGCATGCCCACCTTCGCGTGGGAACGCTCCGTCAAACCCACACCCTTCAGGCGCGCCAACTCGGCAATACCCGCATACAGGTCAGCGCCACGACCCGCCGAAGCGAGCACCTCATCACGGCTCAACGCCGCCAGAATACGCGGCTCAATCTGCGAGCCATCCGTCACCGTCAGCACCTGACCCTCCGGCGCCTGCACCGCCTGACGAATCTCCGCAGGCAGCTGCAACGCACCACCGCCAGAAGCGCCCCAGCGCCCGGTCGCGGCGCCACCCACCTCAAGATGCGGGCGGAACGCGCCCTCAGAAACCCAGGTATCAGCCCACGTCCAGCCGTTAGCAGTCCAAATGCGGTACAGCTTCTTATAGCGCAGAATCGGGTCAATCAGCGCCCAACGCTTCTGCCGCTGAGCCGGAATCGCATCCGCCCAACTCTTCAACTCCCACGAACGCGTAGACTTCACCGAAACCCCCGCAGACTGCAGAGCACGCAAAAGATCCTGCGGCGAATCCGGATTCAACGACGGCATAAACAGCATGCGCTGAATCTGATCCGCCAACTCCTGCATCTTCTGCGGACGCTCCCTAGGCACCGGGCGCGGACCCAACAACTCGCACAGATGCTCATGATGCGCCTGCACATTAAACGGGATGCCGTAATAGCCAATCTCAGCCGCAACCAACGCACCGGCAGACTCAGCCGCCGCCAAAAGACGCAGCCGTTCCGGGTGCCTCGACGCACCGATAGCGCGCGCCTGCGCCAACCATTCACGCATCAGCACACGCACCACCGGATGCTCCGGAAGCAGGGTCACCGGGCCCGCCGCCAACTGCGGGGTGAAAGGCTCATGGGGCGCCGCCTCAAGGAAATCGGGGGAGGAATCTGCGGGGGACTGGGTGGCGTTGGTAGCGGGCGCACTCAAAAAATCGGCGCCGAACAGCTCCTCCTGACCCTGAATCTGCCGCGCCACCGGCAGATACCCCTGAGGCTCCACCGCCTCACGCACATCAGAAAGATCCAACACCGGGCTGTACTCCACAAAACCGCTCGGATGCGTAGCGGCAGTCACCAAAATTCGCTGCACCAGACGCAAATCATGGCACAGATGCACCCGCACCCCGCGGCGCAGAAGCAACGGGTCAACGTGGCGGGTATCAGCCCAAATCCAGCGGGGGAAACGCGCCTGCGCCGAATCTGCCGCCTGCCGCTCTACCTCTCGCACATACGCCGGAAGATTCGCCGCACTCACCCGATCCGCGCGCGTAATCCGCGGAATAAAGGTCGGGTCCTGCAACTGCTCAGCGGTTGGCGCCGAAAAATGAAAAGCACCCCACGAGGTCACCGGCTGAGCACCGCGCGAGGACGCACCCGCGGCAATAGCCGAGGTGACCGGGTGCGCGGGGGTGCCGGTCTGGGCGGTAATACCCGCGCCGGTGGCAGGACTGAGCAGAACGTACATTCTTCCATTATCGAGGATGTGTCGGTAGAACGGGTGGTGCGTGGTTATCACCAGAATGTACGAGTGGTTTGTCATAAAAGCGCCGGATGCGTGCGTTTTGTTCGTTTGAGGTGCGTGCATCGTGGATATTTCGGGGTGCGCGAGGAGTTATCCACAGAACGCTCATTCTCATAAAAATTCGGGGCGGGCGCAATGCTCTCCTAGAGCCATGAACCCCTCCAACAATCCCGCCGAGCACGCAGTCAGCCACACCGCAAACCCTAACGGCTACCCGACCCGCACTGCGCAGAGCCCAACCGCGCAGAGCCCAACCGCGTATGCGCCGGACACCCGCGCGCACTCGTTGCCCGCTCTGCTCATTCCCGAAGACTATCGCGCCCGCGCCGTTGCCCTGCACGCCCGCGAACTGATTCTGCGCTCGCCGCAGATGAGCACTATCGCCCTGGGTGGTTTTAGTGGCGGATTCGGTGGTGAGCTTAGCGGCGGATTTAGTGCCGGGGTCGAAAAGACGGTCGAGAAGGCAGGGGAGCGGCCGCCCGCAGAGGGCGTGGTTGCCGCGGGCAGTGCAAACGCTGCGAGTGCCGCGGGCGGTGGGCTACTCCAAGAATCCCAGCCCCTCCGCGAGATTCTCGAAAACGCCGTGGACGAGGCAATCTGCTCCATCGACGGCGGACACCTGGGGAACACTCGGAGGAACGCCTGGGGGAACGCGAGCGCAGAAGGAACGGGCGCAGACGGAACTAATGTGACGAAGCCCCGAAAATTCCGTGTCAAAACTGCACCGCCCGCGCCCGCCTCCTGGAGCTACCCCAGCGTGGAATACGTGCCCGTCAACCAGCAGACCGCGCTGCGCTACCTCGCCGCGGAACTCTACGGCCTCGGCGCCCTCGAACTGCTCCTTGACGAGAGGCAACGCGCCGGAACCATCACCGATATCTACGTGAACTCGCCCTGCGATATCTGGGTGGGTATCAACGGAACCACCCGCCCCGTGGCGCTGAGCCTCGGCAATGAGCGGCGCGTGCGTGACCTCGCCGAGCGGCTCATCCGCAGGCACGGCGGGCAGCTGGATGCCGCGCATCCGGCGGCTGACATCAGCGACGAGCACGGCAAGCGCATCCACGCGATTATCCCGCCGCTGAGCGAACGCACCCGGCTCTCCGTGCGCCTACCCGCCCGCGAGCGCCCCACCCTGGCGCAGCTGCAGGCCGCGGGGCTGTGCGATGAGGCGACCGCCGCCTACCTGCACCGCATGATTGCCGAACGCCGCGGATTCCTCATTAGCGGGGGCACCGGCACTGGCAAAACCACCCTGCTCAATGCCCTGCTGGGGCTGTGCACGCCGCAGGAGCGCCTCATTCTGCTCGAAGACACCCCGGAACTCGCGCCGCAGCATGAACAGGTTATTGCCCTCAAAACCCGTGCCGCCAACTCCGAAGGCGCCGGTGAAATCGGGTTGGGTGAGCTGATTGTGCAGGCGCTGCGTATGGGCCCGGATCGGCTCGTGGTCGGCGAGTGCCGCGGTGCGGAGGTGGTGCACCTGCTGACCGCCATGAATACCGGTCACCGTGGCGCCGGAACGACCCTGCACGCCAATAGCGCGCAGGCGGTGCCCCTGCGTTTGTGCGCCCTGGGTGCGCTCGCCGGACTGGATAGTAGAACGGTCGCTCTACATACGGCGACAGCTTTTGAACGCATTATCCATCTGGAACACCGGGACGGACGCCGCCGCATCGAAGGCATCTACAGCCTGCACCCCGCAGTTGAGGGGAGCGAAGAGTATCTGCAGGTCAGGCGTATTTCTGTGGGCTCCGAAGTTGGGTACTAGCCCCCGTAAAGGGGAAACGGAAAACGTGAAAGGAGGAACCATGAAAAGGGAAGAAACGAGTCGAGGAAGCCTTCGCGAACGCTGGGCTGAGCACCTCGCCGGAGCAGCCAGCGCCGAGGAAATGCGCATGTGGCCGCTCATGCTACGCACCCTCGCCCTGAACCTGCGCGCCGGCATTCCCCTGCAGGAGGCGGTGCACGCCGACCCTGGCACCGGGCAGTTTGCACAGTTCGGGCAAAACGAACCGGTGCCGGATGCGGGGAAAATGCACGCGAAGAAAATAACAGCCCGGAAAAGCGCTGGGAAAAGCGCCCAAGCTCGACGGGCACGAGGCTTCTCGCCCCTCTCCGAAGACTACGGGCACAAGCGGTGCGCCGAAGATATCCGTCGTTTCACGCAGGCGCTTGCCGCACTTGCCTCCTGGGGCGCACCCGCACACCTCGCCTGCGCCCAGCTACTCGAAAACAGCAGCCGGATGCGCCCGCACAGCCGCGACCGCCTGTACGACCTGCAGCTGAGCCTGCGTATGAGCGAGAGCGCCGGTGCGCCGCTCGCCACGAGCCTGGAACGCGCCGCAGAACACGCCGAAGAACGCATCGACGCGCTCCTGGGGCGGCAGAGCGCCCTTGCCGCGCCGCGTGCCACTGGCAGGATTCTCTCCTGGCTGCCGCTGCTCGGCCTCGGCTTGGGGGTGCTCATGGGAAGCGACCCCGTGGGCGTGCTGACCGGGTCCATTCTCGGAGCGCTCACCGGCATGCTCGGGCTGGGGCTCGCCTTCGCCGGGCGCCGCTGGACCGCCGCGCTCGTGCATCGGGCGGAGGTGGAGAGCACACGAGCTGGGCATACAGGAGGCGAGCAGGCCTTGAATGCACCGACTGTTGATACCGCCCTCGTGCTGGAACTACTCGCCGCGCAGTTGAGAGCCGGGCTTGCACCGCTCGCCGCCTTGGGTACCCTCTCTGAGGCGCTCAACAGCCGAGCGTTGCATACGGTCTGCCAGCGCCTACAGATGGGCAGTAGCTGGGGGAGCGCCTGGTCGGGCTCCGCTGCGGGAACCTTCGGTGAGCTGCGGGACGCGCTCGCTCCCGCCTACACGGGTGGCGCACCCAGCACTGCGCTGCTGCTCTCCCTTGCCGATGCGCACCGCCTCAGCGAGCGCCGCGCGGCAGAACGCGCCGCCGGAAAGCTCTCCGTAGCGCTCGTGGTACCCCTCGGGCTGTGCTCGCTGCCCGCCTTTATCTGCTTGGGTATTGTGCCCATCATCATTTCGCTACTACCCACGCTGACCGGCTAAAGAACCATGCGCATAAGCGCTGTTGACCAGCTGAAATGCCGAAAAGTTTAGACCCTCGCCCATCTGCAGCGAACGCGGATGAGCACCCACCCCGCCCCGAATGAACGGGGCACAACGAAAGGAAAACCAATGACGAACACCCTCTGCGAAGCAATCCGCCACGACCTGCACACTGCCGATGTTCCGGTCGGCACTCCGGTCAACGCCCCGGCCGGTGCTCCGGGTGGCATTCCGAGCGAAATTCAGCCCGCCGCACCCGGCGCAGAGGCGCAGACCATTCTGGGCCCCGTGCCGCTGTCCGTTGCCATCGCAACCACCATGAAGCAGTTGCGCGAAGAATGCCCCGAGCTTTTCGCCGATACTGGGCTCTTCAGCGATGCCGAGTTTTTCAATGATGCTGAACTTTCCGCCGGCGCTGAACAGAAGCATGCCGGCCCCAGGATTGACCCTAACGAAATGGAGATTGATATGAACACGAACAGCCTGAGCCCCGAGCAGGCGCTGACCATTGCCCGTGCGCTCGCCGAGGGCTGCACCCTGGACGAATGCGGCGCCACCTGCCGCAGCCTGGGTGAGCACGCGCCCGGCTGCACCGAATATGTACCAGCTGAGAGCGACGATAAGGTACTCGAAGAGTACGCCCCGGCGGGGGACCCGGAGGAAGGCGCCTCCACCGCGGAGTACGGCATTGTGATGCTCGCGGCGGTCGGTTTCGCGGGCCTGCTGGTGCTGATTCTCAAGTCAGATGAGGTGCGTTCCATGCTCCTGGATATTGTGCGTAACGCCCTGTCCATTGCGGGCAATACGGGACTGCTCTAGAGGCCTTAGTCTAGAGGTATTGGAAAACCCGCCGTAGGGTTTTGTCCCTAGATGCTAGGTTCTTTGGAAAATCAAGCCAGAAGGGAGGAATAAAGAATGAACGCTCATGTGAATTTGGGTGCTTTGCGGCGCACTTGCTCCGCAGGGAAAACCAGTGTGGACCCGACACTCTCGACCCCGCACAAGAGCCCGGCAGAAGAGGGTGTGATCACCGCCGAATTTGCGGTCGCCCTACCCGCCGTGACGGTGGTGCTCGCCCTCTGCCTGGGTGCCGCCTCCACGGGGGTTGCGCAGCTGAAGGTGGAGGAGTCCGCGCGAACGGCTGCACGAGCCGCCGCCCGCGGAGACTCCGAGGCGCAGATTCGCTCCGCCGTCAGCCGCATCGACCCTGCGCAGAGCGTGCAGATTTCTGTTTCTCCTGATGATGTAGCCGCGACGGAGGCGGGGCGCACCCGGCAGGTGCACGTGCGGGTGAGCCGCCCCGCCCCCGGTGTGATTGGTTCGGCAACCGGCTGGGTGCTGCGGGCGGACGCCCACGCCCGCGTTGAAGCCGGCGCTGAAAACGATGCTGAAAACGGTGCGGGTCATGAAGGTGAGTAGAGCCGCTATGGGTCCCACCCCGAAAACAGCCTCCGAGAATCAATACCCCGAAGCGGGTAGCGGCACCGTCCTTGCCCTCACCATTATTGCCGCGCTACTGGTGGTGACCGTGGTGATTGCCGGGCTCATTGGGGTGGTGTCCGCAAACCGCAGGGCTTCCGCGGCCGCCGATTTGAGTGCGCTCGCGGCGGCAGACGCCTACCGCGGGCTCACCGAGGGGGACCCGTGCGCGGTCGCGGCGGATCTTGCCGAACGCCACGGCGCGCACCTGGAATCCTGCACTTTTCCGGATCGCCCCGAAACGGTGGAGGTGACGGTCGCCGTCCCGGTCGCGGGGCCCATGGGTGCGCTGGGCCCGGCGAGGGTGCGTGCCCGCGCAGGGGCTGAGCATCTCGAAGAAGGGCGCCCCGAAGAAGAGCACGCGGCGGGCAACGTGGAGGAGCTGAGCCCCGATGAGGTAGCCGAGCTGGAGGAAGAGCTGGAAGCTGCGCAGGACTCAGCGCCCGAGCCTCCCGCACCAGAAAGCTCCGCAGAATCAGAGAATCCAGTTGAGCCAGAAAACCCGCCTGAGCCAGAAAACCTAACCGACTAGGCTATTTACGTTCATCGGGAGTTGTCATTCCGGTATGCTCTACCCCCCCCCCAGCACGCCCCGCGCCTCCTGTACGCCCCGTGCCTCCTGCAGTAATCTACGCCCCTGTAATAACCTACGCCTCCGCCATACTCTGCAGCATCGCCTGCAGTAGCGCCCGCGCGCCGTGCTTGCTGAGCGGCTCGTTACGGTTGCCGCACTTGGGCGAGTGCACGCAGGAGGGGCAACCGTTTTCGCATCCGCAGCTTTCAATCGCTTCGAGGGTGGCGCTCAGCCACTGCGCAACCGCGTTGAAGCCGCGCTCGCTAATGCCGGCGCCGCCGGGTGCGGCGTCGTAGACGAAAATGGTGGGCCTGCCGGTGTCCACGTGAAGCAGCGTGGAGAGTCCGCCCAAGTCCCAGCGGTCGCTGGTGGCGATGAGCGGTAGCAGCCCGATGGCGGCGTGTTCGGCGGCGTGCAGGGTGCCGGGGCCGTCCTCTTCGGTCACGCCCGCGCCGAACAGGTAGCTGGGCTCGAAGGTGAACCAGACCGCCTCGGTCATGAGCACTTCCGGCGGCATGGGTTGCGCCTCTTCGCCCAGGTATTCGCCGCCGTAGACGGAGAAGCGCCGGTAGCCGGTGACCTGGTCGGTGACCTGAACCTGCCCGCGGTGCATGGTGAGCGGGGCGAGCTGCTGTGCGTCGGTTTCGGGGGTGGAGATTGCGGGAACAGGCTCGCCGGGAACCGCCTCCCCAACCATGTTGTGCGCACCGTAGCTGACCCTCGCACGCTCTGCGAGAATACGCACCTCCGTGCTCTCAACGGCGCGCGTGTAGTAGTCCGGGTAGACGTGGCTGAGCAGAATCACGCGCTCGCCCTCGCTGAGGGACTCGACCACGTACTGCACGCTCTGGTGAATGTAGATCGCGCCGGGGTGCCCCTGACTCATGGCGTGCGCGGCGTCCATCGTGCCGACGAGGGTGCCGTCTTCGGCGTCGATGAGCTGGTAGGGGCCGCCTCCGGTGCCGCGAATGTCGACCAGGTCGGCGGCGGATTCGGCGTGTGTCCAGTACCAGCCGTCCGGGCGGCGACGCAGGTACCCCTGCTGCACCAGCCGGTCCAGTAGCGCGGCGGTGTGCGGCCCGAAGAGACTCAGTTCTTCAGCGCGGATGGGTGCCTCCTGCGCTGCGGCGCACAGCTGCGGTGAGAGCACATACGGGTTCGTCGGGTCGAATACGGTTGCCTCAACCTCCTGCCCGAAAATCGCCTCCGGGTGGTGCACCAGGTAGGTGTCGAGTGGGTTGTCGTCGGCAATGAGCACTGCGAGCGCGTCCTGACCGCTTCGACCCGCCCGGCCCACGCGCTGCATGAAGGAGGCGCGGGTACCCGGCCAGCCCGCCACGAGTACGGCGTCCAGTCCGGAGATGTCAATGCCCAGCTCCAGTGCGGAGGTGCTCGCCAGGCCGAGCAGTTCGCCGTTGCGGAGTTTGCGTTCGAGTTCGCGGCGCTCTTCGGGGGTGTACCCGGCGCGGTATGCGGCGACGCGGTGGGCGAGGCCCGCCTCCACCTCGTCGAGGTAGCGTTGGGTCTTCTGCGAGAGGATTTCTACGCTGCGGCGCGAACCGGCGAAAACCAGGGAGCGGGTGCGGGAAAGCACCAGGTCGGTGAGCATTTGCGCGCCCTGCTCCACGGGGGAGACGCGGCGCGGCGCCTCCTGCTCAGCCTTCGACTGGACCGCCTGCTGCTGGGTGCTGCGGGTGCCCTTGGCGAGCTGATCGTGCGCCTTGGGCGGCATGAATTCGGGCTCCCAGAGTGCGACGGTGGTTTCACCGCGTGCGGAGGTGGACTCGGTAATGGCGGTGACCGCCTGCTGCGGCACGCCGATGAGCTTGGAGAAAGACTCGACCGGGTTGGAGCTGGTTGCGGAAGCGCCGTAGAACACGGGCACGGTGCGGTAGAGTGCGCAGACGCGGCGCAGGCGGCGCAGCAGGTTGGCGATGTGCGCGCCGAAGACGCCGCGGTAGCTGTGTGCCTCGTCGAGCACCACGTAGCGCAGCCCGCGCAGGAAGGATGCCCACTGCCGGTGGTTGCTCAGGATTGAGTAGTTGAGCATGTCCGGGGTGGTGAGGATGAAGTTGGCGTGTTCTCGGATCCAGCGGCGTTCGCCGGTGGGGGTGTCGCCGTCGTAGCTTGCCGCGTGGAGCCCTGGCAGGTTGTAGGAGGTGAGGGCGGTAAGCTGGTCAGCGGAGAGCGCCTTCGCCGGTGAAATGTAGAGAACGTTCGCTCTATTATTAAGGTTTTTTGCCCCGGAATACGCGGAAGTTGAGCTCACCGGCTCGCCACAGGATGCACGATAAATAGCGTCCAGGGTGGGCATTAGGTAGCTCAGAGTCTTGCCCGAGGCGGTACCCGTCGCCACGATCACGTGCCCGCCGCTGCCTGCACTCTTCGCACCTTCGACGTGCGCGGGAGTCGGTGCTTCAACCCGCTCAGCCTCAATCCGCCCCGCCTGCCAGCCGTAGCGCGCCGTACTCGCCGCCAGCGCCGCATCAAGACCCGCATGGGCGGCGTCTGCCGCCTGCACCTGGTGGGCGTAGGGGTCGGCAATACCGAGCGATTCGAAGGCCTCCACCACGCGCGGATGCAACCACTGCGGCCACGGCGCGTAACTCGCCTCCCTGGCAGCAACGGTGTGAATATGGGTCACCTGCTCGGGCAGGGTTCCGGTGCGTTCTGCCTCCGGCAACAGGGACGCCAGCACCTGCTGTGCGCTCGCGGGCAGCTCGCGGTAGCGTAGCGTTTTTGGGCGCGCCGCAGACTGCCCCTGCTCGGGCTGGTGTACAGACTGGTGCGTGGGCTGCTGGTTGGCGTTCTGCGAAGGGGTGCTGTGCGGCATGGGTTCCATTGTAGAGCGGCGGGCTACACCCCGACCTGCCGCCGGTCATGTGCCGTCCTGAATCTGTGCCCCGTGCCTGTCTGAACCCCGCCTCGGCACCGCTTTTGTGCTGCCGACCCCGTAGTCAGCGCGCACATATCAAAAAATCTGCATGCTTTAGGCGTATATGACGATAAAATAGTTTCGTGGCTCAAAATAAGATTATTCTGTATTACCAGTTCGCCCCCATCGCCGATCCGCAGGCGGTCATGCTCTGGCAGCGTGCCCTCTGCGAGAAGCTCGGCCTGCGCGGGCGCATCCTCATTTCCAAGCACGGCATTAACGGCACCCTCGGCGGCGAAATCAACGCGGTCAAGGCGTACACCAAGGAAACCCGCAAGTACCCCGGCTTCAAGAACATGGAGTTCAAGTGGTCCGAGGGTGGCGCGGAGGACTTCCCCCGTCTGTCCGTGAAGGCACGCGACGAGATTGTGGCTTTCGGTGCTCCCGACGAGCTACAGGTGGACGAGAACGGCGTCGTTGGCGGCGGCGTGCACCTGAAGCCTGAAGAGGTTAACAAGCTTGTTGAAGAGCGCGGCGACGAAGTGGTCTTCTTCGACGGCCGTAACGCATTCGAGGCGAAGATTGGCAAGTTCAAGAACGCTATCGTTCCCGACGTGCGCACCACCCACGACTTCATTCGCGAGATTGAGTCCGGCAAGTACGATCACATTAAGGACAAGCCGGTCGTCACCTACTGCACCGGTGGTATTCGCTGCGAGATTCTCTCCGCGCTCATGAAGAACCGCGGCTTCAAGGAGATCTACCAGATCGACGGCGGCATCGTGCGCTACGGCGAGAAGTACGGCGATAAGGAACTCTGGGAAGGCTCGCTCTACGTCTTTGACAAGCGCATGCACATGGAGTTCACCCCGGACACCGTCACCATCGGCAAGTGCGAACAGTGCGGCGCCCCCTCGAACAAGTTCGAGAACTGCTCTAACGAGAACTGCCGTGAGCTGGTTCTGCTCTGCCCCGAGTGCGCAGCTGATGACGCGAAGCGTCATTGCGTGCCCGAGTGCTCGGTGGACCGCGAAGCAGCTGAGGCGAACGCCTAATGGCAGCCGCTAAGGGCGGCGCGGTTCAGATTTCTGAACCTCGCATTGAGGAGCACCCGGCGATGGTCGTTGCCGGCGTTTCGCAGGTGTTCCCCCTGGATGGCGATTTCTCCTCGCTGTGGGATGAGCTGAATCAGAAGGCGTCCCCGGCGATGCTGGATGTTCTGAAGGTGACCCAGTACCTGGGTGTGTGTACTCAGCCGAACCCGAAGGGCCAGGTCCGCTACACGGCGGGCTTCCTGGTGTCGGAGCCGGCGAGTGCGGCGAAGCTTGGTCTGGGCGTGCTGGAGTTGCCAGCGAGCACCTACGCGGTGGTTGAGGTGACCGGCCCGATTTCGGAGTCCATTCCGGCTGGCTTTGCGAGCTTTGAGGAGGCGTTCTTCGCGAAGAATCCGCAGTACCGCCCGGTGGGTGGCCTTGAGGTGTACGGTCGCGGCGATATGCAGGCGGCTGATTACCGTATGGAGCTGTGGGTTCCGCTGGTGAAGCGTTCCTAGGGCAGTTTGTTTCTGCCGGTTATAGTTGCAGTTTTAGCTGTTGAATAGAAGGGCCCGGTGGTGCGATGTGCTCGTGCCGCCGGGCTTTTCGTGTCTACTTTTAGCCGGGTAGGGGCTTTTGTGACACTCCAAAACAAAATTACTTGACATGTAAAGTATTTGGGTTTAGATTTAAACCACCAGCCCGGCACTACACGAACCCGGGCGCAACTCGCTAAGGAAAAACAATGAGCACCCCCGCCAACCCCACTAACCCCGGCACCCCGCAGTTCGACGAATCCATCCGCATCAGCCACCTCGAACCCATGCGTGGCGACGAGAAGAAGCTCGGCTTCCTCTCCTTCGGCCACTGGGCTGAGGTTCCCGGATCCCGCGCACCCTCCGCTGCAGAATCTCTACACCAGGCAATCGACCTCGCGGTAGGTGCCGAAGACATCGGACTGGACGGCGCGTTCTTCCGCGTGCACCACTTTGACCAGCAGCAGGCAACCCCCTACCCGCTGCTCTCCGCAATCGCCGCCAAGACCGAACGCATCGAGCTGGGTACCGGCGTGATTGACATGCGCTACGAAAACCCGCTCTACATG
>NZ_KV802651.1:59809-76048 GCF_001810775.1 Rothia sp. HMSC062H08
AAAACCCGCTCTACATGGCTGAACTTGCCGCCATGGCAGACCTCATTGCGGCGGGCCGACTGCAGCTCGGTGTCTCCCGCGGCTCGCCCGAATCCGTTATCCGCGGCTTTGAGAGCTTCGGCTACTACCCGGCAGAAGGCGAAAACGAGAGCGATATGGCGCGCCGCCACCTCGATATTTTCCTCAAGGCAATTGAGGGTGAGGGCATGGCGCCCAGCGCTCGCGTGGCGGGCAAGTACGCCCCGATTCAGCCGCAGTCGCCGGGTCTGCGCGACCGCATCTGGTGGGGCGCGGGCACCGATAGCACCGCCGTGTGGACCGCGCAGAAGGGTCTGAACCTCATGTCCTCAACCCTGATGCTGGAAGATAAGGGTATTCCCTTCGATCAGCAGCAGGCGCAGCAGATTCGCCTCTTCCGCTCCGAGTGGGTGAAGGCGGGTAATTCGGGTGTTCCGCGTGTTTCGGTGTCCCGCTCGGTGTTGCCCGTTATCGACGAAACCTCGGCGCGCTACTTCGGTCGCCGCGCTTCGGAGGACTCGCAGGATTACACCGGCATTATTGACAACAGCTTCTCCCGTTTTGGTCGCAGCTACATTGGTGATCCGGCGGATATCGCCGAAGAGCTCGCTCGTGATGAGGCGGTTCAGGCGGCAGACACCGTGCTGCTGACGATCCCGAACCAGCTGGGTGTGGACTTCAATCTGAAGATGCTCGACGCAATCGTGAAGGAGATCAAGCCCGCGCTGACCACTAAGTAAAGCCCCTGAGGTGAAGATTCCGCAGAACCTTCTGCGCTAGCAGAGTTTCGCGCCAGCGTGCCGCCGTCGCTTCCGTGATGGGCGGTGGTCGCTGATGAGCGCGAACTCTGCCGCCTCCCGAGGGCAAGGGCGCGGAGCACGTGCGGCAGTCCGCGCAAGTGGACAATTGGTCAGTTATCACTGTATAGTCATCGTATGCTGACTATTGCTTCACACCTCGACGTTATGAACCGGCTCGGCCGCGCCATGGCCGACCCGACACGTTCCCGGATTCTGATGACCCTCCTCAGCGGCCCGAGCTATCCAGCCGTGCTCTCGCGCGAGCTGGAACTGACCCGCTCGAACGTGTCCAACCACCTGACCTGCCTGCGCGATTGCGGAATCGTCGTCGCCGAGCCCGAGGGCCGCCAGACGCGCTACGAGATCGCCGACCCGCACCTCGCCGCGGCACTGACGTCCCTGATTGACGTCACGCTCGCGGTGGACGAGGCCGCGCCGTGCATCGACTCGGAATGCTCGGTGTCGGGCTGCTGTGGAACGGCGGCGGGAGCATGAGCGAGACCCTGACCACCGCGCGCCGCGCGATGCTGCACCGGCGCGTCCGCTTCATCGTTGGCTTCACGATCACGTACAACGTAATCGAGGCAATCGTCGCAGTCTGGGCAGGCGTCCTCGCCTCGTCCGCGGCTCTCATTGGCTTCGGGCTCGACTCGGTTGTTGAGGTACTCTCGGCCGCGGCCGTCACCTGGCAGTTCACCCGCAAGGACCCTGAGCGGTGGGAAACGGTCACCGTCAAGGCCATCGGCATCGCGTTCTTCGCGCTGGCGGCCTACGTCTCAATCGACGCGGTGCTGGCCCTGGTCGGCCAGGAGGGCCCCGACCGCAGCCCGCTGGGTCTCGGTATCACCGCGCTGAGCCTGGTCGTCATGCCTCTGCTGGCGTGGATTGAGGTCCGCACCGGGCGGGAGCTGGGCTCCAAGAGCGTGATGGCCGACGCCAAGCAGCTCATCCTGTGCATCTACCTCTCCGGTGCGGTGTTCATCGGCCTCGTCCTCGACAGCCTGTTCGGCTGGTGGTGGGCTGACTCGGTCGCGGCGCTGGTCGTGGCGGTGCTCGCGGTGCGCGAAGGCCTGGAGGCCTGGCGCGGCGACGTCGAGTCGCCGTTCGAAGTGCTAGAGGACCTCGAAGACGAGGACGACTGACCCGTCACCCGACGATGAAGAGCCAGTGCTGCAACCCAGACATGCGCTACGAAAACCCGCTCTACATGGCTGAACTTGCCGACATGGCCGATCTCATTGCGGCGGGTCGACTGCAGTTGGGTGTGGACTTCAACCTGAAGATGCTTGATGCAATCGTGAAGGAGATCAAGCCCGCGCTGACCACCAAGTAAAGGTCCTGAGGTGAAGGTCCTTGGGTAAAGGTCCTGGGGTAATGACCCCGTGCCAAGCTGTTTCCAGCGCTCTGTAATGCGCTGAGATGTTTGTTCCCATACAGCTTGAGCCGTACATGCAGCAATGCCCCGGCAGGCACCCGCAAGGGTTACCGCCGGGGCATCACTATGCTCACGTTCTTAGAAATCCTTCTGCCTAGAAGTCCCTCTGTCTAGAAATCTTTCGTCTTTTCCCAAGGCTCAATAGCCCCCGGAACCACCTCAAACAGCGGATGCGCACACGCCGCCAGCTCGCCGCGCGCCGTCAGGCGCTCGCTCAACCGATGCTCCCACTCGGGGTCGCGCCCAGCCACCTTGTGCTGCAGAAAGGCGAGCTCGTACTCCAGCTGACCCAAAGGAACGGGAATCAGCGAGACCGAAGCGTACGGGTTTTCCGCCTTGTCGGCACAGTTTTTATCGGTACCGTTTTTGCCCGCACCAATCAGTGCGCGGTTGAACGAGTAGCCGCGGGCATCCGCCTCATCAGCCAACCCGGACAGGTAGGCGGCAACCGCCTCCAGCGGCTGCGGATGCGCGCGAAAACGAATCAGCTGCGGATGGTTCGTGTACCCGCGAGTCAGACCCCGCAGCACCTTCTGCGCCAGCAGGGTTTCACGCCAGCAGGCGACCAGGGCGCGCCGATCGAGCAGACAGGGGTGAAGGGACCAAATACGCACGCCTAGCCCTGCGCTTCTGCCGCATATACCTCAGCGGCATTTTCGTCAGCCGATGCTGCGCCCGCGTGCTCGTCGCTAAAGTGCAGGAAGCTCTTGAGCACCAGCTCACGCACCGCATGCAACAGGGTGTCGCGCGGATGCTGCTCCTGCGTGCCGCGTGCCGCGGCGGTAGCCTCGTCGTATTCGGGCCAGGATAGCAGCATGGCAAGAGCCGCCACAATATGACCCACGGCAAGCTCACCATCGCTCGCCGATGCAAAACCAGCGGTCTCGGTGGAGAGCAGCTGGGTGCGGCACAGACCCGAACCGGCACGCAGCAAAATGACGCTGGGATGCTCGGCGCCGGGGCGGCCGTGGCGTTCCTCGGTGACGTCCTCGGCGACCTCCAGGTGTGCGGTAAGGAGCGCCTCATCGTCCATGGCGGCGAGGCGGTCGTAGCGGCGCACGGACCCGGTGAGGGCGCGGGCGATGGGCTGCTGAATCGGATAGGTGATCTCCTCGAAACGCTGCAGGGGATCGGTCGCACCTGCCGCGGTCGCCTCGGTCGGGCGGCGCAGCCAAATCATGCCGAAACCAATAGAATGAACGTTCCGGGAAGCGAAGTCGTTCAGGTACGCCACGTAGGTCTGCTCGTAGTGGCTGCGGTCGCGGTTCTCGCTCGCATCCTTCAACCAGGTCTCCGCGTAGGAGGCGGGGGTCAGCGCCTCACGCTGAATAAACCACGCCTCCGCGCCGCCGTCGGCAACCCAGGCACGCGGGCGCTCATCCCACGGGCGCGGTGCATCCGGGTCCGCCGAATCGCGAATAATTTCCCAGTTGCCCAGCATCTGCGCGCGGCCACCGGGCACCAGCACCGACGGCAGCTGACGCACCATCGTGCTCACAATTTCGTCACCGGGCAGGCCGCCGTCGCGGTAGGTGAACTGCTCCTCGGCGCTCTCACCGGCAACACGCGGGGTAATCACGAACGGCGGGTTCGACACCACCAGGTCGAAAAGCTCACCGGCGACCGGCTCCAGCAGGGAACCCTCACGCAAGCTCACGCGCGCCTGTGGGTTCTGCGGATTAATGTTGAGCGCCTGCGCGTTCAGCAGCAGGTTAAAACGGGTGAACGCCAGGGCACGCTCCGAAATGTCGGTGGCGGTCACGTGCTCAGCGTGGGCGAGCAGGTGGAAGGTCTGAATACCGCAGCCGGTGCCTACATCCAGGGCACGCTTGACGGGGGTGCGCTCGGTAATCTGCGCCAGAGTCAGGGAGGCGTGACCAATGCCGAGCACGTGATCCTTACGGAGCACTCCGGGGCGCTGATGCGCACCCAGGTCGGCGGCAACAAAGATTTCGGTGCCGTCATCGGCGGCGTGAGGGCGCAAATCAACGCTCGCGGACCAGTGGGCAGAATCCGCAGCGTCGCGCTCAATCAGCGCGGCATTCTCAAAATCAACCAGGGTATCGCCGAAAACCTCGGCTGCCTCAGCCTCGGTGAGCGGGCGGGCCAGCAGGAAAAACGCCAGCAGACGCGCCAGGTTCTTCTCACCCGCGCTGTAACCGCCGCGCAGAATATGCTCCACACGCCACAGGCCCGGAACCACCTGGTCACGAGCCAGCGCCTCAGCCGCCTCAACACCCAGCAGCTCCTGCACAGCGTCATAGCTGTAGTTCAACGCCAGCAGGCGTTCACGGATGCGGGTCAGGCGGGCGTAATCATCGCTACGGGGAGCATCCACAACAGCGGCATACTCGGGAGCGAAAGCGGCGGCAGAAATAGTCATGCACACCATTCTACGCACCCGCCGCATCTGCCCGGGCGCGCCCACCGCGTATAGGCGGCAGCGCAATGACACGGCCCCGACCCACCCACTGACCAAAACTGTCATCTACGCAAGAGCGCCCACCCCATCGCATACACTGAAACCATGAGTAACCTGTACCCCGATGAAAGTATCAGCGTCGACAAGTGCTGGGAGCGTCTGCACGCAAACACTCTCGGCCGCCTCATCCTCACTGACGGACAGCACGTCGATGTGCTGCCCGTGCTCTACGCCGTCGCCAGCCAAGACGACAAGCAGGAAATCTACATCCGCACCACCCGCGGCAACAAGTTCTCCTCCGTGGTGGTCAGCCGCCGCGTCGCCTTCGAAATCGACGAAACCCTCGAAGACGGCATCCGCTCCGTCATCGTGGTCGGTATCGCCCACTGGCTGCCGCCGGAAATGACCCCGCAGATTGTGCGCACTTTCGACCTGCCCGACTCCGAAACCCACGAAATGCAGTGGGTGCGCATTGTGCCGCAGACCGTGTACGGCCGCGAATACCCGTTGCTGCCCGCATACCTGGACGGCACCCACCCCGACTCTGACACCCTCACCAGCTAGAAACGCAGGTGAGCGGGTGCGCGGTGCGCCCCAGCACCCGTCCCCATGTACCTCGTGCACACACCACCGCTCCGGTACCGTATGATGTACCGAGTACCCTGCGCACTCGTGCAAGCTCAACACGCCCGGTCCACATCAACCAGAACCGGGCCAGCTCGCCCGGTGCCGGGCCACCGCGCGCTCGCCGCATGAAACGCACCGAGCGCACCACATCAACCCAACATAAACTACACCCCCACCGATCACCTCACCCGCGTACAATCACACCCCGCCGGCGCCCACAAGCGCCAGCGTAGGTTATGGTTGAATACGTAGCTTTTCAACACACAGATAGAGGAGTGCCGTGCCCGCTCAGGCAAAGACCGGAAAAGCCCTGCTGATTGTGGAGTCTCCCTCCAAGGTCAAAACCATTAGCAGCTACCTCGGCGAGGACTACCTCGTCGACTCGTCCATGGGCCATATCCGCGACCTTCCGCAGCCCTCCGAACTGCCCGAAAACCTCAAAAAGAGCCCCGTCGGCAAGTTCGCTGTCAACGTTGAAGAGAACTTCGAACCCTACTACGTGGTCAACCCCGACAAAAAGAAAAAGGTCGCTGAACTCAAGCGCAAGCTCAAAGAAGTAGACGCGCTCTACCTGGCAACCGATGGTGACCGCGAAGGTGAAGCCATCGCATGGCACCTGAAGGAAGTCCTCAAGCCCAAGGTACCCGTCTACCGCATGACCTTCCCCGAAATCACCCGGGAAGCCATTCAGCGTGCCTTCGGTGAACTGCGCGACATCGACCTGCACCTGGTCGACGCGCAGGAAACCCGCCGCATCCTCGACCGCATCTACGGTTACGAAATCTCCCCCGTACTCTGGCGCAAGGTCGGCCGCGGCCTCTCCGCAGGTCGCGTGCAGTCCGTCGCAACCCGCCTCGTGGTCGAGCGCGAACGTGAACGCATGGCATTCGTTGCCGCCAACTACTGGGACCTGTCCGGACGCTTCCTGACCGCAGCCTCCGAGGGCTTTGACGCCAAGCTGGTCGCCGTAGACGGCAACCGCATCGCCACAGGCAAGGACTTCGCCGACGACGGCACCCTCAACTCCTCCAAGGTCACCCACCTGAACGAGGAAGCCGCCCTCGCGCTCGCCGCAGCCCTGCAGTCCGCCGCGTTCTCCGTACGCTCCGTTGAGACCAAGCCGTACAAGCGCCGCCCGGCAGCACCGTTCACCACCTCCACCCTGCAGCAGGAAGCCGCACGTAAGCTGCGTTTCTCCTCCCGCGTGACCATGCAGGTGGCGCAGCGCCTCTACGAAAACGGTTACATCACCTACATGCGTACCGACTCGGTCGCACTGAGCGAGCAGGCTATCTCCGCCGCACGCCGCCAGGCATCCGAGCTGTACGGCGCAGAGTTCGTGCCCTCCGCACCGCGCGTGTACACCTCCAAGAGCAAGAACGCGCAGGAAGCCCACGAAGCAATCCGCCCCGCGGGCGACACCTTCCGCACCCCGGACGCTGTGCGCGGCTCCCTGTCCAACGACGAGTTCCGCCTCTACGAGCTGATCTGGAAGCGTACCGTCGCCTCCCAGATGGCTGACGCGACCGGTTCCACCGCCTCCGTGCGCCTGGGCGCCGTGGCATCTAACGGCCAGGACGCTGAGTTCGTAGCATCCGGTACCGTCATCACCTTCCGCGGCTTCCTCGCCGCTTATGAGGAGGGCGTTGACGCATCCCGCGTGGCCGAGCGTGAGGCGAAGGACGCTGAGAAGCGCCTGCCGAACCTGACCACCGGTGAGGCGCTGACCGCCGAGGCGATTGAACCCGCCGGCCACGAGACCCTGCCGCCTCCGCGCTACACCGAGGCGTCCCTCGTGAAGACCCTGGATGAGCTGGGCATTGGCCGCCCGTCCACCTACGCGGCGGTTATTTCGACCATCATGGACCGCGGATACGTGAACGTTCGTTCTGGTTCGCTGATCCCGTCCTGGATCGCGTTCTCCGTGGTGCGCCTGCTTGAATCCAGCTTCGGCCCCTACGTGAACTACGAGTTCACCGCGCAGATGGAAGAAGACCTCGACCGCATCGCACGCGGCGAAGAATCCCGCGTCGAATGGCTGGGCGAGTTCTACTTCGGCGGCGGCTCCAAGCGCGGCCTGAAGCCCATCGTCGACAACCTCGGCGAGATTGACGCCCGCAGCATCAACTCCATCCCGATTGCGGACGGCATTGTGCTGCGCGTGGGCAAGTTCGGCCCCTACCTGGAAGCCGAAGGAACCCTCGACACCGAGACCGGCGAGCTGACCGAACCGATCCGCGCGAATGTACCCGCCGACCTGGCACCGGACGAACTGACCGAAGCGAAGGCACGAGAACTGCTCGAACAGGGCAAGTCCGACGGCCGCGTGCTTGGCGTTGACCCGGTCTCCGGCAACCAGATCGTGGCACGCGACGGCCGCTACGGCCCCTACGTCACCGAAGTCATCGAAGAGATGACCGAGGAGCAGATTCAGGCATACCTGGACGCGCAGCCGACCGAATACTACAAGAACGGCAAGCCCAAGCCGAAGAAGAAGCCCAAGCCCGCCAAGCCGCGCACCGCGTCCCTGTTCAAGTCCATGGACCTGGCGACCGTGACCCTGGAGCAGGCACTGCAGCTGATGAGCCTGCCGCGCGTGCTCGGTACCGACGCTGAGGGCGTGGAAATTACCGTGCAGAACGGCCGCTTTGGCCCGTACCTGAAGAAGGGCACGGACTCCCGCTCGATTGGCAGCGAGGATGAGATCTTCACGATTACGCTGGAGCAGGCGCTGGAGATTTACTCCCAGCCGAAGCAACGCGGTCGTGCGGCGGCTAAGCCTCCGCTGGCTGAGCTGGGCGTGGACCCGGTCAGCGAGAAGAAGATCGTGGTGAAGGACGGCCGCTTTGGCCCGTACATCACCGACGGTATTACGAACATTACGGTTCCGCGTGCGGAGTCGGTCGAGTCGCTGACCCACGAGCGTGCGGTGCAGCTGCTTGCTGACAAGCGTGCGAAGGGCCCGGTCAAGCGTAAGACCGCCGCGAAGAAGACCACCACGGCTAAGAAGACTACTGCTAAGAAGACGACCGCAAAGTCTACTACCGCGAAGAAGACGACCACTCGTAAGACCGCGGCGAAGAAGACCGCTGAGTAGCCTGCCGCGTTGTCAGCAGCCGAGTAGCGTTTCTACTTGAAGGCGCAGGATGCGTCCCGAACCCCCGCGTGGGGTGGGGCGCCTCCTGCGCCTTTTGCGTGCCCGCGCTTTTGCGTGCCCGGGAGAGTACATGCCCGGCGCGTTTTTGTGACCGCGCTACGTTTTTATGCCCGCGCTGTGCTGATGTTGGGCATCCGCCCGGATTGTTTGCGGAGTGAGCCGCGCCTCTGACAGACTGGAAGAGGCGCCGCACCTGCGGTACCGCACACAGACAATATCCCGCCGCGGGGCGGGGGAGGGGAGCGCATCGTGCGCCTGGGAGTTCTGGATGTCGGGTCGAATACGGTCCACCTGCTACTGATTGACGGTAGCCCTGGAGCGCGCCCCGAACCGTACGCGTCGCACAAGATTCCGCTGCAGCTCGTGCAGTACCTCGATGCTGAGGGCAATATTTCGCAGGAGGGCGCGGACGCACTGACCCGCTTCGTGACTAGCGCCCGCGACTTCGCGATCGAGAATGAGGCGGAGGACCTGCTGGCGTTCTCCACGAGCGCTATCCGTGAGGCGGGTAATGGTGCGGCGGTGCTGCATCAGGTGCGTGAGCAGACCGGCGTGAGCCTGAACGGTATTTCGGGTGATCAGGAGGCGGCGATTACGTACTTTGCGGTGCGCCGCTGGCAGGGTTGGGGTGCGGGCCGCATCCTTGATTTTGATATTGGTGGCGGTTCTTTTGAGTTTTCGACGGGTACGAATGCGTTGCCGGATGCGGCGATGAGCGTGCCGTTGGGTGCGGGCCGTCTGACGCGTGAGTTTTTTGATGAGCAGCCGCCGAGCCCGAAGCAGGTGAAGCGTCTGCGTAAGTATGTGCGTGAGCAGATCGCCCCGGTGGCGGAGAATCTGTTGCGTTATGGTGCGCCGGATATGACGGTGGGTACGTCGAAGACGTTCCGTTCGTTGGCGCGTATTTGTGGTGCGGCGCCGTATTCGGCGGGCCCGCATGTGAAGCGTGAGATGCATTTGCAGGATTTGCGCCTGTGGACTCGTCGTATGGAGGCGATGACGGTGTCTGAGCGTAGCGATTTGCCGGGTGTTTCGAAGGCGCGCGCGGAGCAGATGCTGGCGGGCGCTATCGCTGCGGAGGCGGCGATGGAGGCGTTCGGGGTTGAGACGATGCGCGTGTGCCCGTGGGCGCTGCGTGAGGGCCTGATTCTGAAGCGTATTGAGCACCTGGCGGAGGGTACGGGTACTCCGGTCAACCCGAAGACCCTCCTGGGTGAGTAGAACATGATGATGAACCCCGCAGGCTGGTGTGTAATGTGCACCCACCTGCGGGGTCACCGCTTTTCTTGTACATACCCGCCGACAAAGACGTAGGAAAGGAACAATCACCGATGAAAATCCAAGACGTAATTGATGAAGTCAACGGCATATGGGGCGAAGAGCACGAGGAAAAACGAAAAAAGATATTTCGGGAAAATATTTTTTGGAAACCCGTGGAAGCGTTTTTTATAGTTTCTGGACTTTATTTTTGCACTACATTTTTTGCATGGTTTTCTCTTATTACTGCCCCCAGTGAAATGAATGACGGGGCGATTTTCTATTTAAAATTAGTATTTAATATTCCTTATTATTTATTTGATATACGCTTAGGAATCATCGTTTCCTTAGCGAGCCTCCTTTTGAGTCTTTATGTTAGTGTTGGTAAATTTGCAGATGGTGTAGAAGGTGCCGTTGGTGACGCTCGTCGCGCAGCATATCGCCATTTTGCTAAATATGTAAGTCGCATTATATTTGCAATCTTTATTCTAAATTTTTGGCATGCTTTACTTTCGGTGTATTTTCAGAGTCCCCATTATGCTCCTGAATTTCTAGGGGGTATGCGTGTAAGCCCCGACTGGGGAAATCTTGTTGTTCCTGAGAGTATGAGCCTTTCTCGATATAGTGAAATTCCATTGTGGAGTTTATTGTTCTTTGCATGGTTTACTCTAGCATCTTCCCGTATGTTAACTTATAGTGAAAAAGATATATTGGTTAAAAAAATATATTTGTTGAGAAGGATTAATAATGTTAGCGGGGGCAAAGATTTGCTAGCTCGCCATGTATATGAAGTTGCGGCTGATGAAATTAATTCTAAAGGAACCGTTCCTGCTTTGTCTAGCAGTAGAAAAAATAGGGGGCAAGAGGGGTATGCCAATCTCTTCTATTGGGACTATGGATATTCGGGCTTTAGATATAAATATGAGCGTCGATGGGAATGTGTTTTATATGGGGCGCAGTTTCTGACGATTCCTGCATTCTTATTTTTAGTTGAATACTATATTGGATATGTTGTAATTGGGGTTATGTTGTTCCTCTGGGAGGTTGCAATATTTTGTGTCTCTGAGAATTGTCTGCATGGTGCAGTTTATCAATTTAATAAGAATTTTGAAAGTAAATATGGTAAATTCATTGAATTCTGGAGATTTTATTCATCAAGGGTTTTGTTTGAAGCCCTTCGGGTGATGCTTTTGCTAGCTATTTTAATTGCGATCTTGATTGCAAATACTCAGTATTTTGTGCAATCTACGCTGCTTATTGTTGTTTTTTATGCTTGTCGGTGGAAGAATTTTAAAAAGATTAAGTATGGTTTTTATTGTCGTCTTAAGCAGGATACTAGGGCTCTGCTATCAGAGGGGGCATTATCTTTAATTGACGAATTTCAAAAATTTCCCAAAAGGAGAGAATGCGATAAGCCTGAGATTGTAAATAAAACTTCTCGGGAGGGGTATAGGTTAAAAAAGCATCGCGTGTTTAGTATTCGACTTGAAAAATTCCATATATTGATGGGGAAAATCTATTTATGGATGAAGGTGGCTGCAGGGTTTTTTATTCTTGATGAGAAAGAGCATGAGGAATATGCTGAATATATGTTGCTTGCATATGTTTATTGTTTAATGATTAGGGTAAATGAATCTTATATTGAATATGAACTGGAAAGTGGTGGAAATAAAGGTGGGCGGGGCTCTATTGTTACAAATAATTTGATTCGCTATAAATATTCCAGACCTGCTACCCATAGGTCTCTTCGCCGTAAGTAGCCTCCAGTCTCGGCGAGGGTAAGCGCTGAGAAGCCACATATGTTTCGAACAGCCACGTGATAAGTGGCTTCTCGAAACATATGTGGCTTTTCGCTATGAGGGAGCTGTACCCCCCCCCCCGCAGAATTTGTGCCATGGTTTAGCTTTTTCGGTAATGGGTTAGTGACTTCGGGCTGGGGTTTTAGCCATTACCAAAGACGCTAAGTCATGACTGAAATTGCTAAGTCATTACCAAATTTCCGCCCCGCACCGAGCAACCCAAACGAAACAGAGCAACCCCAGATGCACACACGCATCCGGGGCTGCCCCTTTCGCTTTTTGACGAGTTCTCTAATGCCATTTTGATATAATTGCAGGAGATGTAATTAATAGTCAGAAGGACTGGGCAATATTGATATATTGCAGAATTTTTTATATTAAAATTTAGTGACGTAACAAGAGAAGTGACTCTATGAGAGGCTATTGGAGGTATCGATGACTTTTCTAAACTATAACAAAGATGAAAAGTTGGAATTTAACTATAAGAGGGCATGCGGTCTGTGGCTAATTGTGGTAGCGGCAGTTATAGCAATAGCCACCATGACCGGAGGAAAACAAATAATAAATATGCAAGTATTCAGCATTGGCTACGTTATTAGCTTTTTCTCGATTAACATGAACAAGAAGGTGCTGAATAGACTAGCCGATGGCCCTTCGAGTGAATTTCAAAAGAAAGTATCTTCACGTGCCGTTATTCTATTATTTGTCTTGATGGTTTTGCTGGGCGGCCCATTCTTCGCAACTGAAAATTGGAGACTGATTTGGTTGGGAGCGCTGATGGCAACCGCGCTGCATTTCTTCCCATACTATTTTGTGCATGGAAAGTCAATGATATATCTGGGTCTTATCTGTGCCATCAACGTGTTTGCGGGATATATTTTTACCAACATCCCGTTAGCGGTAATTGCATATATCGACGCGGCGATTAAGCTCATCTTCGGAATTTATCTACTATTCCTTTCAAAGCCATCAAAGCAAATATAAGGCGTAGTTTATCGATGTGCTAAAAAGCAGCCCCGAACACTTCCGTATCCCGGGCCGTCTGCTAGGAAAGGAACAATCACCGATGAAGAACCAACTACTGTTAGCGCAGAGGCTAGCTGAGGGGGCCGAAAATATGATTGCAGTAAGTAACTTTTTGCCTGTATTGACTGGTGCTTTGATTACTCTAATCGGCTCGTTACTTGTTGCCTGGTGGAATGGTCGTAAAGCTGACAGACAGATGGACTTCTCTAAGCGTTCTAAACCGCCCGAATTAGCTCGGTATAAGGAGCTTCTTGAAATTTCTAAGGAGTATAAGGAGCTTGTCAACTTTGAAAATGTAGACGCGCTGGTAATTGTCTCACCAGAGTATAGAGAGATTGAAGAGTGTCGCAAAATTGCTTTAGAGCGGTTAGCTTGGGAACACAAGGTACTCTCTGAGTGTCGTGATATTCAGGCCCGGAAGAGGTTGTTAAAAATTCCTGAATCTTATATTGTGGGGCAATGGATGGGGGATATAAAAATATTTCCGAGTTTTAATACTATTCTCTCTGTATTCCTTCAAGTAATTCTGTATATTTTTATGATTGCAATGTCGATAAGGTATGGTATCGAATGCATTAAATTAGCCATCTTATCTTTTCAAGTTATTGTGAAGCCTGAAATTCTTGATGGCGAAAGGCAATATATGGTGGTATTAACCCCTGCGCTTACCTTATTTTTGACCTTTATGTCAATTTTTTCAGTTCGCACCTTGTATGTTGTCATTAAGCCATTGGGAAATGCTATTAGTAGCGGTGAGATTGCTAGGTATGAATATATTAAAATTTTGCAGAAATATGCTCCGAAAAATATTTGTGAAAATTTAGATGCATTAATTAACTCACCTGCTAAAGCTGTGGTGCGCCTAGGGTATGCCATGTTTGATAGTGAATATGCTGCTTTAGTTAATGTTCCTAAAATATGGAGAAGGAATAAGTGGTATATTCCTCCTGTAAAGATTCTAATGGCTGCAGTCCCATATGCTCTTCTTGAAAAGTTTAATAAGAGTGGAAAGCCCTACGGTTCTTATTTAGAGGGGGCATTTGAAATTGATGCTAAGAACCTTGAAAGCAAAGAACTGTCTGTCGGCTCAGGGTAAAGATGTTTCAGATAAGGAAGATAAGGAATCTGCGGAGACTAAAGCTGAAAGCAAAAGCTGACCCGCTCTAGACAACTTCAGCTTTCGCAAGGGTAAATGTTGAGAAGCCACATGTGTTTCGAACAGCCACGTCATAAGTGGCTTCTGGAAACACATGTGGCTTCTCGCTATGGGGCTGTAACCCGTGCAGAATTCGTGCCATGGTTTAGTGTCTTCGACCATGGTTTTTAACTACGACCAAAGACGCTAACCTATGGCACAAATCTGGAACTCATGACCGGATCTCCACCCGGCCCGAGTAGTCCAAACAAAGCAACGCGGCCCGGGACGCTTACATGTCCGGGGCCGCCTGCTGCGGTTATTTAATATATTGGGTTGGACCTGGTTTACATGTCGGGCCAGTCGCGGTGCAGCGAGTACTCCGTATCCCCGTCACCGTTATCATTTAGGTGCCAACGCTGACCGGTACGGATATCGGCCTTGCGCAGGCGCGGGTTCGGATTATCTGGCTTGCCCATGGTCGGGTCGTTCTTGCAGCCCCAACGAGTATCGTCATAGCTGCAGTCACCGGCTACGCGTCCCACGTCGGTCCACCAGACACGAATCAGCAGCGGGTCGACAGTTTCCTTCGTCAACACGACATCCAGAGCCTGCCAGTCGCCGCCGTCCACACGGAAACGACCTGAGTAAGAAACGGTCGCGTACGCGTGGAAATTACCGGACCGCTGGTAAGCGTAACTCGTTGAGGTCTTGCGTGACTCTTCGCCACGTGCCCTGCTGACCGGCTTACCCATGGTATAGAAGCTACCCTCATCACCGTTGCCGTATTGGATGGTCATCTGGGTGGGGTAGGATTCCATCTCTACGTGGCCGATCATGAGGTCGTCTTCCCATCGTGCGGTGGGGGCGTCGACGTAGAAGTTGATCTGGTCGCCCTTGTGGACGTTGGGGTTGTCTTCGCTCAGACCGGTGCCGAGGTTGTAGGACTGCTTCAGTACGGGGGCCTGGATGTTTGTGTTAGCGAATTGGTCCTCAACTTCTTGGAGCATTTCTTCAGGAGAAGGGCCCTTGGGCTGTGCGGGGTCATTCGAGGTGAAGGTTTTAGCGTCATTGGGTACGCAGTAACGGCCGCCAACATGGTTGGGTATTCTGTTGGCGTTATCTCCCTGAGGTAGAGGCCCTATGGTGTAATGCCCCGGACGTCGGTCTACTTTCGTGTAACATTCTGCATCTCCGGCTTTTCGAGCTTCGGGTACAGTTCCGTAGACTGTTTGATTAGTGCCATCACGCATTGGGATGTGGTTATCCTCCCAACTCTTGCGTGCTGCTTCTACCGAGGCACCAGAAGATGATCCCTCACTTGGAATATCTGTTCCGTTAGATTGGTCGTGAGAAGGCGATTTCTTTGAGTGAGTATCCTTTTTAGGTTGATTATCCCGCTGAACCTTTACACAATGTCCATTAGAATTTTTCTGCGTACATTCACTGGCCATAGAAATAGAAAAACCAGAGATTGAATTTATAGCAAGGATAGATGCGGATAGGAGGATATAGATTTTTTTAGAGGTAGATTTTGATGGTGTCATAATACTATCCTCCAAAATCAGATCCGGAAATTTTCCAGTATCCGTCAGAGTACGTATACAAGAAGTAGAAAGAGTCATTGGTGGTATCTGTATTGGCCTCCATTTCAAGATGGCCGTCAGGATTTACATACGTAACAGTCGACCATAGAATGCTGAACTTCATTCGATAATTCTTTTTCTGGTCATCGTAAATCAGAGAGCTTTCAGCCTGGTAAGACTCCAAACCTCCGATAATCCATCCTCCACGTTCGTAGAGCGATTCCGTATAGTTGTATGAATTATATTCATCGGTATCTTTCATGACATATTTGAAAGCATACGAACAATCGCCAGTCTGAATTCCATAATTGTGTGCAACCAGCCAGTCCTGCATCATCTTCATGAGGCCTTCTTCGGTTTCAGGGTACTGAGCGGGCTCATTACGAGGCTTGGGGACGTTCTGTGCGGGTCCATAGCCATCGGCCTTACGGTATTCACCGTCGGGAGCTTTGGATTGTCCTGAATATCCGCGAGTGACTCGCGGGCTCGGAGTAGCGGAAGCAGAAGCAGCATCAGATGCCGCCGCAGATGCCGAAGCGGTCTCGCTCGGCGCGGCGGAGGCGGTGGCTGCCGCCTCGTTATTTGCCTGCTGGCCACACGCCGCAAGCAGGGCCCCCAGGCCCACAAGTGCGCCGCTACCCAGCAGGGTACGGCGATTAAGAATGGTCGATTCCATAGAAGATACGCTCCTATCGTCGGTGATGGTGTGTTGTTTAGTTACTAGTCGGGCCGTTATTTGCAGGTCAAGCTGACTGCCGGAAGGAAAACAGCCCTGTAGTTCACTCAACAAGCGCATCGGTGCGCTATTGAGTACTACAGTTACCACCCTACCGCATGTTTGCCGTCGTTTGCATTCTTTTGAGGATGATGACGGTGGTTGGTCATTATTCGGGCTTCTCAATGCTTTATGTATCAAATATCTTTGCGCCCGCGGAGGCGCCGCCTCAGCAGAATTTGTGCCATGGTTTAGCGTCTTC
>NZ_KV802651.1:76148-126435 GCF_001810775.1 Rothia sp. HMSC062H08
AGAATTTGTGCCATGGTTTAGCGTCTTCTGACATGGTTTTTAACTACGACCAAAGACACTAGCCTATGGCACAAATCCGTAACCCATGACCGAATCTCCGGCTGCGCCAGGTAGGCGGGAGCTGATTATGGGTTATGACTTAGCCTTTTCATCGATAGGTTAGTGTCTTCACTGCGGGTTAAAGACCCACGGCGAAGGCACTAACCTATCGAAAACCTCGGTCTAAAAAACAGGGCGGCCCCGGACGCACACATGCATCCGGGGCCGCCCCTATTTCTGAAAGCTACTTCTTAGCGCCGAACACCCGCGTCCACGCCCAGCGGGTCAGCACCGCCGTACCCACCGCAACCGCCATTGGCAGCCACGCACTCGCACCCTGACCCGTAAAACCAATCAACAACGTCAACGCAGACAGCGGCGCATTCATCGAAATACCCAAAAACGCCGCCGTACCCGTCAACGCCGCAGCATACAACACCATCGACGCACCACCCGGCACCCCGCCCAAACCCGGGAACGCCCACAGCACCAGCGCCGCCACACAAAACGCAACCGCCGCACCCAACGCCAAACCCGGCGTCAACGTACCGCCATAAGAACCGAAACGCAGACTCAACACCACCACGGCAGCCTTCGCAACAGCCAACGCCAACACATACACTGCCGCCGATGCGGTCAAACCGCCCGCCGCCGCATCCAGCGACACATTAAACGTGTGCTGAGTCAGCAGACGACCATTACCCAGAATCTCCGGAAGCCACAGCGAAACCACCGCGACCAGCGCAAACGCTACAGGAATACGCCACAGAAGAGAACGATCCTTCGCCTTCAACTTCTCCGCACGCTGCGACAACGCCCTAAAACCCAACGCCAACGGAGTCAACACCACACCCGTCAGCGCCGCCACTGTCAGCGTCGTCGCATCCAACGGAAGCTGCGGCACCGGGTATGTCGGCTCATTGACAATCACCAGATTCGCCGTGACCGTCGCCGTCCACACCGTCACCGCACCCACATACAGCGACCGCAGGCTCAGACCAACAGCCATCGCCTCCACAAGGTACACCAGGCCACCAATCGGCACCTGATACACCGCCGCCAAACCAGACGCCGCACCCGCCGCCACCAGCAGACTGCGCTCACGAACACCCAACAGCGGGGCACCATCAGCGCCCACAAAACCAAGACGCTCCAGCAGATTCGAGGTACGGCCAGCCGCCAAAGCACCCAGCTCACGAGGAGCGACCTCCTTACCCACAGGAGAGCCCGCACCCACCGCAACAATCTGAATCAGCGAATGCGAAATCTGCCGCCACAGCGACGGGGTACGGTCCTCCTCGGTAGCACCGGCAATCTGCGACTTCACGCCAACCACACGCCGCCCACCGGACTGCAGGTAGTACCACACCAGCGCCACAAACGGGCCCAGCGCCGCCAAAACCAGGGCACGACGCGCCGGATCGGCACCGTCAGTGACCATCGGGTGGTGGCCCTCAGAATGGCCGAAAGTTAGCTCCTGCATAAAGTCCAGAACATAATGCAGAGCAATCGCACCCAAGCCGCTGAACACGCCCGTGACCAGCGCGGCAAGGGTCAGCCCCAGCAGGAGGCGAAACGAAAAAGAACGGAAACCCGCAGGGCTCTGCGGGCTATTCGGGGAAGAACTCGAGGAAGAACCAGTATGAGAAGACATAGAAAAAGGGGTTTGTGTGTTGCGTGCTGTGTGGTGTTGGAGGCTTCATGCCCGGCACAAACTGCCGCGGGTGAAGCTGTTTTCATTCTACGCCCGCAGAATTACGCCCTCCCCGGCATGCCAGAACGTGAGAAGCGGAGCCCCGCCCATTGGGTCGCGGAGCATGAGGTGAAGCCGCCGCCCAGAAAACGCGGAAGAAACAGAGCCAGGTCACATGCCCGTAGCCACACCCGCTATGCTGGAAGGGTACGCCTCCACGCGCCCGCCGCGCACCGAACAGTAGCCCCCGGAACACACCGGCGGCACGCCTGCCGGCACCCGGCGCAGGCACCCCATTAGGAAGGATCAACGATGACCGCAACTATTGCTTTTCTCGGCACCGGCTCCATGAACGGCTCCATCGCCGCAGGTCTGCTCGCTGCAGGCCACGACCCCGCCCACATTCGCGCCACCGTGCGTAGCGAAGAATCTCGCGCCGCCCTCGCCCAGCGCCTCGGCGACAAGGTAGAAATCATCACCACCGGCGGCGAAGCTGACGGTAACCACAAAGCAACCGCCCACGCGGACGTTGTGCTGCTCGGCGTGAAGCCCTACGGCATTGTCGAGCTCGCCCGTGATATCGCACCCGCCCTTGCCCCGAACGCTGTTGTGGTGTCCGTTGCTGCTGGCGTGACCCTCGAAACCCTCGCCGAGTGCCTTCCCGCAGGTCAGCCCATTGTTCGCTGCATGCCGAACACCCCCTCCTCCGTGGGCAAGGGCGTGCTCGCCATCTCCACCACCGACACCGTGAAGGACGAGCAGAAGAAGCTCGTCGAAGAGGTCCTGGGCACCGTCGGCTTGGTCGTTGAAGTACGCGAAGACCAGATGGATGCAGTCACCGCCGTCTCCGGTTCCGGCCCGGCATACGCGTTCCTGCTTGCGGAGGCGATGGCAGCCGCCGGTGAGAAGCTCGGCCTGGACGCAGACACCGCCCTCAAGCTTGCCAGCGCAACCGTTGCCGGTGCGGGCTTCCTGCTCGACACCAACCCGGATGCGCCCGCCCTGCGCCGCGCCGTGACCAGCCCGAACGGCACCACCGAGCGTGCGCTGAACACCTTCGTGGACGGTGGCCTCTTCCAGCTGACCGAGGATGCGATGCGCGCCTGTGCGGCACGTTCGGCGGAAATGAGCCAGCTGTACACCGCTGACGAGGACTAATCGGCGGGGACTAATCAGTGGGGACTAGCCAGCGGGGGCTAATACCGTCCGGTAGCATCCCCCTGACTAGCTGAAACTATAGAAAAACAGCCTCCTCCCGGCAGAACGGGAAGAGGCTGTTTTTGCTATGTCTAATCGCGGGCTGCTCAAACGCGGGTTGCTCAAACGCGGGCTCCTCAAAACCAGCAGAGCTGGGAAAGATAACCGCCGCAGCGCGGAAAAACGCGCTTAGGGCCGCGCCGCAAAACGCTCAATCAGGTCCACCTGACCGGACACAATCAGAATGTCACGTGAATGAATGCGGGTGGTTGCATCCGCGTAGGTGAAGTCCTCACCGGGCGACTTAATACCGACCACAGACACACCGTACTTGGAGCGGATATCCGACTCAGCAAGGGTGAAGCCGTGGGTTTCCTTCGGCGGGCGCATCTTCGCAATCGCGAAGTCGTCATCAAACTCAATGTAGTCCAGCAGTCGACCCGAGACCAGGTGCGCAGCGCGGCGACCAGCGTCCGCCTCCGGGTAGACCACGTGGTGCGCACCGATACGCTCCAGAATCTTGCCGTGTGCGGGGGTGATAGCCTTCGCCCAGATGCGCTCCACTCCAATGTCTACGAGGTTCGCGGTAATCAGCACGGACGCCTCCACGGAGGTGCCCACGCCCACCACGGCGGAACCGAAATCGTCCGCACCCAACTGATGCAGGGTGTCGATATCGGTCGCATCGGCGGAGACCACGTGGGTCAGCACGCCGGACCATTTCTGCACCAGCTCGGGGTCCTTCTCGATGGCGAGAACCTCTTTATTCTGCAGGCGCAACTGGGCAGCCACAGCCGAACCGAAGCGTCCCAGGCCGATGACGAGGACGGGGGCGTTATGTGCACTAGCCAATGGTGGGCCTTTCTTCGGGGAACTTGTAGAGGCGGCGGTGTGAACGCATCGCCAGGCCGGTTGCGGCGGTTGTTGTACCCACACGACCAATGAGCATGAGCACACTGAGCACGTACACGCCTGCCGGAGGTAGGCTCGCGGAGAGGCCGTTTGAGAGGCCGCAGGTCGCGAAGGCAGAGATGACCTCGAAGATGACTTCTTTGAGATCTGCGCCGCTAATGATGAGAATCGATGCGGTGCCAACACCTACCACGGTAGCACCCATAACGATCACAGAGATGGCAATGCGCAGAGAGGATTCGGGGATGGTGCGATTGAACGCTACGACCTTCTGGTCACCTCGCGCCTCGGCAAGAATCGATAGGGCAATCACGGCGATGGTGGTGACCTTCACGCCGCCTGCGGTCGAGCCGGAGCCGCCACCAATGAACATGAGCGTATCCGTCAGCAGCGTGGAGACGGGGGTGATGGCGTCCATGTCAACCAGGTTGAACCCGCCCGAACGCATCATGACGGAGGCAAAGATGGCGTTGAGGATTTTATCGCCGGGAGAGTAGGAACCGATGGTTGCGGGGTTATTCCACTCGAAAGCACCCCAGAAGAAGGCACCGAAACCGAAGAAGAAGAGGGTGGTGACTATGGTCAGTTTTGCGGTGAGCTGCCAGTGCGATGGGCGGAAAGGGTTGCGCTGAATCGCAATGAACACGGGGAAGCCGAGCGAGCCGAGGAACACCGCGATGCAGATGGGTACGAGCAGGAAGAGATCGTGGCCGTAGGGTACGATGCCGTCCGAGTGCGGGGTGAATCCGGCGTTGTTGAATGCCGAAACCGAGTAGAAAATGCCGTGCCACAGAGCCTCGTGTGGTGCTTCGCCGAGCGCGAGGAAGCGCGGGGTGAGGAGCATTGCAATGAATGCTTCGATGGAGAAAGACGCGTACGCCACCGCTTTGACGATGCCGCCGACCTCGCCGAGTCGGCTAATATTCAGGTCTTCCTGGGCGATGAGTTTGGTGCGCAGACCCATTTTGCGGCCGATAGCCAGCGCCAGCAGGGAGGTGATGGTCAGCGTGCCCAGGCCACCCACCTGGCAGGCGAGAAGAATCATTGCCTGACCGAAGGTTGACCACTGATCTGCTGTGGAGACGGTGGTCAGACCGGTCACGGTGACCGCGCTGGTTGAGGTGAAGACCGCGTGGTGTAGCGCGACGCGCTGCCCGTCTGCCGAAGAAATCGGCAGGGACAGCATGATGGTGAAGAAGATGATGACTAGAAAGAAGGCACCGATTGCGGTGCGTGAGGGAGACGCCAGAACTGAGGAATCAATGAAGTCGCGGAAGCGTTCGAGAGTCTTCTGGTTGAACTCTAGTGGGGTTCGTTTGCGCTGAGTCTTGGGGTCTTCGTGGTCACGTAGGGTAGGCAGACGGTCAAGATCGATGCCGGGCACGCTGGTGAGGATGCTGAGCTTTTCAGCTTCGAGGCGGTCGCGGCGGCTTCGGCGAACCTGCTGCTTTTGCGGTTCGGAGGTGGCACCGCTGAGGGTGTCCCAGCGGCGGTTGAGCTGGCCCTGGGGGTGGTGGTGTCGGCGCCGGGTGCGGCGGAGTATGCGTCCCATGCGCCTCCTTCAGTGGGTGTCTGGGTGTTGGTGTGTTGATGTGTTGGGCGGCGGTTTGAGCCTGTGTTTAACGCCTTCTAGTGTATCGCGCCGGGTGCCCGCTGAGGGGGTTGGGGGGTCTGGTGGTTCGGGGGTAAATATGTGAGTTCGGAGAAGGCGTACGGCTGGTTTTGTGGGGTGGAGCCACGAAAACTATATATTCTGTATTGGTTATATAAGTATTGAGGGGTTTGCTGGGTCGCATATGCCTAGGATGAGATACAGGAAATCAACATTAGATGTGATAGGCACTTCATGCTTTTCCCCCTTTCAAGGCTCCACGTTAGGTTAATATTCAGGGGTCTTTCAGAATTTTTGAAGGTAATTTCTGTATCAGCCTCATTCTAAGCTTGAGGCGCCACTTTATATGTCATAATCGCTATATGCATTCTGATGTTTTTTCTGTCATCGCGGATCCGACTCGCCGCCGAATTGTGCGTATTCTCGCTGAGCAAACCCACACTGTGGGTGCAGTGGTTGAAAAGCTGGGCATGAGCCAGCCGACCATTTCGAAGCACCTGAAAGTACTTCGCGATGCAGACGTGGTCTCCGTGACCGTGGAGGGGCAACGTCGCCTCTACTCCCTGAACCCGGATGTATTCGCCACCGTGACCGAGTGGATTAACGAGACCGTTCAGATTGCACGTCAGTCCAGCGAAGCACACGTGCCCGTGGCACTGCCCGGTGGCGTGACTGCATCTGCCTCGGATAAGGCGACGGCTGAGCACGCAGCCGAGAAGCCGGCCGAGAAGACCTCTGAAAAGAGCGCTCCGAAGCCCGAAGTTGAAGAACCCGCTCAGAAGCTTGCGCCCGCCGCAACCGCGGAGAAGGCTGATGAGACCGGCTCTGAGACTTTCGTCGTTGAGGCGCCCACCCCCGAGGAAATCGAGCAGGCACGCATTCAGCGCGCCCGCGCCCAGTACCTGACCCCGAGCGCACGTATTTACTCGCGCCCGGCGGAGCAGGCTGCTGAAAGTGCCGCCTCCGAATCGACTGTTGAGAAGACCGCTGCTGAGCCCACCTCGCAGGAAGAGGCAGTGGATAGCACCCCGATGCGCCCCTTCACTCCCGCATCCTACGGTTACGATGCTGGGGTGACCCCCGCGGCGTCGGCAACCCCCGCTCAGCCCACTACCCCTGCGGCACCTGCTGAGGCTAAGCCTGTTGTAGCGCAGAAGCCGGTGGTATTCCCTCAGCCTGCGGCGGCGGTGTCTTATGGTGTCGACCCCGCTGCGGTTGTGGGTGGTTCGATTCAGCCTATCGCAGTGACCCCCGAAGCTCCTGCTGCCGAGGAGCCCGCGGTGGCTGAGAAGACTGTCAACGAACAGCTTGCAGAAAAGGCTGAGGAGAAGCCCCCGGTTGAAGAAACCGTAGTTGCTGAGAAGCCTGCAGTTGAAGAATCTGCCACCGAGAAGGCCGCTGTAGAAGAGTCTGACAAGGCTGAAGGCGCGTCTGAGGCTTCCTCTGAGGAGCCCGAGTATCAGACCATGCCCGCCTACGATTCGGTGTACCGCCCCAGCGCTGAGACGACCAGCGCCGAGGCGAAGGATAACCACCGCGGTGGTCTCTTCGGCTTCCTGCGTGGTCGCCGCCGCTAAAGCGCGCCCTGACGCCGTTCGACCTCCGGCATAACTCTGTATAAAGCACACACACTCTCACTCACCTTATTGACCGAAAGACGCATTCACGTGGCTATTCATCGTAAAATTCTGCGCTGGCTCGAGAACGAATTGTTCGAGGGCAACATTCAGCTGGGTCAGGACCTGCCCAACGATAGCGAAATTGCGCGCGCTATTGGTGTGAGTCGTTCCCGTACCCGCGAGGCTCTGCGCACCCTGGAAGATATGGACCTGGTGCAACTGTACAACGGTCGCGGCAAGGAGATTCTGGTGCACCTGAGCGATGAGCCTGCCGCTGCTGCGAGTGCCGCTCTGCGCCTGCACATGTCCAGCTCGCGTTACCCGACTCGTGACCTGGTGCAGACCCGTATTCTGCTGGAGAGCTGGGCGATTGCGCGTATTGACCCGAAGACGGCATCTTTCGCGGAGATGGACGAGGTCCTGGCGCAGATGGAAGACTTCGACCTGTCGATTCGTGATTTCCTGGAGCTTCTGCTGACGTTCCACCACCAGGTGATGCGTTGCGGTGGTAACGAGCTGCTGGTGGGTCTGCTCGCGTCGGTGCGTCAGCCTAGCTTTGAGTCGATGCTGTCGCTGGTGGGCCGTATGCCGCTGTGGAGTAGCGCTGTGGAGCGTTTGCGTGCTGAGAGTCGCGCTATTGCGGAGGCTCTGAAGGCTGGCGACGCTGCGACTGCGCGTGCCATGGTGATTGGTCAGCTGCGCGGCATGTATTCCGATGCCGGTATTGACCTGGAGCAGGAGGCGACCTCTGCGAATGGTCTGCCGGGTGAGCCGATTGCTTCTGAGTTTGCGCCGGTTGATGTGGATGAGTTTGCCGCTGATGACTTTGATGATTTGATGCAGGATGACCCGTCCTTCGCTGATGTGGGGGCACTTTCTGCCGCGGATGCTCCTGTTGCGGCGCCGGTTGAGCCGGCTCAGGTTCCTGCTCCGGTTTCTGCTGCGGTGTCTGCGCAGTCTGAACCCGAGGTTGCCCACGGTGATGAGGCGGGGTCTGAGATTTCCTTCGGGCCGACTGATACCTCTGCTGATACTACAACTGGTGCGGATATTTCTGCTTCTGACAAGGCAGAACGTACGATTCCCGCTGCGTCTCAGCCCGCACCTGCTGCGGCTTCCGTAGCCACCGCACAGCCTGCCGCTCATTCGGTGAGCGCGGATGTGCCGCTGAGCTTCGGCACCCCGCGCCGTAGCACCTCGGTATCGCAGGTTACCCCGGCTGCTTCTGCGGCACCGGTTGCTTCTGTAGCGGCTAGCTCCCAGACTCTCGCTTCCCAGCCCCTCAGCTCCCAGACCCCCAGCGGTCAGCTGCCGAGCGTCCCTGCCGCGTACGCGCAGGAAGAAGCTGAGGGTCCCGCGAAGGTTCTGCGCGCCTCCACGGCGGCTCCGCGTCGTCGTAGCGGCCAGATTATTTCTCCGGTGCGTGCGACCATCATTAAGCCGGTGGATCGCAGTAAGGTGCTGACTGCGCCTGCTCGTACGGCGCGTCCTGCGGCTGTTGTGACTGCCGCGGCGCCTGCGGAGACTGAGCCGGCTGAGAAGGTTCTGCGTGCCCCTGCGCGCCAGGAGGCGCCCGCTACTGAGCCTGCTGAGCCTACCCGTCTTGAAGCGGCTGCGACCATCCACGATACCTACGAGAAGCTTCCGCATGATGAGCCGGTGCAGGAGCGCGGCGGCATCTTCTCGAAGATGAAGCGTTTCTTCGGCGTGGATGTGTACGAGCCTGAGCATGACGAAGCGCAGGAGAGTGCCGAGAAGGAGCAGGTTCTGAAGGCTGAAACGAAGCCCCAGCCCCAGCCCGCTATTGATCAGGAGGCGCTGGCTCGTGCTGAGGCTGAGCGTGCTGAGCGTTTGAAGGCGTTGCACGCGGCGGCTGAAGAAGAGGTAGCTGAGGAAAACGCCGTTGAAGAGGTTTCGGTGGAAGAGCCGGTTGAAGAACCCTCTGAGGCTTCTGAGCCCGCGCTGGAATCGGTAGAGGCTGCCTCCTCGGCTGAGGAGAGCACTCCTGAGGATGCTGTAGCTTCTTCCGGTTCGGTGCTGTCTTATGGCCGCGCTAAGGGCTCGAAGAAGTCGAAGAAGAAGCGCCGTTAGGGCTACCGAATCCCCGTTTTCGCCCCGAGATACCCCGGATATACCCGCGGGAAAAGCGGAAATTCAGGGAAAAACTCCTGAAAAGCCGCTCTCGAATGGTGAAAATGGGGGTAAACCTAGTACTCTAGGTAGGTAGCGCTCTAAAACGCAAGGGTATTTCTGTGCCTAAAATGCGTTTTGGATCGGTTATACCGGTATAAATATCCCCGGGTAGCTACCGAGTCGAATGGCTCGGCCGGGTACGAGTAAAGTGAGGAAATCCTATGGGTTCCGTTATCAAGAAGCGCCGCAAGCGTATGTCCAAGAAGAAGCACCGCAAGCTGCTTCGTAAGACTCGCCACCAGCGCCGCAACAAGAAGTAAATAGACTTCTTTCGCCCCGCCCTCCGTATGGAGAGGCGGGGTTTTTGCGTTCCTACAGTTTTTGCGGGCCGGGTTTTGCATTTGTAGAGGGTATGTGCGGGTCACCTGTTTGGGGTGCGGCGCGCTATCTGAGAGACTGGGATTATGACTGAAACTTCCACCATTAAAGTTCACCTCATGCGTCACGGCGAGGTGCACAACCCCGAGCGTATTGTGTACGGCCGTCTGCCCGGCTACCGTCTGTCCGATAAGGGCCAGCAGATGGTGCGTCTGAGCGCCGAGGAGTTCGCGGCTCGTGCTGAGCGCGGTGCCCGTTTCGTGCATCTGGTCTGCTCGCCGTTGCAGCGTACCCGTGAGTCTGCCGCCCCGGTTGAGGAACTGCTGGGCCTGACCGCGCAGCCGGATGAGCGCGTCATTGAGGCGGATAACTACTTTGAGGGTCTGCACGTGAACGCGCAGGAGCTGCTGAGGAACCCGCGTCACTGGATGAAGCTGTACAACCCGGCGCGCCCCTCCTGGGGTGAGTCGTACCTGGACCAGATTCGCCGTATGGCGGCGGCTGTTCAGGATGCGGCGCGTACCGCCTATGAGCACGGCGGCGAGGGCGCGGAGGCGATTATTGTGTCGCACCAGCTGCCGATTTGGACTACTCGCCTGGGAGTTGAGGGCCGCATGCTGCAGCATGACCCGCGTGCCCGTGAGTGCAACCTGGCGTCGATTACGACTCTGGCGTTTAGCACCACTGATTTTGAGCATGAGATGCCGCATTTTGTGGGGTATTCGGAGCCTGCCGCGCCGCTGTACGGTGGCGTGATTCAGCTGCCCGGCAGCTAACAAACCCGGTAGCTAGTTCCCCAAGCTGTTTTGAGCATAGAAAGAGGCTGTGAACCCATCCGTTACGGATGTGCTCACAGCCTCTTTCTGTACACCCTGAGGGGCGCACGAGCTGCAAGTCTAGCTGTCCTGACTAGTTATGCCCGTTACCCTGAGTCGGGGTGCCGTCGTCAGGATCCTTAAGATCAGAATCCTGCTTGTTGTTCGATTCTGCCTCGCGGCTGCGGCGTTCGCGTTCTGCTTTTGCTTTGAGCCAGCGCAGGTACTCTTCATCGTCGTCGGGGGAAGATACCGAGGGTGCCGGGGTGTTGCGTCGCTGACCGAAGCCGGGGCGAGGAGCGCCTGCTGCGGGCTGTGCCTTGGGGCGGCCCAGGATAAGCCACATGAGCGGGCCCACCACGGGGAAGAGCAGGGTGACGAGAACCCACAGCCACTTGGGCAGGGTTCGCGCCTCGTGTGCGGGGGTGCGGACGGCGTCCAAGAGGGTGTAGAGGGTCAGCCCCACGATGAGGGCGGCGCCGCCAATAATCAGCATGGCTCGAATCATAAGCACTACTATGACATACCGCCGCGTTATTGCGGAACTGTGAACCGGGTGCCCGCTAGCGGCGTAATGGCGCGGTAATCCGGCGCAGATTTGTACGTCGGCTTAGTAACCGGTGAACACCTGAACCTCGTGGCTAATAATGTCCAGCGAGCCCAGCCACACGGCGAGGGCAAGGATCACGGAGTACACGAGCGCCACAATACCCGCCTGCTTGAGCACGGGAATCAGGTCGCGGCCGCCGCGCGTCCACACGGTCACGCAGGAGTGGATGGTCGGGCCGACAAGCAGGAAGATCAGCAGGAACCAGGGGTTCTCGTCGAGCAGGAGCACGCCCAGGCCCAGTGCCAGCGCCATCTCCACGATGTAGGTGATGCGCGACCAGCGTTCGCCCAGGCGGACCGACATGGTCAGCTTGCCCGCCTCAATGTCGGTGGGAATGTCACGCACGTTATTCGCCATGAGCAGCGCACAGGAAATCAGACCAATGCCGATAGCACCAACCCAGCCGAGCAGGGTCAGGGTGTGTGCCTGCGTGTAGAGGGTGCCCAGGGTCGCAACCAGACCAAAGTAGACGAAGACGAACACGTCGCCCAGGCCCATGTAGCCGTAGGGGTGCTTGCCGCCGGTGTAGCCCCACGCCGCGAAGACGCTGGAGGCGCCAATCGCCAGGAACCACCACTGGTTCGCCAGAGCCACCAGGGCAAGACCGGCAAGCATCGCTAGGCCGAAGCAGGCGAAGGCGGCGTACTTGACGGAGCGGGGGCTTGCCACGCCGGAACCAACGAGGCGTAGCGGACCCACGCGGTCTTCGTCGGTGCCTTTGATGCCGTCGGAGTAGTCGTTGGCGTAGTTCACGCCGACCTGCAGGAAGAACGCGACGAGGAACGCCAAGAACGCGTAGAGCGGCTTGAATTCGTTGATCTCGTAGGCGGCAGCTGAGCCGGCAATAATGGGGGCGACGGCGAGCGGCAGGGTGCGCAGGCGAGCGCCTTCAATCCATTGGGCGGCAGTTGCCACGGGGGTTCCTTCCGGGTCTATGTGCGTATGATGCGTGGGTTTTGTGATGAGACGGGTTGTGACGGTGACGGTCAGGGCATGCGGGCGGGTGCGTGTGCGGGGTGAAAACCCGCGGATGAGCTTGCTTTAGCCCTGACGGTAGTCTCTGTCCAGGATACTGTATATTTCTGCGCGGTCCGGCTTGCCGGTGCTGGTGAGCGGGAAATCCGGCAGGATGCTCAGCTGCTTGGGTGCGGCGGGGGCACCGAGCTTTTCGGCGCAGTGGGCACGCAGTAGGGCGCAGAGTTCTTCGTTCAGGGCGGGGCGATTCTCGGTAGATGTAGCCGCGGCACCGGCAGAAGGTACGAGCGTGACCGCGGCGGCGATGGCTGTGCCCCAGCGGGCATCGGATAGGCCGACTACGCAGGCTTCGCGTACGGAGGGGTGCTCTTCGAGGACGGTCGCTACGGCGCGGGCGGAGATTTTTACGCCTCCGCTAATGAGGACGTCGTCGCTACGTCCGAGCGCTTGCAGGCGTTGCTCGCTACAACTCTTGTTGCTGTTGGGAGCTGCTGCAGAGCTCAGCAGCCCGTAGTCGTCGGTGCGGTACCAGCGGGTGCCGTCGGCGGCGGTGAAGAAGTGCTCGGCGGTGCGGGCGGCGTCGCCAATGTAGCCGCTGGCGAGGTGCGCGCCGCTGATCCAAATACGGCCCACCTGCACAGACTCTTCAATCGCCGACTTCCCCTCAATATCCGGCACGGCGGGCATACCTTCTTCGGGGACGAGTTTAACCTGCACGCCGGGCAGTACGGAGCCGGAGTAGACGCATCCGCCAGCGGTTTCGGCGCTACCGTAGGTGGTCACCGTGTTCAGCCCCAGGGCGGTGGCGGCGGCGAGCAGGTCGGCGCTGGCGGGGGCGCCTCCGAGCAGGATTCCGGTGAAGGAGCTGAGCGCCTCGTGAATATCAGCGCCCAGGTGCGAATCGGCGTCCGCGCTTTCAAGGAGCTTATGTAGCTGGGTCGGTACCAGGGAAATAAACCTGCGTGCCGAGCTCATTCGCTCAACCGCCTGCAGAAAAACCTCGGGGCTAAAGTGCACGGGCTCAATGACGGAGCGGGCGATGACCGGGGCGGTACCGGCGAGTACGGAGCGGGCGAGCACCTGCGCGCCGGCAATATAGTGCGCCGGAAGAGCCAGGAGCCACTGCGATGCTGCATCGGAGTTTGAGCCGAAGAACTGCTCGGTGGCTGCCGCACTGGCGGCAAGAGCTCGCGCGGTCAGTGCGGTGCGTTTGGGGGTTCCGGTGGATCCGGAGGTGCCCACCACCAGCGCGATAGGCTCCGCAGCCGCACCCGCATCCGCCGCGTACCCGCCCAGTAGTTGCTCAAAGGCGCCCAGCATGGCGTGAGGGTCGGCGGGCTGATCGGCACGCACCTGTACCGCCTGCGGATGCAGGGCAACCTCCTGCGGGGCGGGGGAGGGCATGAGCCCGGGTACGGGGGTGTTCATCATGGCTAAATCCTTAGCGGCTGTTTGTAGCGGCTGCGTGCTGTCATGCGCCGGTGTCATATGCCGGTGCGGCATCAAATGCGCCGGAGCCGGATTCTTAGCTGAGGTTCTCAGGGTTGAATCCGGCTCCGAGCCTATGCATCTGAAACTACTTCTGTAGAAGGGGCTGTCTCTTAGAAGTAGTAGGGGTAGTTGGACCAGTCCGGGTCACGCTTCTGCAAGAACGCGTCGCGGCCCTCCACAGCCTCGTCGGTCATGTATGCCATGCGGGTTGCCTCACCAGCGAAGACCTGCTGGCCGAGCATGCCGTCGTCGGGCAGGTTGAAGGCGTACTTGAGCATGCGGATTGCCTGCGGGGACTGGCGAGCAATGTGCGCCGCGTATTCCAGGCCCTTGTTCTCGAGCTCTGCGTGGGGAACGACGTCGTTGACTGCGCCCATTTCGTACATGCGCTGTGCGTCGTATTCCTTGGCGAGGAAGAAGATTTCGCGGGCGAACTTCTGACCCACCTGGCGTGCGAGCAGCGCCGAACCGTAGCCTGCGTCGAAGGAGCCGACGGTTGCGTCGGTCTGCTTGAACTTGCCGTACTCTTCGGAGGCGATGGTCAGGTCAGCAACTACGTGCAGGGAGTGGCCGCCGCCTGCAGCCCAGCCGGAGACCAGGGCGATAACGACCTTGGGCATGGTACGGATGAGGCGCTGCACTTCCAGGATGTGCAGTCGGCCTGCGCGTGCCGGGTCGATGCTTTCTGCGGTGTCGCCGCTGGCGTAGTGGTAGCCGTCGCGACCGCGGATGCGCTGGTCGCCGCCGGAGCAGAATGCCCAGCCACCGTCCTTGGGGGAGGGGCCGTTGCCGGTGAGCAGTACGGTGCCCACGTTAGAGGTCATGCGGGCGTGGTCGAGGGCGCGGTAGAGCTCGTCCACGGTGTGCGGGCGGAATGCGTTGCGCACCTCGGGGCGGTCGAAGGCGATGCGCACGGTAGGCAGATCGCGCAGAATCTCACCGTTTTCGTCGCGCTCAACCTGGCGGTGGTAGGTGATGTCGGTGAAGTCCTCGAAGCCCTCAACGACGCGCCAGTCGGCGGGGTTGAAGATGTCCGAGATCTTTTCGGGAAGTTGTGCAGTCATAGACCCTATTTTACGGTGCCCGCGGTGCGGCTCGTCGAGGCCGGGGAACGAAGCACGCTCGGCATAATATTCCAATAACAGAATATGATGCGCGGGAAGGGCCTCTGTCCTTGCGCTCATACCTGTATCTTGGCAGGTTAAGACCCTATAAACAGACCAAGGCTCGGACCGCGTGTGTGCGGCCCGAGCCTTGGGGAAGAGACTCTTTACTTGACCTTGGCGAGCTCAACCGCGCGGTCGAACTCTTCGTCAATGGCGTCGTTCTTCTTGTAGGTCATGAGCGAAACCACGATGGCGACAAGCAGCGCCGAAGCGAAGCCGGGAACCATTTCGTAGAGCACAGACTTCATGGGGCTCTGGCCCCATGCGAATGCCACAACGGCGCCGGTAATCATGGAGGCCAGTGCACCCTGGGTGGTCAGCTTACGCCAGTAGAGGGAGAGCAGAACGGTCGGGCCGAATGCCGAACCGAAGCCAGCCCAAGCGAATGCGACCAGCTGCAGAATGGAGCTGTTGGGGTTCCATGCCAGGGCACCGGCGACCAGCGCCACGATTGCCACGCCTGCACGGCCGAGCCACAGGGACTTGCCGGCGCTGAGCTTCTTCGAGGAGAAGATGCCGTAGAGGTCCTCCACCAGAGCGGAGGAGCACACAATCAGCTGCGAGGAGAGGGTGGACATAATTGCCGCCAGAACCGCAGCCAGAATTAGGCCCGCAATGAGGGGGTGGAACAGAATCTGGGCGAGGTCCAGGAAGACCGACTCAGCGGTTTCCGGGTTGGTGAGGGACGCCTCGGGGTGGCGTGCAAAGTAGGCGATACCCATGAACGCGCCGCTCAGTGCGCCGAACACGGTCAGAACCATCCAGCTGATGCCGATGCGGCGGCCAGACTTAGCGTCCGCGGGGGTGCGCATTGCCATGAATCGCACAATAATGTGCGGCTGACCGAAGTAGCCCAGACCCCATGCGAGGGATGAAACAATACCGGCGAAGGTGGTACCCGCGAAGATGCTCAGTGCGTCGGGGCGTACCTGGCTGATGGACTCAACCACGGGGCCCACGCCGCCGAGGTCAATGATGGTGACGACCGGAACGGCAATCAGTGCTGCGAGCATGAGCAGACCCTGAACCATGTCGGTGTAGGACGCGCCCATGAAGCCGCCGAAGAAGGTGTAGAACACGGTAATGCCTGCCAACAGGAGCATACCGGTGTGGTATTCCTGACCGAAGGAGGACTTGAAGAACAGACCGCCGGACACCATACCGGAGGAGACGTAGAAGGTGAAGAATACCAGAATCACGACACCGGAGACGATGCGCAGCACGCGCTTGGTGTCATGGAGGCGGTTGCTCAGGAAGACGGGGACGGTCACGGCGTCGCCGGCAACTTCGGTGTAGCTACGCAGTCGCGGTGCCACGAACGTCCAGTTGCACCATGCGCCGATGGTCAGACCGACGGCGAGCCATGCCTGGGAGAGGCCGCTGAGGTAGACGGCGCCGGGCAGACCCATGAGGAGCCAACCGGACATATCGGAGGCGCCTGCTGAGAGTGCGGCGACGGTGGGGGAGAGCTGTCGCCCGCCCAGCACGTAGTCGTCGAGGCTGTTGTTCTTGCTATTTGCCCATAGGCCAATTGCGATCATGGCAACAAAATAAATCGCCAGCGCGATGACCTGGTATGTACTCGCGGCCATAATGTTCCTTCTCTCCTGGTGATAATGCTTGCCTGTGTGTATTTATGCGCTACCCCATAACTTTATGAGTGGCATAGGATACAGTCTAGGCTTTGAAGGACTGAAAATAAAGTCTATTTGACGTTAAAGAGCGCGAGTCTATGGAATAAATATGTATTTTCTGTGTAAAATCCATGGTCGTACACGTGGGCCATTGTGGGAGCGTGTGCGAAAAAGTGCCCGAAAAATCCCTAGAATTCAGGGTTTCGGGCACTTGAGTGAAAGATATGTAGTTGAAAAGCAACGCAAACGCTCAATGGCATATGCATCTAAAACGAATTAAACGAAAAATTTAAAAGCCGTTCGGAGTGTTGAACTGTTACAAAACAATGTCACAGAGGTTTAGAGGTCCCTCACGACCCACGGCTCAGAAGCCATACGAGCCGGGTCAAAACGCTCCAAAATCGCCGCCGCATTGGGCACCGGAACATCCGCCGAATGGGCAGAACCATCAACGTTATACACCGGAATGGAGGCGGCAATCCACCCCAAAATCGTCGGGATTTCAACGCCCGCCTCACGCAGCTGCGGCAGGGTCACCGCACCATCACGCTTCGCCAAGCGCTTACCCTCCTCGTTGAGCGCCAGCGGCACGTGAGCGTAACGTGGCTGTGCCAAACCCAAAAGCTGTGCCAAATACGACTGGCGAGGCGCCGAAGGGAGTAGATCATCACCGCGCACAATCTGCTCAACACCCACAAAGGCGTCATCCACCACGGAGGTTAGGTTATAGGCGTACGTGCCGTCATTGCGCACCAGCACAAAATCATCCACCAGACCGGTGTATGCGCCGTAAAAATCATCCTGCACGGTGTAGCTCGTGCACTCGGCGCGCAGGCGCAGAGCCGGCGGACGCTGGGCGCGGCGCTCCTCCCGCTGCACCTCCGTCAGCTCGCGGCAAGTACCCGGGTAGGCACCCGGTGCACCGTGCGGGGCGCTCGACGCCTCCTGAATTTCGCGGCGAGTACAGAAACACTCGTAGACGAGTCCCGCCTCGCGCAGCTGCGCAACCGCCTGCTCATAGGCGGCAAGGCGCGTGCTCTGGTACAGCACCCCTGCCTCCTTACCCTCGGTGCTCTCGGCTCCCTCAATACGCTCCGTCGAGGCGCCGGGGCTCGCGTCCCAATCCAGGCCCAAAGTCGCCAAGTCAGCAATCTGGCGTTCCGCCGCGCCCGGGCGCACACGGTCCAAATCCTCCACGCGCAGGTAGAAGGGCTTGCCGCCGCGGCGCGCCATAGCCCACGCCAAAATAGCGGTACGCAAATTACCCAGGTGCAAGTCCCCCGAGGGGGAGGGGGCGTAGCGTCCGGTGCCGCTGGGGAATGGCTGAGTTACAGGCTGAGCAGAGGATAGGCTAGAGGAAGAAGTCATACTCCTATCCTATAGGGCGCGAATTTCTGGTTCCTGCTCAGATTCCCACGGGCTCCTCACTGACTGCTCACTGGCTCCTAACCGGCGCTGGACTAGCTGGGGGAACGCGCCACCCGGCTAATCAATCTGTGGAGGTTGTCAAGCATCACGTATTAGCTGTCCGTAGAGGCTGAATTATGCAGAATGATGCACTTTCATCCCCTTAGAAGCGTGCAATAGTGCAAAAATATGTTCTCCAGAAGCCCGAATAGCCCCTCAGTCGCCAAAAATTACAGTAGGGTTGTATCTATGGCTCGTACTATTGAACTCGCAGACGGCGTGTACCGTATTGCGACCGACAACTACCGACTGAACACCGGACTGGTCCTCGGACTGGAACGGGCACTTGTCGTGGATACCGGCGCAGGTCCCCGTCAGGCAACCGAAATCTATGATGAGGTTCGCCGTCTCACGCGCCTTCCTATCACCGTCGTAAACACTCACGGTCACTATGAGCGTTTCTTCGGTAACGATGTTTTCGCGGCAATGGGTGCCGAAGAATTCTGGGCGCATCCTCGCGCCGCGCGTGCAATTCGTAAATACGGTGAGGCGCAGCGTCCCTACGTCGAGACGCTCGAACCGGAAATGGCGCACCACCAGGGTGCAGCCACCGATATTATTGTCCCCAACCGCCTGGTCGCCAATAGCGGTGACGGTATTACCTTTACCCCCATTGACCTGGGTGAGCGTAGCGCAACCCTCATGTACATGGGTCCCGGCCACACCGATGGTGACATTCTGGTCGGTATTGAAGACGTGCTCTTCATGGGTGGTCTGATTGAAGAGGGTACCGACCCCTACTTCGAGGATTCCTTCCCCGACCGTTGGATTGACACTCTCGGTGCCGTGCTCGAATTTGACCGTTACCGCGTGTATGTGCCCGGTAACGGTGAGCCGGTGGACCGCACCTTTGTGGAGCGTGAGCGTAACACCATGGTGACCGCTATTGAGTCGATTCGTTCCTCCACTCTGGACCGTGAGGATGAAGCAACTACCGCGGCAATGTATAAGCTGCCGTATGCGCCGGGTGCGACTCGCTTCCTGCTGGATCGATTGGCTCAGCTGGAGAACGCACCGGTGGCGGCGTACCTCGATTCGGAGCACCCGGATACCAGTGGTTTCACGGGTCCGATTACTCTGGGTCAGGCATCGTACTAAACCCCGTATGCAATATGCCTCATGGGGTATAAATACAGGTGAGGGCTGGTTTCTGTGATAGAAACCAGCCCTCACCTTTTATATAGCCTCAGCTGTTTACCTTCAGCGAGGTGACGTTTTTAGTGCTGAACGTACTGGGCGCGCATTGCCTCGCAATCAGCCTTCAGGGAGGCAGGGACCTCACCCATTGCCTCGCACAGCTGAACGAAACGGTGACGCCAATCCAGGCGCTGCAGCGCCTGACGAATCTGCTGCTCACCCTGTGCCGGAGTCCAGCGGGAGGCAGCCTCGGCAACCTGCGCGAGGCCCGCACGAGCATCCGCGTGGTCAATGTCGATGGTCGCGCCGTCCCAGAGAATCTCGCGTACGGTGGTCGTGTTCGGAACCTTGCCGACCACGGTCACGCCCGAAGCCAGCGCATCGGTCCAGCGGCCGGTAATGTACTCCTTGGTCGGGTGAGTGTACGGCGCCGGGCTGACCGAGGTGGAGAACGCCAGCAGGAACTTCGCGCGGTTCAGCGAATCCTGCAGGTGCTGAGCCGACTCGCGGTCGTTCGCGCCGAAGGGCGGGCGGCCCTCAAAGCTCAGACCCAGCTCGCCGGCGAGGGCGGCGGTCGCCTCGTCATCTTCGTAGGCGGCGGGCTGACGGCCCACGCGCAGCAGGTCGGTGCTCTTCGACTCCAGCGCAGCCAGACGGTCGCTGAACTTGCTCCAAACATCCGCACCCCAGGGCAGAACGCCGGGGGCCTTCACGCCCGCAGCGGTCCAGGGCTGAACGTCGTCAACGTCCGCAACGAAAATACGGTCGTAGGTGGAGGACTTAGCCACCGCGGGAATACGGTCATCCCAGAAACTATCAATCACCCAGCCGTAAATCGCGCCGTAGCGGCGGAACGCGAAGGAACGCTGCGAAATGGCGTACAGCTGACCGGGGTCAGAAGCAATCACCAGGCAACGCTTAGAGCCGCCCTTGAGGCGGGGCAGGCGCGCCAGAAGCTTGGTCTCCTTGCTGAGGGATGCGCCCACATCCACGGTGTGCACGGTGCCGCCGGTGTAGCGGGCGAGAAGCTCCGCCATGGCGTGTACGGGAACCCAACCGGCTCCGGAGGGGACAGCAACAATAATATCGAGTGAGCTCATGAGAATCCTTGGGAGCGACGTCTGCCGCATGCGCCGGGCTCGCCGGGGTAAAACCTCGGGTTGCGGGCGGTGTGCATCAGCGGCAAGAGCGTGAAGGTCAATAAATGATAGATAGGGTGCCTTACGTCAGCAGGCGCGCAAAAAACGCGAATGCAGCGGCGAGTGAAACCGCTACGACCGGCTAGCGTTCAGCCACGGAAGGCTATGGCACAGGTAGTTTTCAGTATATCGGTCAACCCTGCGCAGGGGGCTTAGCCTGCAACCTTTAGAAACGGCTTTAGGGTGTGTGAATGCGCACCTCAACGCCCGATTCGGTCCCAAACCCAGCAGCCATGCGCGCCAAATCAGTATTCGGGGCGGCAACCACCGTGAAGAAACGATCCACAGCGGCGGTGAACTGCTCCTGACGAGCCATATCACCGTGTTCAAGGGTCGTGAAAATACCGCCGCCGGCATCGTCAAAGACCTCAACGCGCAGCTCGGGCAGAAGCTCAGTATTCGGCAGGTTCAGCGAGGAAACATCGTGCTGGAAGGTCAAATCACCGCACAGCAGGGTCACCGGCAGGGCGGTACCACCAATGACCGGGCGGGAGTTCTCATCCACACCGGCAGGGTAGTAGCCAGACAGAGACACGCCAATAGCGGTCGCAATTGTGCCGTCAATACCGGCAAGACCGCGATTAGCAAACACGCGCGCGGGGGCGGGCTCGCCCAGGGCGGGGGCTGCCGCATCCAAATCACGCACCAGGTTTGAGGATCCCAGTACGAGCAGGCGGCGCTGAGCCACCGCATCCTGCCAGACGCGGCGGGCGTAGGAGCGGCCAGCGGTGCGGTTGCGGTAATCGGTGTAGTCAACCGTGCTCTCAGCACCGGGATGTTCGTAGGCGGCAATGGCGCGCAGGCACTCATCCTGCAGCTCGCGGGCGGGCTCAACCCACTGCTCTAGCCAGCTCAGCTCGTCCACCAGCTCATCAGCGGCAGCAGAGGATGCGCACGCAAACTCGGTGAGCTCGTGCGGGGTCGACAGCTCCACGAAGGAGCGAGCGCCCGGCTCGTACCAGCTGGCGCGGCGCGGGGCGTAGAACGCGCACTGAATATCTTCGCGTTCCAGCAGCGCCGTAATCGGGCGCGAAAGCGTCGGGTGGCCGAAGAGCACCACACGCTCAATCTGCGCGGCGGGCTTGAAGGACGCATCGCCGAGCAGCTGCGGGTAGTGAGGAATGGAGGTTACGCCGTGGCGCGCCTCGGAGGAAGGCTCCGCAAACAGCGGCAGGTTCAGCACGCGCGCGAACTCCGCCGCAAACTCGCCGGCACCGTCAGCGGCAACCACCACGGTGCGGTGCGCCGGGGTGAACTCCGCCAGGTCCGCCTGCGCCTCCAGGGAATCCAGAAGCCAACGCTGCTCAGCACTGGAGAGCCCGGAACCTTCAGCGCGGGCGGCGCGGGCACGGCCCTCAGCCTGCGGGTCGTAATCCTCCAGCAGGCTCTGCGCCCACTGCGGCAGCATCTGCGCAAAACGGCCAGAGGGAGTCAGCGGCGTATCGAAACAAATGTTCAGGTGCACCGGGCCAATCGGCTCCGCCGACTGCTTGCGCCAGTGTTCGGCGCTACGACCGGTCAGCGCATTCAGGCAGACGGCAAAGGCCTGAGTCTGCTCGCCCTCCACCTGCTCGGGGTAGGAGGTCAGATCGGCTTCAGCACGCACAAAAGGATGGAAGAAACTCGCCTGACGGGTCGTCTGATTCACGCCGCTACCGCGCAGACGCTCCGGGCGGTCAGCGCTCAGCACCGCCAGCGGCACACCGGCGTGGTATGCCTCCATGACGGCGGGCATGTACTCGCCCAGAGCCGTACCGGAGGTGCACACCAGGCCCACCGGCTGACCGGACGCCTTGGCAATGCCGAGGGCGGTAAAGGCTGCACTTCGCTCGTCCACGCGCACGTGCGCAATCAGGGCGCCGGCTTCAGCGGCGGCGGCAATAGCGTACGCAAGAGGTGCGCTACGGGATCCCGGAGACACGACAACATGCCGCATACCGGCACGAATCAGCGAATCGAGCACGGATACTGCGGTGAGCATGGCGGGGGTTGAGCGGTTTTCAGTCACCGTACCATTCTAATGCCGCGGGCTTTTTCCTTCAGTTTTGGTTACCCTTCACGACCTCATCGTTACAGCGCTAACCGTTACAGATCAGCGGTGCGTTCCAGAACGCGGTAGCAGGCGGTGACGCGTTCCACCCACCATTGGTGGGTCTGCTCATCGGTGGCAAGACGCGCCAGGCGCTGCGGGCTGGGGGTGATGGCGCGCAGGTCCATGAACCCGTCGCGGGCGATGAGCGGCTCGTCGGTGACGTCTTCAGCCATGAGGGAGACCGTGCCCAGACCGCACCCGTACCTCAGGGTCGGCAGGGAAGCCGCCAGGGATGCACCGGTGGCGATGCCCACCGAAGACTCCAGCGCAGAAGAAACCACCGCCGGTAGCTGCGCCTGCTCCACCAGCGCGAGCGCACGGCGTACACCGCCCAGAGGCGCCGCCTTAATAACCATCAGATCAGCGGCGTTCGCGCGCGCCACCTTGAGCGGGTCTTCCGCCTTGCGGATCGACTCGTCCGCGGCAATGCGGGCGGGCAGACCCTCCTTGGCGATAGCAAAGCGGAGCGCAGCCATATCTTCAATGGTTGCCACCGGCTGCTCGGCGTAGATAATGCCGTACTCGCAGAGCTTGCGCAGCGCCTCAAGGGCACCGTCGAGGGTGTAGCCCATGTTCGCGTCCACCTTCAGGCGTGCATTCGGGAGTGCATCTCGTGCCGCCGCCACGCGCGCAACGTCATCGGCGAGGCTCTGGCCCTTCTCAGCCACCTTGATTTTGAGTTCCTGAATCTCACCCTCATACTTGGCGAGCACCTCCGGCACACGCTCGGCGGGCACCGCGGGCAGGGTCGCGTTCAGCGGGATGCGCGTACGCACCGGCTCCGGGGTGGGCAGCCACGCCGCCTCCAGCGCGCAGGCAAGCCACGCCGCAGACTCCTGCGGACCGTACTCGAGGAAGGGCGCGAACTCGCCCCAGCCGTACGGGCCGCAAATCAGCGCGCTCTGGCGGCTATTGACCCCACGGAAGGTGACCGTCATCGGAATTTCGACCGTGAAAAGGTTCTCCAGAACCTCCTGCAGTGGCGGCAGGGGAGTGTTCGTGAGGTGAAAACCGTAGCCGAGAGGCGGCACGCTCATACTGGTGTTCAAGGTATCTGCCCTTCTTCGATGCGCTATGAGCTCACCATAACATTCCGGGGGCGGGGGGGTGCGCTCGCACCCTGTCACGCATTCTCTGGAAACTCTCAGGTTGTGGTCGAAAAAACTTTAGTTTTTCATAGCTTAACCTGGGATAGTAGGTAGTTATTCGCCCGAGAACTCGGACGGTGCTTCGCATAAAACGGCAGCTTGGGGGCTACTGTTTTGAGGGGCTGGCATCGGCGGGCTCGGGTATGGCTAACAGACATGAGGGCGAGAAGGTACGAAGGGTTATGAAGAAGACACCGCAAGCGAATACATCAGGTTCGGGAAACTCCGGTTGGGAGAGCTCCGAAAACCTCGACGCTACCAGTGTGCTTCACCCCGATGACGTGCGTGCAGCCGCTGCCGATAACGCGCCCACTACGGTGTTTTCCTCTGATGAGACTGCGGTTCTCTCCGATTATCAGGACCCGACTGCGGTGCTTTCTGATTATCAGGACGCTACCCAGGTGCTCGCCTCCCACGAAACGGCTACCCATGCCGCTGCGCACAGTGATGACCGTACGAAAGTTTTGACGGATTACGGTTCGTCGCCGGCTCACGAAGCTGCGCCTGTAGGTTCTGCAAACGTGGGTTCCGTAAACGCGGGTTTCGTGAACGCTGAATCGGCGAATACCGAAGTTATTTCTTCGCACCCCGACACCTCAGAGGTTATTGGTGCGACCCGTCCTTTGCCGCGCGTTTACCGTGCCCCCATTAAGATTCCTGAGACGATTCCCTCGCCGCAGGAACGCGCCTCTCAGGGGAACTACAGCGCGGATGAGCCGATGCAGGCTACGCGCCGCCTCGATCCGCCGAAGCCTCCGGTGAGCGGTTTCCCGCTGAACAATCAGATGGGTGCCTCCCCAATGGGTGCGCCTCAGATGGGCGCGCAGCAGCCTCTTCCCACGCGTGCGATGCCTCCGCAGGCACCTCCGCAGCCGGTGGCTTATCCTCCCGAGGCGTATCCTGCCGCCGCCTACCCGAACGGTGCGTATGTTCAGACCGGTCAGGTTCCCGTGGATGCTTCGGGCCGCCCGGTGAATCGTCCCGGCGAAGAGCAGGGGCACCATCTTCCGAGTACCGGTATTTTGATGCGTCACGTGATGGCGTTGCTGTTCTTGGGTCTGTCTCTCTACGGTGCGTTTGTGTTCTTCATTTACACGGCGACCGGCCAGCAGGTTGATGAGCAGGCGTACACCGAGTATGCGCATCAGTTCAAGAGTTACCGCGGTCCGACCCTGACTGCGCTGGATTCTTTGCCCACGATTGTTGGTGTGATTGCGGTGCTGGGTCTGATTGCGGTGCTGATTTGGAAGCACCGGTTCCTGCCCTCGCTGATTGGCGTGCTAGTTGGGGCTGCGGCGGTGACGAGCACGTACCTGCTCAAGCACTACCTGATCGTGAAGCCCGACCTGGGTGTTCAGGAGGCGCTGAGCAACTCGGCGCCCAGTGGCCACACGACCTTCGCGGCGGCGGCTGGCGCGGCGCTCTTCCTAGCGGCGCCTCGTTTCTTGCGGCCCACGGTGGCTCTCTGCGCGGCGGTGGCGACCTGCCTGACGGGTGCCTCCACGATTATTAACGGTTGGCACCGCCCGGCGGATGTGGTGACCGCTATTCTGGTCACCGCCATCTGGACGGTCGTGGGTATGGGCGTGTTGCGTTATGTGCGTCCGGCAGATTTTGCGGTGCCGGCGCGTGGCGGTTTGGTGCTGGTGCCGTTGATGACGATTGCGACGCTGTTCCTGTCGTTCTGCGCGGTCATCCTGTATCTGATTGCGATTTTTGCGCCGATTCCCGGTGGTGCGTTTACCGCGGCGACCTGCATGATTATTGCGGTGAGCTTTGGTACGACGGCGTTGATGGTGAACCTGTTGCGTCCGCGTAATAGTAATCGCTCCGCCTATTCGAAGGTGTGGAGCTACCAGTAAGTATTGTTCCCCTCTCTGCGCGGGATGTTTCAGCTTGATGTGAGCTGAGATATTGTCCGGGTGCGGGGAGGGGAATACAATATAAGAAATTTAGTATTTTTAATACCAATATTAGAGAGGGGGTGTGTGCCCCCTTTCACTCACCCCTGAAGAGAAAGGTGCGTACCATGGCAGGTACCCATGAAGGCCGCGTCCTCGTATTCCCCCAGCTCACCGAAGCGCTGACCCCCTTTGAAGATAAGCCCCAGGCCCGCAAGATCGTTGATGCCGACGGCGGCAACCTGACCCTCATGGAACTGGCTGCAGGCCAGTCCTGGCACGAGCACCACAGCGTCCACCCCGTCTTCGTGCAGGTGCTCAAGGGTGAAGTTATCTTCCACGTGAAGGACCGCGATATTACCCTGGTACCCGGCAAGCCGATTCACGTGACCGCCAAGCTGCTGCACTCCCTGCGCGCCGTGAAGGACTCCACCCTGCTAGTGACCATGCTGACCGGCGAATCGCACCCCGAACCCAAGGTTAACATCGACGTCGAAGAGGTCTAAACCCCGGCCTCTAAACCCCTGACCCCAAAACCTTAGCTCGCCGCCGCATCTGCACAGGATGCCGCGGCGAGCTTTTTCTCTGTCTTCCTGCCCTCACATATGCCGGTGAGAATACCCTCACGCTACGCCCTGAGCTTTCTGCACGCCGGTTCACCCCGCGTGAGCGTACCCTGAAAGTACCCGCCCGCTAATATGCCCGCTACCACTGCAGGGAACAACCCGAAAGGGGAGCAACCCGAAAGGATACGCAATGCCCAAGTCACTGCAACGCCCCGTTGTTCTTCTCACCGGCGCCAGCTCCGGTATCGGCTACGACGTGGCGCCGCTACTGGTGCGCTACGGCTACACCGTCTACGGTGCTGCCCGCCGCGTTGAGAAGATTGAAGAGCTCGCCTCCGAGGGCGTGAAAGCGCTGAGCATGGACGTTACCGATGAGGCATCCATGGAAGCCGCCGTACAGCAGGTCATTGACGCAGAAGGCCGCATTGACGTGCTCATCAACAACGCTGGCTACGGATTCTACGGCGCTATTGAAGATGTCCCCATCGACGAGGCGCGCCGCCAGTTCGAGGTGAACCTTTTCGGCCTGGCACGCCTCACCCAGCTGGTGCTGCCGCATATGCGCGCACAGGGTCGCGGGCGCATCCTGAACATCTCCTCGATGGCGGGGCGCATTACCATGCCCCTGGGAGCCTGGTACCACGCCACCAAGTACGCCCTCGAGGCGTTCAGCGATGCTCTGCGCATGGAAGTTGAAGAGTTCGGCATTGACGTGGTCATTATCGAGCCCGGCGGCATTAAGACCCCCTGGGGACTCATCGCGGCAGACCACCTGGAGGAATCCTCCCGAAACGGTGTCTACGCTGAGCAGGCGCAGCGTGTTGCGGCAAATATGCGTAGGCTCTACTCGCCATCCTCCAACCTCTCAGAGCCCAAAGTAATCTCTAGGACCATTCTGCGAGCCCTGGAGGCGCGCCGCCCCAAGACCCGCTACCTGGTAGGTTTCGGTGCTAAGCCCTCCGTGTTCCTGCATACCGTGCTGCCCGACCGTCTCTTTGACAAGGTTGCGCGCCGTATCTTCTAGAACCGAAATAGCCGCGAACTAGAGCATTAAAAAGCGGGCGGTGCTGCGCGAAACAGAATGTTTCGTACAGCACCGCCCGCTACGTTTTTCAAGAGCTAGTACTAGTCTACTACGGCGTGGGTCGGATCGAGCACGCGCGCCAAGAAAGCCTGAGTACGTTCGTGCTGGGGGTTGCCAATCACCTGATCGGCGGGACCCTCCTCCACGACCACGCCATCGGCCATGAAGACGACCTTATCGGCGACCTCGCGGGCGAACGCCATCTCGTGAGTCACCACGATCATGGTCATGCCCTCGTCAGCAAGGTTGCGCATAATGCTCAGAACCTCGCCGACCATCTCCGGGTCGAGTGCACTGGTCGGCTCATCGAAGAGCATCAGGTCCGGGTGCATGGACAGTGCACGCGCAATAGCCACACGCTGCTGCTGACCACCGGACAGCTGAGCCGGGAAGCGGTCTTCCTTGCCCTCCAGACCAACCTTGGCGAGCTGCTCGCGGGCAACCGCCTCCGCCTCCGCCTTGGAACGGCCCAGAACCTTAATCTGAGCAATCGTGCAGTTATCCAGGATGTTCAGGTGACCGAACAGGTTGAACTGCTGGAACACCATACCCATGTGGGTACGCACGCGGTTAATGTCTACGTCCGGGTCGGTGACCTCGGTATCGCCCACCATGATGGTGCCGTCGTTCGGCTCCTCCAGCAGGTTCACGCAACGCAGCAGGGTGGACTTACCGGAACCCGAAGGGCCGATAAGGCACACGACCTCGCCCGGCTTGACCTGCATGTCAATGCCCTTGAGAACCTGAACCTTGCCGTAGGACTTGTGCAGGTTAGAAATGCGCACCGAGGAGGCGGCCATGGATGAAGTTGAAACAGTCATAGTATCTTCCGTAATCCGTATCTGTCGTTGCGCTTACTTGCGGCCCGCAAGCTGGGTGCGGCGCTCAAAGTATGCGGAGAGCTGGCCCAGCGGAACAGTGATAATCAGGTAGCACAGGCCCGCAACCACCAGGGGAGTCAGACCCGCATTAGCGGCGGTCAGGCCCTCACGGCCGAACTTCGCCAGCTCGTACTGAGAAACCGTCACGCCCAGCAGGTACACGAGGGAGGAGTCCTTGGTCAGCAGGATAACCTCGTTGGTCAGCGGGGGCAGAACCACGCGGAACGCCTGGGGAATAATGATCGAAATCATCGCGCGAGTGTGGGACATACCCAGGGAGCGTGCCGCCTCCATCTGGCCCTTCGGGATCGCCTGCAGGCCCGCACGCAGAACCTCACTAATGTAAGCAGCCGAAACCATACCCAGGGACAGGGTCACCGGAATCAGATTATCCACGAAGCGAATCTTGAACGCCAGGGGAATACCGTAACCGAACGCGAAGAAAACCAGCAGCGCCGGGATACCGCGGAAAAGCTCCACGTACAGGGTCGCAATCCAACGGTAGGGGGCGATAGAGGAAATACGCATGAGCGCCAGCAGCAGACCGCCGGAGAGGCCCACGATGAAGCCCAAGGTGGTGTACAGCAGGGTGTTCTTCAATGCCACGGTGATGACGTCGGGGAACTGCTGAGCCGCAACGTCCAGGTTGAATACCTGCTGGCTGAGGGTCTTCCAGTCAGCCAGAAGAATGGCTGCCAGAGCAATAACGGCCAGAAGGGCGTACTGTGCGTAGCGGAAGAGCTTCTGCTTCTGACGGGGTGAGAGTTTAGAGGACATGCGCTTTCTTATCCGTGTGCTGTTTATCCGTGTGCTGTTCGGTTAGGAGCGTTCTGCACGCTCACAAGGGTAGAGGCCGGAGAATCCCCCAACCCAAAAGTAATAAGGGTACTCCTGAATTGGGGGAGAGGCTAACCGGCTAGATGCTTAGGAAGCGGAGGAAGAGGCGCTCGCGGAGGTGGAGGAAGTGGCACCAACCCACTTGGCCTTCATCTTGTCGAGTTCGCCGTTTTCCTTGAGCTTGGCGATGGTGGCGTTTGCCTTGGTCAGCAGTGCCTTGTTGTTGGAGGAAACTGCTGCGGCAATCTGCTCGGTGTTCTCGGAATCCTGGTACGCAATCTTGAAGGAGTCCGGGTCATTGGTCAGTGCCTCGGACACCACGGAGAGGTTCGCTGCGACTGCCTTGACCTGACCGGTCTTCAGAGCGGAGAACATGAGGGAGGTGTCTTCGTACTGGATGACCTCTGCACCGTTTTCCTTGGCGTAGGTTTCACCGCTGGTTGCCTGCTGTGCACCAACGCTGACACCCTTCAGGTCTGCGGCGGAGGTGATGGAGGAACCCTTGGGGACCAGGATTGCCAGGTTGTCGTCGAAGTAGACGGTGGTGAATTCCATCTTGCTCTTACGTTCATCGGTCACGCCGATACCTGCCAGGGCGATATCGCACTGGCCGGTGGCCAGGCCGGTGCCGGAGTCTAGGCCCTCGAAGCTGATGGAGGTCAGCTGAGCCTTCACGCCCAGGTCGGAGGCGATAGCGTTGGCGATGTCTGCGTCCAGGCCGACGATGGTGCCGTTTTCTTCGTATTCGAAGGGCTTGTAGGGGGTGTTGGTGCAGACGCTGAGGGTGCCGGACTTGACGAGGCTGACCTCGCCGTTGGCGTCGGAGTTCTCGTTGGCGGTGGAGACGCAGCCGGTCAGTGCCAGGGGTAGCACTGCCAGTAGTGCGAGGGGCTTGAGGGATGCCTTCTTGAGGGATGCGGTGTTCATTGGGATGCTCCTGTGTATGGGGGTGCGTTCACTCGTTGAGTGGTGCGTTCTATGAAATCTAGAGTCTATTGTGCGCGCCTATGTTAAAAAATGCAAGCATATACATAAATATTCATAAATTTTTGCTGAATATGAATAATTTACACCCCCAAAAACTGAATAAAACCCCGAATTAGCGACTCGAAAACCACTTCAGAACGCACCTTAACGCACCGTGCGACACTACTACGGTTTACCCAACTATCGAATCTAGTAACCTCCATGCCACAATTGAGAGCGTGAACGCAGAGAAGAACACCCGCGCAACCCGCGCAACCCTAGACAAGAAAACCGGCGATATTGCCGCCATGTTTGATACCGTCGCTGAACGCTACGACCTCATGAACGGCATCCTCTCTCTCGGCCAGCACATCTACTGGCGTAAGCAGGCAGTCGCCGCCGTAGACGCGCACCCCGGCCAGAAAGTACTGGACGTAGCCGCAGGTACCGGCGTCTCCTCCGAACCCTTCGCCGACGCCGGCGTAGACGTTATCGCTGCAGACCTCTCCGAAGGTATGCTCGACGTGGGCCGCCGCCGCCGCCCCGACATGACCTTCGTGCAGGCAGACGTCACCGCCCTACCCTTTGACGACGAAACCTTCGACGCAGTGACCATGTCCTACGGTCTGCGCAACGTCGCCAACTACCCCAAGGCACTGAGTGAAATCTACCGCGTGCTCAAGCCCGGCGGACGCATCGTCGTCCTGGAGTTCTCCACCCCGACCTTCGCCCCCTTCGGCGCGGTCTACAAGAACTACATCATGAAGGCGATCCCGCCGATTGCCCGCGCGATTTCCTCCAACCCCGAATCCTACGAATACCTCGCCGAGTCCATCATCACCTGGCCTAACCAGCAGGAACTGGCGCAGAAGTTCAAGGAGGCGGGCTTCACCTCCGTGCAGTACCGCAACCTCACCGGCGGCATCGTCGCCATTCACCGCGGTTTCAAGCCTGAAGCACATAACGCATAGACACCGCGTTCACACACCACCGAAGACACTAACACCACTGAAGACACCAACACCAAGAAGATAGAAGACACCGTGAGCAACGCAGAGCAGCCCATTGCCGCAACCGACCTGCTGGGAGACCTCGACCTGAAACTGCCCGCAGGCTTTGAACTCATCGCCGCTGACCCCAAGCTGGGTCCGCAGATTCTCTCCTCTCTCGCACGTATTGAGGAGCGCCTGGCAGAAGCCATCGCACAGACTGACCACCTGGCGGACGTCGCATCCCGTCACCTGCTCTCCGCGGGCGGCAAGCGTGTGCGCCCCCTGCTGGCGCTGCTCTGCGCAGCCGTAGACGGCGAAATCAACGATGACGTCATTGAAGCTGCCGTGGTCGTTGAACTGACCCACCTGGCAACCCTCTACCACGACGACGTGATGGATGATGCTCCCAAGCGCCGCGGCGTGGACAGCGCCCAGATGATTTGGGGCAATTCCGTCGCGATTCTGACTGGCGACCTGATCTTCTCCCGAGCATCCCTGTTGGTGTCCGAGCTGGGTACCCGCCCCATGAAGATTCAGTCCCAGACCTTCGAGCGTCTGGTGCTCGGCCAGCTCTTCGAAACCACCGGCCCCCGCGAGGGTCAGGACCTGCTCGACCACTACATTGCCGTCATTGAGGGCAAGACCGGCTCCCTGATTGCAGCTGCTGGCGAGTACGGCTCCCTGCTTTCGGGCGCTTCCGAAGAGGTCATCTCCATGGTCAAGGCGTATGGCGAGCTGGTCGGCGTGGCATTCCAGCTGGCTGACGACGTGATCGACATCGTTAGCGACGGCAAGACCAGCGGTAAGACCCGCGGCACCGACCTGCGCGAGGGTGTGCCCACCCTGCCGACCATCCTGCTGGACCGTGCGGTAGCTGCCGGCGACGAATCCGCTGTTACTGTTCGCGCCCTGCTGGATGCCGACCTGAGCTCCGACGAGGCACTGGATGCAGCCGTGGAGGCGCTCGCCGCCCACCCGGTCACCCAGGAAGCATGGCAGATCGCCTACGATTGGGCGGACCGTGCAATTGCCGCGATTGCTCCGCTGCCCGAGTCCACCGCGAAGGCTGCGCTGGAGTCTTTCGCTCACGCTGTGGTTCACCGCGAAGGCTAAAACCCGCTGTGTAGCGTGTGCGCTGGCGTAAGTGCTGATGCGTCTCATACTTCAAACCCCCGCTGAATCTGACTGGATTCGGCGGGGGTTTTCTGCATTATGGCTAGTCAACGCCGGCTTTCAGGGTGGGTGTGAGCGAGTGCCCTGTCCCGCATAGTTCCGTATGCTGGGGTCTCCTTGACCGCTATATGCCTTTAAGGTAATCCTTATAGGCATGCCTGAGGCGCACATCCACCCTTCAGACGTTTGACGGCTCCCACGCCCACTCCGTGTTTGGAGAGCCGTTTACTATTTCTGGACGCGAGCTGAGCCCACCACCCCGACGGGTTATTCTCGCACCAACCATCCGCGTCCCCACACATTCGAGGTTTACAACTATGGGAGCATCTACCCCTAAGGCGCCCACGAAGCGCGAAGGCTTCTCTAGCCGTCGCGTCTTTATCTTTGCCGCCATCGGTTCTGCTGTTGGTCTGGGCAATATTTGGCGTTTCCCCTACATCGCATTTGATAACGGCGGCGGCGCCTTCATGATTCCCTACATTGTCGCCCTGCTGACCGCTGGTCTGACCTTCCTTTTCTTTGACTACGCTATCGGTCACCGTGCGCGTGCGTCTTCCCCGCTAGCTTTCCGCCGTCTGAACCGTAAGACCGAGTTCATCGGCTGGTGGCACATGGGTATTAACTTCGTCATCGCTATCTACTATGCCGCTATTGTGGCGTGGTCGCTGCGTTACATGGTTTTCTCCTTCACCAATGAGTGGGGCGATAACCCGAAGGCGTTCTTCAATGGCGAGTTCCTGAAGGTTGCAGACACCCCCGGTGTCTCCCTGGACTTCAACATGAACGTCCTGATCCCCATGGTTCTCGTGTGGGGCGTCCTGCTTGCTGTGATGGCTCTGGGCGTTCAGAAGGGTGTGGGCGCTGCCAACATCGTCTTTATCCCGCTGCTGCTGGTCATGTTTGTTGGTCTGGTGATTTACTCGCTGACCCTGCCCGGTGCGGCCGATGGTCTGAATGCTCTGTTCACCCCTAGCTGGGACTCCCTGGCTAACCCGGATGTGTGGGTTGCTGCCTACGGTCAGATTTTCTACTCCCTGTCCATTGGCTTCGGTATTATGATTACCTACTCCTCCTACCTGAAGCCTAAGACTGACCTGACCGGTTCCGGTGCTGTGGTTGGTTTCGCGAACTCCGGCTTCGAGCTCCTTGCTGGTATTGGTGTGTTCGCTGCTCTGGGCTTCATGGCTCAGGCCGCTGGCACCCAGGTGAGCGAGGTTGCGACCAGCGGTATTGGTCTGGCGTTCATCGCGTTCCCGACCATTATTTCTCAGGCGCCCGGCGGCGTGCTGATTGGTATCCTCTTCTTCGGCTCCCTGCTCTTTGCTGGTTTCACCTCCCTGATTTCGATTCTTGAGGTGATTATCGCCGGTATTCAGGACAAGTTCGCGACTTCCCGTCTGGCGTCCACCATTCTGGTGATTGTTCCGATGGCTCTGATTTCGCTGCTGCTGATGCCGACCACTACCGGCCTGTATGTGCTGGATATTCTCGATAACTTCGTGAACCTCTTCGGTATTCTGGCTGCCGGCCTGTGCGCCATTATCGTGGTTGCATACGTGGTGCGTGCACTGCCGGCTCTGGCTGAGCACCTGAACCGCTACTCCTCCATCAAGGCTGGCAAGATCTGGATGATTCTGCTGGCTGTCGTGACCCCGCTGGTTCTGGGCTACTCCCTGATTCAGAGCGTTATTAAGCTTGTGGTAACCCCCTATGAGGGTTACCCGGCAGATATGCTGGCTATTTTCGGTTGGGGTATGAGCGCACTCCTGCTGGTTGGCGCAATTGTTGTTTCTCTCTTGCCCTGGTCGAAGAAGTCTCGTGCGGCTGAAGAGCCTCCGGCGCCTCCGGTGATTGCCGGTCAGGTGGAGCACGGCCACGTTGATTCGACCATTACCCGTTAGGAGCCCTCATGTCTTTCTCCGCAATTGTGATGCTCATTGTGGCAATCCTGATCATTTGGGGTGGCCTGGGTTTGGCTCTGCTGAACCTGCACCGTCATCCGGATTTGGATGCTCTCGATGCTGCTGAAGCTCAGGATTCTGAGCTTTAGAGTGTGAACGCGATATAAAGTGATGCCCCGCAGGCGTTAGCCTGCGGGGCATCACTGTGTTTTATGCGGGACTGTGTTTTGTTCGGGTTGGGGAGATCTACTTGCTCTGTACGTCTTCAGCCTGCACGAGCGGGATCATGCCGGTTTCCGGGTCGGACAGCGCGGAGGCGCGGTAGGCGCGGGAGGCACGCAACGCATCCACGGTGAAGATGATGAGAGCGACCCAGATGAGGCTCAGACCCAGCACCTTATCGGCGCTCATCTGCTCGTGCAGAACGGTCAGCGCCAGAATAAACTGGATGGTCGGGCCCAGGTACTGCACCATGCCAATGACTGACAGCGGTAGCGCCTTGGTAGCCGCCGCAAAGAGCATGAGGGGCACAACGGTGACCACGCCGGTGGATGCGAGAAGCCAGAAGTGCCCGGCACCTTCGCTGAAGAGGGTCATTTGTCCCTGATCATTGAGCACAAAGAGGGCGGCAATGCCGAAGGGCGCCAGAATCAGAGTTTCGAGAGAGAGTGAAACGATGGGGCTCACGTCGTGGGCTACGCGTGCCTTGAGCAGGCCGTAGATGCCGAAGGAGAACGCCAGGCCCAGACCCGTCCAGGGCACCTGACCGTAGATGAGGCTCATCATCAGCACCGCGATACATGAAATTGCGACGGATACCCACTGCGCGGCGCGCAGGCGCTCCTGCAGGAAAATCACGCCCAGCACCACGGAGACCAGCGGGTTAATGAAATATCCCAGGGACGCATCAATCGTGTGACCGCTGGTTGTTGCCATCACGTAGATAAGCCAGTTCGCGCAGATGAGGAACGATGCCGCCGTCAGTACCAGCATGATGCGGCGGTCCTTGAGGGCGCGGCGGAAGTCCGCGGTTGCCCGCACAATCGGTAGTAGCAGGGCGCAGAAAATGAGGGAGAAGACCACTCGCGCCACCACAATCTCAATCGGTCCTGCCGGCGCCATCAGCACAAAATACAGGGGGAGCAGACCCCAAATGATGTAGGTGCCGATGATGGTGATAAACCCGTTACGGGTGGTGTGCTTCTGCGTTTCTGACATGGTTTCGTCTGACCTGATTCTTCGGTTACGTTCTTCTAAGCTATTCATCGGGATGCGCCGGCTGGGTATCCACACAGGTTTCGATGCGCGCACACTACTGTACCCGATACGGGGTGTTGCATACGCTAGGGACGCCACAGGCGCGGTACCACGAGGATACCGCGCCTGAGGAATGCTGCGTATTCGGTTTAGAGGCCGAAGAAGCGGGAGAAGAAGCCCTTCTTCTTGGGCTGCTCTGCCTCGCGGCGTGCAGTTTCTTCCTGCTCGCGGCGGGCTGCCTCTTCGTGCTCTGCCTGCAGGTCGGGAGCTGCGCCAGCGTTGCGGATGGGCTCCACGTGCTGCTCCTCGTACTCTGCTGCATCCTGCTCAACCTCGACGGGCTGCTCAGCTGCAGTCTCAGCGGCGACCGGCTCCTCAGCGTACTCTGCGGAAGCCTCAACGGTCTCGTACTCGGGCTGCTCGGCGCCGATGGACTCGTCGGTGTAGACGCGAGCCTGTTCGGTCTCTTCTGCCTCGTACTCGCCGGGCAGGGTCTCCACGGTGACCAGGCCGGGCTCTGCGTACTCTGCCGGCTCCTGATCGAAGGGAGCCTCGTCGGCGGGGTAGAGGTTCTCGGTGCTCTCGACGCCGGGTACCTCGGTGTCTGCGACCGGTGCGTGCTCGGCGATCTCGACGGCGCGCTCTGCATCAGCCTCGGCACGTGCGGCGGCGCGTTCTGCTGCCTCCTGCTCGCGCTGTGCGTTCTGAGCGGCTGCCTCTGCGGCTGCCACGCGCTCAATCTCGGTGCGCAGTGCGGCGAGGGATTCGCGACGCTGTGCGGCAGCGGCTGCGCACTGCTCCAGTACCTCGGGGCCAACCTGAGGCTCAGCCTGCTCGATGCCGCTGATGCGGCCCTCGTCGAACCACAGGCGCAGGGCACCGTCGGTTGCGGTCAGCACGGCGGTTGCCTCGGTGTCCCAGGCGATGTGGAAGCCGCGCTGCTGAGCGTAGGAGTCCACCGCCAGAACCTGGTTGTGTACCTCTTCGCTCTGCAGGGTCTTAGCAATGACGCGGCCAATACCCTTGTAAGTCGGTGCCTCGAGGGTCAGCTCGGCACCTTCCAGCAGGGTCCATGCGCGCACGCCAGCGCCCGCGGGCAGCGGGTAGTGTGCGTACAGGCCGCTAATGGTCTTGGTTGCCAGGGTCAGGCGGCGTGCCAGGGACTCGGAGAGGGGCAGCTCGTCGGTGGTCAGTTCGGCCAGGCCGTCACGCTCACCGGTTTCGCGCGCCTGAATAGCGGCGGAAACAACGGAGTCGGGGAAGTAGCCCAGCTGCTGCCAAGACCAAATCCAAGTACCGCGGTTCTCGGATTCGGTGCCCAGCAGGTGCGGCTTGAGCGAAAGCGGGGGAGTGGTCTCAAAATCCAGAGACTGGGAGGTGAAATCCACGTTCCACTCGGAGGTACCCACGAGCTCAGCGAGTCGAGCCTGGTACTCGGTGGAGATAAAGATCGATGCGTCGATAAGGTCCTGCAGAGAATTCGTCATGCTTCAAGATTATCAACCTTTTAGCGTTCACTATGCCGTGTATCCCCGGTTTTGGGGTGCGCTTTAGGCGTATTGGGCTCTAAGGCGCCTGTTTGAGCCGTATCCAAGAGCTCTGAGGGAGAGGTAGAGCATATATCTTTCGGCGTAAACTATCTGCGTTGAGTGCCTGTGTTCGTTAGAATCGAAGAGACGGCTTCTTCCGGCACCCTGTAAGCCGATACTACGACCGAACACGGATGCCTCCAGCCGCGCCGTATTCACACTCAAGGATGTATGAACTATGACTGAACCCCGCCTCGCCGAGACGAGTAGCCGCGCCGCGCGCATCCAGGATGCGCTAAACAACATTGGAAGCTGGCTGCTGGATGTCGTTAGTGTTGACCCCGGCTGGAGCGAAATGGTGCTGGACGTCAAACCTCTGGCTGGTCAGATTTTCGTGCGTGTGCGTGAATTCCGCGACGGTGAAGAGTTCATTGGCACTATCGGCCCGCTCAAGGACGGCTCGCCCATTATTGCTGAGGTTCGCAAGTTGCAGCGTGCCGCCTACGACGGTAACCGCGGCACCTGGTTCACCGCCTCCATTGTGGTGGCGGCAACCGGCTGGCCGAACCCGCAGTTCAGCGTGGGTGCCTCCTACAACCGTGACGATGAGCCCGCCAGCTGGAAGAATGAAGGCACCCTGACCGCGACCGACGTGCGTGAGCACCTGACTGAGTTCCCGCGTGACGCGTCGCGTATCCCTCAGTGGGCTCGTGAACGTATGGAGGGCCGCGCCCGCCACTCTGCCGCCGCGGCGCTGTCTTCGAACGAGCACGAGATCCCGAACCCGTACCTGGTCGCTGCCTTGGAGACCTTCCGTAACGATGTGCAGGAGCGAACCCTCATTAACGTGGTCCGCACGATGCTCGGTGGTGACGTTCTGCTCGATGCGACCGGCTCCCTGCTGATTCCGTCTGAGACCGACCCGATGGGCCCCGAGTCGGTGCTGACCCACCAGGTCATTCGTATGCCCGAGACCGGTATGCAGGCGCTGTGCGTGTTCTCCTCCTCCGAGCACATTGGCAAGAGCTACGTGCGTCAGGAGTCCGAGGGCGACGAGTTGATTCTGCGCGAACCGGCGATGAAGGTCTTTATCGATTTCCTCGGCAACGAGGCGCTGGACCTGATTGTGGTTGACCCCGGCACCGACCACGAGTGCTACATTGAGCGCGCTCAGGTGCAGTGGATTGTCACTTCGCCCCGTAACGACGGCGCGAAGATGGCGCTGACCCAGGACAACATGCAGATGCTACTCGGCTCGCTGGTGTCCCCGGCGTCCGTGCTGCTGGTGGGTGTTGACCCGGCTGACCCGTCCGGTACCTCTTTCGTCTTTGACCCGGATGAGAACGGCAACCCGCAGAGTCTGCTGGTGTTCACTTCGCCCATTGAGATTGCGGCACTGGATCCGCATATTGAGGTGCGTTCGGCGAACGCCCTGGATATTCTGCGTTACGCCCTGGATATTGGTGCGCCGAGCGTGAAGGTGAATGCGATTAACCCCTCCACCGTGCTGAGCGCGGCGCAGATCCGCGAGCTCCTCGATATTGTGGGTGAATAGGAAGCGGTCTTCGGCGCTTCTCCCGCTGGTGCTAGTGCATCCGCATAGTTCGTAAAACCCGTCACGTAAAATCGCCCGGAAGAGACACCCACACGGTGTTGTCTCTTCCGGGCGATTTTTGTGTTTGGAGAGGGTTGTAATCCTGCAAACGGGTTTAAAATATGGGGCCGGTGACTCCACCTTACTGAAAGTCACCGACCCCATAGTAGTAGCCAGCTGTGCGTCATGTTCTCGAATCTACAGGAGAACAGACGCTGCCGTATCTTATGAACCAGATGCGGCGGCTGCCACGGCCTCGCGAACGCGAGAACCGAGCTCAGGGTGAACGCTATCCCAGTATTGGAACGCGCGTTCACGAATCTCGTCGGAACGAACAGCGCCTACGTGACCGGAGATGTTGCTGATCAGGCGCTCGCGTTCTTCGTCGTTCATGGTTACCTCGTAGAGGGTGCGAGCCTGCGAGAAATCATCATCATCCGGGCGCAGGGTGTAGGCGGTGCGTACCAGCTCGCCATCAGACTCCCAGCTACCTTCGCCAGCGCGTTCCGCATCCGCATGCGGTCCACCCAGACTATTCGGCGCGTAGGTCGGAACGGAGGGGTCGTTGAAGTTATAACGCATCGAACCGTCATGCGAATAGTTGTTCACCGGCGCTGCGTGTGGTGCGTTCACGGGCAGCTGTGCGAAGTTGGTGCCGATGCGGTAGCGATGCGCATCCGGGTAGGAGAAGATACGACCGAGCAGCATCTTATCGGGCGAAGCCGCGATACCGGGCACAAAATTCGAGGGGGAGAAGGCTGCCTGCTCGATTTCGGCGAAGAAATTCTGCGGGTTGCGATCCAGCACCATGCGGCCCACCTTGATCAGCGGGTAATCCGAGTGCGGCCACACCTTCGTCAGATCGAAGGGGTTAATACGGTAGGTCTTCGCGTCCTCATAGGGCATGATCTGCACATAGAGCGTCCAGGCGGGGTAGTCGCCACGCTCGATAGCCTCGCGCAGGTCGCGGCGGTGGAAGTCAGCATCCTTACCCGCCATTTCATCGGCCTGAGCCTGGGTGAAGAACTCGTTGCCCTGCTCGGTCTTGAAGTGGTACTTAACCCAGAAGCGCTCGCCCTCGGCGTTAATCCACTGGTAGGTGTGAGAGCCGAAGCCGTCCATGTGGCGCAGGGTGCGGGGCAGGCCGCGGTCGCCCATCAGCCAGGTTACCTGGTGCGCCGATGCCGGATTGAGGGTCCAGAAATCCCACTGCATATCGTGATCGCGCAGACCCGAACCGGGCATACGCTTCTGCGAGTGGATGAAGTCGGGGAACTTAATGGCATCGCGAATGAAGAAGATAGGAGTGTTGTTGCCTACCAGGTCGTAGTTGCCTTCGGTGGTGTAGAATTTCACCGCGAAACCGCGTGGGTCACGCCAGGTATCGGGGGAGCCGGATTCGCCCGCCACGGTTGAGAAACGAATCAGCAGCTCGGTTTTAACGCCGGGCTGAAAGAGCGCCGCACGGGTGTACTGCGAAACGTCTTCGGTGGTTTCAAAGTAGCCGTATGCGCCGGTTCCCTTCGCGTGCACCACACGCTCGGGCACACGCTCACGGTTGAACTGAGCGAGCTTTTCAACAGTGTAAGCATCGTGCAGAACGATGGGACCATCGGCGCCCACGGTGAGCGAATGATCATCTGAAGCCACCGGCGTGCCAGTGCTCGTGGTGGTGTAAGAACCGGGCTGAATGGGGTTCTGCGGGGTCTGATACATATTTGCTTCTCCTTGTGTTTTTGGTGATGCTATGTGGTTTTCGACGAGCATTCTTCCTGTTTTAGGGTGCAGCTAACGAACACTGAGGCGCTGTTTCACGCCCGGAGTAAGGTGTGGGAATGTGGTTCGTTAGTGCTGAACGCTCGCTGCGGCTTGCACCTGGCTCTTCGCCAGTTCTGCTTCTGCCTCAGTTTGACAGTCTACGCACACGCCCTGATAGAGCACGTCTGCGCTGAAGAGTGCCATGCCGTGAAAATCGCTGGGGGTCAGGCAGGGCGCGGAGCCGACCGCGCAGTCCATGTCTTCGACCTTGCCGCAACGTACGCAGAAGGCGTGGTGGTGGTTGTCGCCCGTGCGGGTTTCGTAGAGGGCGGGGGTTCCCGGCGGCTCAAACTTACGCAGCAGGTCGATGTCGGTCAGGTCGGCAAGAATCACGTAGACCGACTGAACCGTAATGGCGGGGATACGCTCGCGGACTGCCTGCACGATGGTGTCGGCGGTGGAGTGCGGGTGTTCCTGCACTGCGTGGAGTACGGCGAGGCGCTGCTTGGTGACGCGGCGGCCCCTGGCGCGCAGTCCGGTGGTCCATGCTTCTTCGAGCTGTTCGGGGCTCATTGCGGAGAGCAGGGGTAGGCCGGTGGTGTGGGCGCAACCGGTGTTGTGATGGTCTGGGCTTTGAGCCTTCTTCGTGTCGGAGGTTGTCTTTGCGTCGGTCATAGGTTTAAGTCTACACGTTATTATGAGAAATTCATCATTATTTTATGAAAATCTCATAATAAGCCGGCAAGGCGTCCCTTTCATCCACTCTGTGGCGCCCCTCCTCGCCCCGGCCTCGGGTGTGAAGAGATGCCGTACAATCAAAGAACCTAGAGTAACCCGTACCGGCGATCACCATCAAGGAGGATAGGGTCATGGTGTACGACTTCACAAACCCCATCTACATTCTGCTGATGATTCTGCTCTTCGGTGTGCCCATCGTGACCCCGGTGATTTACGGCCAGTACCGCAGTACTACCACTGGTTTTGATCTGGAGGGTCAGCTGATGCTCGGTCTGCTCTTCATCCTTTTTCTGGGCGCGTACGGCACGATTCTGCTGCTGGGTATTTTCCCCACTGCTACGGCGCAGGTGCTGGAGCAGGTGCCCCTGGTGAATATTCCGGGCGCTATTCCCTAATCCCTTTTGAGCTTTCGGCGCATGGGTGACGCTCTGGGTGAATCCGCGTGCCATAAGGTGCGCCCGCGGGTGCTTGCACGTATTCTATAGAGTCAAGTACATGCTGTACGCACTGACCTAATTGTTCAGGAGGATACCCATGCACAGCCATAACAACGGACTGAAAACTGCCCTGTTGATGGGCTCCATGGTGGGCATGATGCTGCTCATCGGTGGCCTGCTTTCGGCGACTTTCCGCACCTCCATTTTCATCTGGGTTATGGGCCTGTTTAGCTTGGGTTCGGTCGCGTACACCTACTGGAACTCCGATAAGCTTGCTCTGAGTTCCATGAATGCTTACCCGGTCAGCCGCGAAGAGGTTCCGGTGCTTTACGACATTGTGGAGGAGCTGTCCTCCCGCGCGGGTCAGCCCATGCCCGCCCTTTACGTGGCACCGACCATGACCCCGAATGCGTTTGCAACCGGTCGTAACCCGCAGAACGCGGCGGTGTGTTGCACCGAGGGTATTTTGCAGTTGCTGGATGAGCGCGAGATGCGCGGCGTGCTCGGCCACGAGCTGATGCACGTGTACAACCGCGATATCCTCACCTCTTCGGTAGCGGCGGGTATCGCCTCCATTATCGGTACGATTGCGCAGATTCTTTCGTTTGGCGCGATGTTCGGTGGATCCAACCGCGATGGTGAACGTTCCAACCCCCTCGCCATGTTCGTGGTTGCTATGCTGGCTCCCATTGCTACTCAGGTCATCCAGATGGCTATTAGCCGCACCCGTGAATTTGATGCCGACGAGGACGGCGCACGTCTGACCGGCGACCCGCTGGCTCTGGCTTCGGCACTGCACAAGCTGGAGAGCGGCGTGTCCATGTACCCGATGGACCCGAACAACCGTAGCACTGAGGCGGCGAGCGCCATGATGATTGCGAATCCCTTCGGTTCGCTGAAGAGCATGCTCTCTACTCACCCGCCGATGGATCAGCGTATTGCGCGTCTGCAGCAGCAGGCTCGTGAGATGGGTCAGTACTAAGTCTTTTTGTCGCCCTCATCTCTGGGCGTGAATATGACCCGGGGTGACGATTGTGACCCGCGATGACGGGTTGGCAGACAAAAAATCCTCGGGGTGGCTACTGTGGAAGTAGCCACCCCGAGGATTTTTACGTTTCGGCTTCTAGTCCTCTATCCTCACCCATCGCTGGGCGGGGATAGAGGGTGAGAGCCTCGCCTGAGCTTAGCGGTAGTTGACGAACTGCAGGTCAATCTCAAGATCAGCGGACTTGAGCATTGCAATGACTTCCTGCAGGTCATCGCGGGACTTGGAGGAGACGCGCAGCTCGTCGCCCTGGATGTTCGCCTTTACGCCCTTGGGGCCCTCTTCGCGGATCATCTTGGAGATCTTCTTTGCCTGATCCTGCGCGATGCCTTCCTTGATGGAGCATTCGATGCGGATTTCCTTGCCGGATGCGTAGGGCTTGCCGGAGTCCAGGGACTTCAGGGAGATGCCGCGCTTGACCAGCTTGGACTGGAAAACGTCCAGCACTGCCAGTGCGCGCTCTTCGGCGTTTGCCTTGATGAGGATCTTGTCGCCGGAGTAGTCGATTTCTGCGCCAACGCCACGGAAGTCGTAACGCTGGGAGATTTCCTTCTGCGCCTGGTGCAGTGCGTTAGAAACTTCCTGCTTGTCCACCTTGGACACAATGTCGAATGAGGATTCGCTAGCCATGGGTTTTCCTTTCGTGAATGAGGTGCTACTGGCACCGGTTAGTACTAGCCTACCGGGTTGGGGCTCTTGTTCACAGCTAACTAACAGAAATACGGGCCTGTTTTACAGGCGTTACCAACCTAAAAAGAGGACAATAGAGATATGACCATTCATAACCTGTCTGCAACGGACGCACACACGAGCGAGGAAGCTCACGACCTGCAAACCCTGCTCTTCATTGACTTGCATACCTCTCTGGGCGCTGAGCCCGAAGATATTCCTGAGGCTGAGCGCCTCAGCGAGCCTGACCACCACGATATTCACCTTGACCTGCACGAGGAAGATGCTGAGCCTTCTCTCTTTGACGGTATCGGTATCACCCTGACGGAACCTTCGCTGGTGGCACGTTTCCGTGGCGTTCGCCGTGACCTGGAGCGTGAGATTGCCGGTGACATGTGCACCGTGGAGCAGGCGCGCCGCTATCTGGAGCACCTGGAGATTGTGCTTCTGCTTGAGCAGGATGGCGATACTCCTTCCCGCTCCTTCTAAAACTGCTGTAGGCGGTGGCTTTATTCGCGGCTTTATTCATAAGGTGAGAGCGTGGGCGCTGCGATAGATATGGGCGCGCGGTGAGCGTGCGCTGACGCTCTTGTGTGACGAAAAGACGATAAATACAACCAGATATATAACCTTCGTCACAAAACCCTATGTGAAGTGTACAAGTCCCTAAAACTGCTGTAGAGTAGTCTCTGTTCGCTTGAGCGAGCAACTAGCACCTAGCTAGGCGGCAGGTTACCCGAGCGGCCAAAGGGGGCTGACTGTAAATCAGCTGGCACTGCCTACGGGGGTTCGAATCCCTCACCTGCCACAAATAGCCCGGTTACGAAAGTAACCGGGCTTTTGTGTATCTAAAACCAGTTTTATAGCGGATTTCGCAGCCGCTTTCCAACCCAGCTGCTTTCCACCGCGGTAATCTTCCACCACAGTGGTCTTCCACAGCAACGGTCTTTCATGGTTGCGCCCGTATTTTCTGGGTGCCCGCATTGGGTGCTTTCCTCAGGATGCTGTAGGGGACGACCACGGGGCTTCGCCCGCCGGGTCGGGCGCCTCCATCATTCGGCTACAGGGACATTCGCCAGAGTATTCGCGACACGCCCGTAAACCGGCTGAAACAGCCGCAAAAAGTATTTACTATGACCGCAATTTGTCATATCTTTCACATGTTTGAATCCCAGAGCGAACAATTAGCGATTGGGGTCTTGAGGGTGTAGCTTTATCTCATGGCTACTAATGAAATTACTCAGCAGAACCTGACTGCTACCGTCGAGAGCAACGATATTGTCTTCCTGGACTTCTGGGCAGATTGGTGCGGTCCCTGCAAGCAGTTCTCCCCCGTCTACGAGGCGGCTTCGGAGAAGCACAGCGACATTGTTTTCGGCAAGGTCGACACCGAGGACCAGGGCCAGCTCGCTCAGGCAGCAGGCATCACTTCCATCCCCACCATCATGGGCTTCCGTGACGGTATCCTGGTATACCAGCAGGCTGGCGCACTGCGCGAAGACCAGCTGGAGACCGTAATCGGTTCGATCCGCGAGCTCGACATGGACAAGGTCCGTGCAGAGATCGCAGCAGCAGAGGGCTCTGCAGAGAAGAAGTAAGCTCACCACCACAAAAGAGCTTGAACGGGGCGCACCCGCCGGCACAACCGGCAGGGGCGCCCCGCCCCCTTTTAACCTCGTGAGGGTGCAGGAGCGTTAGCGGTCGCGGTGATCCTCAATGGTCATGCGCGCCCCGTAGCGCTGCTTCGAAAAGCCCGAAGCATGCATGAGCCGCACCAGACGCTGCCGATGCGGGCTAAAGGGCGCCAGCAGGGAGAGCATTCCCGCATCATCGGTGCGCTGACCTATGAACAGCTCACCGACCGCGTGCGCCAGATGGTAGTCGCCCACGCTGATGGCATCCGGGTGCCCGCACACACGCTGCAGGGCCTCGGAAATACTCCACGGGCCCACGCCGCGCACAGCGTGCAGGCTCCGCGCCAGAAGTGCGACGTCGCCTTCTGCCGCAATGTTTTTTAGAGACTCTGCGGAACGAGCGTAAGCGTACACGGCATCGTAGCGGCTTTTATCAACGCCAGCCCGATGCCAATCCCAGGTAGGAATCGTCGCCAGGGTCCGGGCGCTTGGATAGACGCGCATCCCCTCCGGCTGATTCCCCAACCCGGTCGAAGGGGCGGGGGAGCCGTACTTTCGCAGAACCCAGCCTAAGGTCCTGAACGCTTCGGTCTGGGTGATGCGCTGCTCCACAATGGCGTTGAGCATCTGCCGGTCCAGCTGCCCCGAAGCGCTGAGGCGGAGCCCCGGATTCTGCCGCCACGCCTGCTGAACACGCGGCGGAAGAGACTCAAAAGAAGACAGAGCACCGAACTGTTCGGCGGGGTCGTGCAACCCCAGCCAGTACGTCATTTCCTGCGCTAGCGCCTGAAGGTCGGCTCGCGCCTGCATCTGCTGATCAGCGGCACTATAAGAAACCCAGATACGAATACGCACCGGGCGCATCAGCAGGCGATGCAGGGAGGGGAGAGTCTCGGGAAGCGTGGCTGTCTCCGCAACTCGTTCAACGTACAGCACCGCTGGGAACTCGTGAAACGGCGTGCGAGCCGTCAACCAGATTCTCTCAGCACCATCCGCGCGGCTCAGCGCACGATACGAAAAATCCTGAGCGCCGCGACGTAGCGACCCCAACGTCTGCGCCAACTGCACCGGAACATGCGGCTCAATCACAACCTCGCACACCTCAGGAGCCAGGACACCCGGAAGGGGCGAAGCGGCGGAGGAGAGAGTACGAACCTGAACGCGCGGCTGGTGAAGAACGGTAGGCTCCTGAAGAACATCCGCAAGCGCTGGCGCATAGGGCACACCAGCTGCCGCCAAAGGATGCCGGATGCGCCGAGCACCCGCTACCGGGTGGCTGTCAAGGGCCGCACAGTTAGGGGTGACACCGCCGGGGGTTGAGGAAGGAAACGTACTCACCACACCAGTCTATGCGCCCAAACCGGGCCCTAGCATCCGGGGCAGATATTTGAGGGACAAGATACAAAAAGCGCAGGAAGGGCAGGCACAGCGCTAATGCGATACCCTAAAGGGTAGAGTGAGAACGAACGCAAACTCCGCCACCGGCAACGACAAAGGCGACGCGTTCCACCCGTTCTGTGGGCGCCTGTAGCCCGGACACACACCCCGAGAGAAGGACGCCTATGGCAGCGGAAGCACACGAAGCATCCTCGAATACTGACGCACCTGAACAGAAGAACAGCACCGCCACCAGCGCGGACCGTACTCAGCGCGCCAAAAAACAGCCGCGTCAGTCCCTCACCGAGCGCGTCAAAAGCATCCGCCCCCTCGAACTACTACCCGGCCTGCTGCTTGCCGCCGCCGTCATGGCGTTGTACACCTACTACTCGCTGCAACAGATGAAGCACTGGATTACCCCCTCCTGGGACCTGGCGATTTTCACCCAGATGGCGCAGGCGTACTCGCACTTCTCCGTGCCCATCGTGCCCATTAAGGGGCCCGACTTTAACCTCTGGGGTGACCACTTCCACCCGATTCTGGTGCTCCTGGGACCCATCTACGCGCTGTTCCCCTCACCGACCACGCTACTGGTCGTGCAGAACGCCCTGGTCGCCTTCGCAAGCTTCGCCATTGTGCGCTTCACTCAGCGTGCCTTCGCGCTCGCCCAAAAAACTGAAGATGCGCAGAAGAGTGAACCCGCGCAGAACGCTCAATCCGCAAAACTTCAGGGCATTATCCCGACCATCACCGGTCTGCTACTCGGCGCCGGATTCGCCCTCAGCTTCGGCGTTCAGCAAGCTATCGCCGCCCAATTCCACGAAGTAGCCTTCGCCGTGCCGCTACTGGCCATGAGCCTCGGCTACCTGGTGCTCGCCTCACGAGTGAGCGGCACCGAACGCGCACGCTACCTCGCCTACGCCTGCTGGTGGGCTCTACCCATTGCCTTCGTTAAAGAAGATATGGGCATTACTGTCGCAGCCATCGGCCTCATCATCTTTATCCGCACCGGCTGGCTGAGCACCGCCGTAGACATTCTGATGCCGCGCCTCTCCGCGGGCACCCCCGCCCCCATGCGAATCCGCGTGCATCAGCTCTACTCCTCCTGGGCGCGCACCCCCGCCGTCGCCGAATCCACCATGGTCATGATTTGGGGCGTATTCTGGTCCGCCGTCGCCATCTACGTGATTCTGCCCTACTTCAATAGCGGCGGAAACTTCGACTATGCCGACAAGGTGAACTTATCTGCGGCTCTGGGCGACCCCTTCGGCTCGGCACTGCAGATGCTCAGCAACAACACCAAGCTGGCAACCCTCGGCCTGCTGCTCATTACCGGAGCAGTCCTCTGGGTGATTTCTCCGCTCGCGGCAATTGCCCTGCCGACCCTTGCCTGGCGTCTACTCTCCACCATGGAATCCTACTGGGCAAGCACCTGGCACTACTCGCTCGTGCTCATGCCCGTCGTCTTCTTCGCCCTGCTCGACGCTGTCATGCGGATACGCTACGGAGTGGTTCCCGCTGCGATTCCGGCGCGTTTGGGCGCGCGCGCAGCCGATAGCGCCTCCGCGCAGGAACCTCAGACCAATACCGAGCCCGGCCGCCTGACCGCCACGGCGCGCCGCATGCCCGTGTGGGTTCTGCCTGCCGTGGCGCTCTTTCTAGCCGCGTCCCCGATTTTCGTGCCCGGATCCCAGCAGCCCCTCGCGTCCCTGGGTAATGCGCAGTTCACCGCCTCCGCGCTGACTACGACTGACCAGATGAAGCAGGACGCCGTCCAGAAGGTACCTGAAGGGGTATCGGTCGCATCTGACCTGTCGATTCTGACCCAGCTGATTCCCGGTCGTACCGTCTACTGGATTGGACACACCGGTAAGCCAGCGCCCGACTACGTGGTCATCGACCGCATGAGCAACTCCTGGGGCGGCAACCCGCCAACCAACGCCGCACAGTATGCGGCTGACCGCTACGGCAGCTCCTACGCTAAGTATGCGACCGTCGGCACGATTGATATTGTGCGACGCGTCGACTAGCCCCTCGGCTCAGCAACTGAAAGAGCGTCCACCCCGCACGCAGCGGGGTGGGCGCTCGCGTTTAAGAGATGAGGTTTTAAGCACCTTTTTATAGCCCGGGAGGGGACCCTGCGGTACACTAGGTAGAACACGGGAACCCCCGATGAAGGTCTTGTGCGCACCCGGCACCCAAGGTGGTGCTGGAATTGTAGGTGCGCCGTACTCACCATCACCGATTGATACGCCCCATAAATTTGCGGTTTACACCGTACACGCGGGCTTCTCTTAACGATCTCTGGTCCAGCGTCTTTGCTGCGTCTGCTGTAACAGACACACCACCGCCGTAGAGCGGGAAGGCGAACCACCAGGAATACGTGACATTGCATGTGAGCATTACCCACCCTGTACACCCTGATTCACAGGAACTACTGTGCGTCGAGCGTAGAGTACGAACAAGCGTGCGGATAATGTGCCGAGAAATTCAAGACCACCCCCAGCAAAGAGCCGCTACCCGTAGCATCCGCAGAACACCTCTGCAGAATGTGCCGGTAACGGAGGACCCCTGGACGCTCTACTCCCCAGGGGATGATGTGTGGCTGGGCCGTGAAGGGGACACCCGGTAAGCGCCGAAAAGCGTGCGCTTCCACCCCTACCGTATAGAGGAAAAATTGACTGAGAATACTGCTACCCCGGCCGAACTGAACGCCGAGGCAGAGACCGTTGTGACCACTGAGAACATCACCGAGAACATCGTTGAGAGCCCTGCTGTAGAAGCAGAAGAAACCACCGCAGAAGCTACTGCAGAAGCACCCGCCGCAGAAGAAACCACCGAAAAGGCTGAAGAAGAAGGCGTACGCTTCACCGACCTGGGCCTGGACCCCCGCGTCCTGGCAGCCCTGGAAGAGGTAGGCTACGAGAAGCCGTCCCCCATTCAGGAACAGACCATCCCCCTGTTGCTTGAGGGCCACGACGTGGTTGGTCTGGCACAGACCGGTACCGGTAAGACCGCAGCATTCGCGCTGCCGGCACTGTCCCGCATGGCTGAACTCGCCGACATCAACGGCGTCTCCCGCGACACCCAGGTTCTGGTCCTGGCACCCACCCGCGAGCTGGCTCTGCAGGTTGCAGAAGCCTTCTCCTCCTACGCAACCCACATGGATGACTTCACCGTCCTGCCCATCTACGGTGGCTCCCCCTACGGCCCGCAGCTGGCTGGTCTGCGCCGCGGTGCGCAGGTCGTCGTCGGTACCCCCGGCCGCGTGATTGACCACCTGGAAAAGGGCTCCCTGGACCTGTCCAACCTGCAGTACCTGGTGCTGGATGAAGCAGACGAAATGCTGCGCATGGGCTTCGCCGAAGACGTGGAAAAGATCCTCGAAGGCACCCCCGACACCAAGCAGGTCGCGCTCTTCTCCGCAACCATGCCCAACTCGATCCGCAAGATCGCTCAGCAGTACCTGAACGACCCCCGCGAGGTTCGCGTCAAGGCTAAGACCACCACCAGCGCAAACATTACTCAGCGCTACATGCAGGTCATGCACTCCCACAAGCTGGACGCAATGACCCGCGTGCTCGAGGTCGAAAACTATGACGGCATCATTGTCTTCGTGCGCACCAAGAAGGAAACCGAGGAAGTCGCCGACAAGCTGAAGGCACGCGGTTTCGCGGCAGCAGCGATTAACGGTGACATCCCCCAGCAGCTGCGTGAGCGCACCGTTGACGCCCTGCGTGACGGTCGCATCGACATCCTCGTGGCAACCGACGTGGCGGCACGCGGCCTGGACGTTGAGCGCATCTCCCTGGTTGTTAACTACGACATCCCCCACGACACCGAGTCCTACGTGCACCGCATCGGTCGTACCGGCCGTGCAGGTCGCGAAGGTGCCGCAATCCTCTTCGTCACCCCGCGTGAGAAGTACATGCTGCGTCAAATCGAGAAGGCAACCCGCCAGAAGGTCGAGCCGATGCACATGCCCACCGCAGAGGCAGTGAACGAGACCCGTAAGCAGCGCTTCGCACAGCAGATTACCGAGACCATCGAGTCTGAGGACCTGAGCTTCTTCCGCCAGATTATCGAGGACTACGAGAACGAGCACGACACCACCGCTGAGGACATTGCGGCTGCACTGGCTGTTATCGCCCAGCAGGGTCGCCCGTTCTTCCTGGATGAGGAAGAGGACATCGCGCGCAACTCCCGCCCCTTCTCCGACGACGATTCGGACCGCGGCGGCCGCAAGGCTAAGCGCGCGCACAACGACGAGGGCATGGTCAACTACAAGCTGAACGTTGGCCGTTCCTCCCGTGTGACTGCAGGCGCTATCGTGGGTGCGCTGGCTAACGAGGGTGGCATTAAGGGCTCCCAGATTGGCTCCATCGACATTCGCCAGCACTTCACCATTGTTGGCCTGCCCGAGGACCTGCCCCGCGACTTCTTCGATCGCCTGCGCGACACCAAGATCGCTGGCGAGTTCATCAACATCCGCAAGGACAACGGTCCCAAGGGTGGCGGCGGTGGCCGCAGCTTCGGTGGTGGCCGTCGTGAGGGCGGTTTCCGCGACTTCGATCGCCGCGAGGGTGGTCGTCGTGAAGGTAGCTACCGCGGTAACCGTGACGGTGGCCGTG
>NZ_KV802651.1:126535-217155 GCF_001810775.1 Rothia sp. HMSC062H08
TAACCGTGACGGTGGCCGTGACTTCGGCGGTGACCGCGACTTCAAGCGTCGTGACTTCGGTGGTCGCGACTTCGGTGGCCGTGATAATCGTCGCGATGGCGGCTACCGCGGTAACCGTGACGGTGGCCGTGACTTCGGCGGCCGCGGCAAGCGCTACTAAGATTTCGGCTAAGCCTGAATCTGCGATATGAGGGGCTTGCTGAGGCTATCGGCTAGCAGCCTTGTCATCTGCATATGATTCAAAGACCGGCAGGGGAGTGATGAGCTCTCCTGCCGGTCTTTATGTATTTGTGTGTTGATGTGTTTGCATCAGCTGTTGTGGTGATACCTGGTCAATGCTGGGCTCTCATGCGGCAGTGTGGAGAGCGGATAAGCATAAATGTGGCGTATGCCATAGCTTCTCCGCTTGCGAGCATTCGTGAAGACCTGTATAGTTTTACCTGTTGCCCCGATAGCTCAGTGGTAGAGCGCCATCTTGGTAAGATGGAGGTCCCGGGATCGATTCCCGGTCGGGGCTCTCTCATTAATTCATGCGAGAGCACGTATTAATGATGTGGCGGTGTAGCTCAGCTGGTTAGAGCGCACGACTCATAATCGTGAGGTCGACGGATCGAGCCCGTCCACCGCTACGCCCCGATAGCTCAGTGGTAGAGCGCCATCTTGGTAAGATGGAGGTCCCGGGATCGATTCCCGGTCGGGGCTCAGATAAGCCTGTCTCTTCGGAGGCAGGCTTTTTTGTTTTACCTATTTTGTTTGCCTAAAGCCCGGTCTGCAGGCGCTTAGTGCACGGGCTCTATACCGGATATAGCAAAGCCCCCGAGAAAAATACTCGGGGGCTTCATCTTTATGCTCTGATCGAAGCGTTAGGAGGCGCGGCGCACCACCGGCAGCTGGGACAGCAGCTCGTAGGAGCGCAGACGGTCCTCGTGCTCCCACGCCTCGGTCATGACGATGAGCTCGTCAGCGCCCGTGCGCGCCACCAGGTCCTCAATACGAGCCTGTGCGGTGGCGGGGGAGCCTACGATTGCTTCGGCGGTCATGCGTTCAATGTGCATCTTCTCCGCGTCGGTCCAGACGGCGTCCATATCTTCCACGGGAGGTGCGAAAGACAGATTGCCGCGCACCACGCCCAGGAAATGCTGCTGCTGGGTCGTGTACAGGTAGCGTGCTCGCTCGTCGGTATCGGCGAGCATTGCGGTTGCACCCACCATGACGTAGGGCTGTTCCAGGTGCTCGGAGGGCTTGAAGTTTGCGCGGTAGGTGTCTACCGCCTCCTGCAGCATTGCGGGCGCAAAATGCGAAGCGAACGCGTAGGGCAGACCCAGCTGTGCGGCAAGCTGCGCACCGAACAGGGAAGAACCCAGAATGTACAGGGGCACCTTCGAGCCCTGGCCGGGAATGGCGTGCACGCGGTGCATGGGGGAGGGCTCGCCCAGGAAGCGCTGCAGCTGCTGCACCTCGGCGGGGAAGCTCATGGCGGCAGAATCGTCGCGGCGCAGAGCGGCGGCGGTCATCGGGTCGGTGCCGGGCGCACGGCCCACACCCAGGTCAATACGGCCGGGGTGGAATGCGTTGAGGGTACCGAACTGCTCCGCCACCACGTAGGGTGCGTGGTTGGGGAGCATAATGCCGCCCGAACCCACGCGAATACGCTCGGTTGCGGCAGCGATCTCCGCCATGACCACGACGGTCGCCGAGGACAGCAGGGAGCCGGCATTGTGGTGCTCGGCGACCCAGAAACGCTCGTAGCCGTAGGACTCAGCCGCGCGGGCGGCATCGATGGTGTTGAGCATGGTCTGGTGCTGGCTCTGGTCGGGGCGGTGCGGCATCAGGTCAAGCACCGAAATTTTTACGTTGGAAGACATAACTTTTCCTTCTGAAATAGATTGCGGGTACCCGTCCAGCCTACGCCTGCTTGGGCTGGATGGGTAGGGGCCTTCGCTAGCAGGTAAAAATGCGACGAAATACTGCACGCCTGCACGCCGGTTACCTGTACAGTGGTCTGTCCACTCTGTGCGTTTGAGCTGAACACTGTGCACAAGAACGGTAGACTGAAATCATGAGCATTAACCCTGAGATTGTGGGCAGGGTCTACCCGTCCGAGAACACCTACGTTGTCGGTCGCGAAAAGATCCGCGAATTTGCCCGAGCAGTTCACGCAGAAAACCCCCTCCACCACGACGTTGAGGCAGCCCGCGCGGCAGGGTACGCAGATGTGATTGCCCCGCCGACCTTCGCCATTATCCTGGCGCAGGCAGCTGACGCGGCACTCATCAACGACGATTCCGCCGGTATTGATTTCTCCCGCGTGGTGCACGCCGACCAGCGCTTCACCCATCACCGCCCCATTGTTGCCGGTGATGAGCTGCGCACCGAAGTTCACGTGGACTCCGTGCGCGTGATGGGTGCCGGCGCAATGCTGACCACCCGCGAAGAAATCGTTGACGCGCAGGGCGAGCCGGTCACCACCTGCATCTCTTCCCTGCTGGTTCGTGCTGAGGAGGAAAACTAATGGTGCGTTTTGAAGACCTTGAAAAGGGCCAGGACATCGGTTCGCGTACCGTGGAGCTCTCCCGCGCCTCGCTGGTGCGTTACGCTGGCGCATCCGGTGACTTCAACCCGATTCACTGGAACGAGCGCTTCGCTCAGTCGGTGGGCCTGTCCGGCGTAATCGCTCACGGCATGCTGACCATGGGTACCGCAGTGCAGCTTGTGAGCGACTGGGTAGGCGACCCCGGTGCGATTGTGGACTACCAGACTCGATTCACCAAGCCCGTTCCCGTGGCGGATGCACCCGGCGGCGAAAACCCCGACACCCCCACGAACGCCCTGACCATCAGCGGTAAGGTGGGCGCCCTGAATGAGGAAGAGCGCACCGCCCGCATTGACCTGACCGTCACCGCTCGTGATGAGGAAGGCAAGGAACAGAAGGTTCTGATGAAGAGCCAGGCTGTGGTTCGTCTCTCGGCATAGATTTTTCTGTGCGGGTAGATAACCGCGTGAAAGTAGCTATGTGAAAGCCCTGGTGCTACCGCGATGCGGTGGTGCCGGGGCTTTTGCATGCTCGGCTGTGTGTTCGGCTGCGCGCTCGCCGGCGGGTGGTGGCGCTTCTTTTGTGTGGGAGGCGCGCCGGAAAATGAAGGCAAAATCACCATAAGGTTTTTGTGACTTTAACGCGTGGCGGGTGTTGACCCCGCACAACGACCGGTATTCTTAACCTATGACTGAAAAGCTGTTGAGCGAACTGACCACCGCCCAGGTAGGCGGCCCCGCTAAGACCTACGTCCGCGCCACCTCCGAAGCAGAAATTATCGAAGCAGTCTCCGCTGCAGACGCCGCAGGCGAACCCGTCCTCATCGTGGGCGGCGGCTCCAACCTGCTGGTTTCCGACGAAGGCTTCAACGGAACCGTCGTACACATCGCCTCCGAAGGCGTAGAGGTCCTGCCCATCCCCGCATGCGGCGGCGCGAACGTGCGCGTGCAGGCGGGCACCATCTGGGACGACTTCGTGAAGCTCAGCATCGAGAACGAATGGGTTGGCCCCGCGGCTCTCTCCGGCATTCCCGGCACCGTGGGTGCAACCCCCGTGCAGAACGTCGGCGCATACGGCGTTGAGGTGGGCGAGTTCATCGCCTCCGTACGCACCTGGGACCGCGAAAAGAACACTCGGAAGACCTTCGCGAGCGCAGACCTGCGCTTCGGCTACCGCGACTCGGTGCTCAAGCGCGCAACCGTCAACGGCTCGCCCCGCTACGTGGTGCTGACCGTTGATTTCCAGTTCACCCTCGGTAGCCTGTCCTCCCCGATTCGTTACGCTGAGCTGGCGAGGAGCCTGGGCGTTGAGCCCGGTCAGCGCGCCGAATCCGCTCTGGTACGCCAGAAGGTGCTGGAGCTGCGTGGCTCCAAGGGCATGGTGCTCAACCCCGAGGACCGTGATACCTTCTCCACCGGTTCCTTCTTCACCAACCCGATCGTTCCGCGCTCGACCCTGGATTCCCTGCCGGAGGGCGCCCCGAACTTCCCAGTGGTCGTGAAGACTTCCCCGTTCACCGCGGGTGTCGAGGATTCCGATCATGTGAAGCTCTCGGCTGCCTGGCTGATTCAGCACGCAGGTTTCGAGAAGGGCTTCGGTCTGGAGGGTGAGTCCCGCGAGATTGCTCAGGGCCGTGCGAGCTTGTCGACCAAGCACACCCTGGCGATTACGAACCGCGGCGGCGCATCCGCTGAGGATATCTTCGCTATCGCCCGCGCTGTGCGTGACGGCGTGCGTGAACGTTTCGGCGTGACCCTGGTGCCTGAGCCTGTCGTGGTCAACGGCGAAATCTAAACGCTTAACTTCTCGCCTTTCGTAGCGCTAGGACGCATAGAATAAACGCTTCAGAATAAACGCTTCGGGCGGTCTCTGATAAAGAGGCCGCCCGAAGCGTTGTATTGACCCGCTGAGCTAGTGGCGAGGGGAGGAGATACGTGCCTGCCCCGGCAGGTAGGGCCTGCGCTTGGGCGCTGTGCGCGTTGCAGCCAGCGGAGCGGCAGGCAGGTGCTCCATCAGCACCTGAATCGCCAGGGGAAGCTTCTGAGGCGGGCAGGGGGCGTGGAAAATCGGCTTGTGGCGCGTGGGACGGTACGGGTAGTATTCCGCGTCCTCGCTGTGGGACCAGACGAGATTTCCAAACTCGCCGGGAACGGGGGAGAGCACGTTGGCGTAGTAGGCGCGCGTCTGCAGGTCGGCACGCTCGGAGGTGCCGGTAGATACGCCGCTGGGTACGCGGTCTTGCTCGATGATGAGGGCGCGGACCATGCCGCCTACGGTGCTGATCGCGTTTACGTGTAGGGCGAGCAAATCCCCGTCCTTGTGGTCGACCTGTACCTGCCCGTCCGCGAGGATTCGGGTGCCCATCGTGATGCTGCTGGCGACTCCTTCGCAGAGGGCGCGGATGAGCGCCATGCGTGCCGGGTAGGGGTCTGCGATATCCCAGCCGATGAGGGCGGGCGCGGCGGAAATGCCGGCGTATTCCTCGCAGGATTCGTAGGAGGCGACGTCCACGTAGCCGCGGGCGATGGGCTCACGGTCGTAGGGGCGGCCGTCGCGCTGCTCCCAGAAGCTGAGGGCGGTTGCGGTGAAGACAGCTTGGCCGTCGCGTACGGCGACGGTGAACATAAAGTCCTGCGGGTAGCCGTTCTTAGTGCGCGGGCGCAGGGTGATTGCGCGGGTATATTCGTTGAATTCCTCGGGCCAGTCCAAGTAGTAGCTCATTTTTGCCCCGTCGCCACGGTGCACGGTGAGTTCGCCCGGTAGCAGCATGGCTTCGGGCACGCCGCCGGCGCGTTCTGTGGCGTAGTGTTCGCTCACGGGCCAGGGGCTGAACTCTGTGCGGTAGGGGTTGGAGAGGAAGGAATCGAGCATAGAACGTATCCTCTCATAGTTTGAGGTTGTGGCGCACGGTTAGAGGGCTTAAATGACAAATGGGCTGTCCCTTCTGATTGCTCGGAAAGAGCGTTCAGGAGGGACAGCTCATATTGTATGGCGTGCCGCTCGTTTAGAGGGATTCGCCGCGGCGTTCAGGGAGGAAGAACACGGTGGTTGCCGCTACCAGGAACGCGGTGGAGAAGAGCGCAAAGAGTAGCGGGGTTCCACCGAATGCGACCAGCGGCGGCACAATGAGCGGTGCCGCGATGGAGGCGATACGACCGATACCGGCGGCGGCACCGGTGCCGGTTCCGCGCAGGTGGGTCGGGAAGATTTCCGGGCTCAGGGCGTAGAGGGCACCCCACGCACCCAGGTTGAAGAAGGAGAGCATGCATCCGGCGAGGATGATGAATACCTCGGCGTGCGCCATGCCGTAGCCAGCCGCCGCCAGCGCGGAGCCGAGAAGGAAGGTCGCCAGGGTTGCGCGTCGGCCCCACTTTTCGATGAGGTAGGCGGCGACCGCGTAGCCGGGCAGCTGGGCAAGGGTCATGATGAGCGTGAACGCGAAGGACTTCACGAGGCTGAATCCCTGGGCGTTCAATAGTGCCGGAATCCAGATGAACGCGCCGTAGTAGGAGAGGTTGATGCAGAACCAGATGACGCACAGGGCGATGGTCTTACGGCGCTGACCTGCAGCCCAGATAGAGTGAATCTTCGCGGATTCTGCGTTGTCGGCGCTTTCAGCCGCGCCGTGTACGGAAGTGTCTTCGGTCTGCTTCTTATTGGTTCGGGAGAAGAGCGCAGGGGACGCCTCGAAACGTTCAACAATCTGGCGTGCCTGATCGTGCTTGCCGACTGACTCCAGGAAGCGCACCGACTCGGGGGTGCCCATACGGATCACGAGCGAGTAGATGGCGGGAATCAGACCGATGGCAAGTGCCCAGCGCCAGCCGTTCGCCTGCGGAACGATGAAGGTGCCGATGAGAGCGGCGAGGATCCAGCCCAGAGCCCAGAAAGCCTCCAAAGCGACCACGACGCGGCCGCGAATAGCGCGCGGCGAGAACTCAGAAATCAGGGTGGATGCCACGGGAAGTTCCGCTCCCAGACCCAGACCGACCAAGAAACGGAAGACGAGTAGTACACCCAGGGAGGTTGCCAGGGCGGAGGCGCCGGTCGCCAGACCGTACACCAGCAGGGTGAGGGCGAAGATGTAGCGGCGGCCGAGCTTATCGGCGAGTAGACCGCCGAAGGTTGCGCCGAGCGCCATGCCGACGAATCCGATGGATCCGAGCCAGGAGGCTTCGGTGGGGCTGAGCTGCCATTCCTTGATGAGTGCCGCCATGACGAAGGAGATGAGGCCGACGTCCATGGCGTCCAGCGCCCAGCCGAGACCCGAGATACCCAGGAGCTTGCCGTGGGCGCGGGTGAAGGGCAGGTTTTCGAGGCGTTCGTTGAGAGTCGGGGCGGCGTTGCGTTCAGTAGCGGGCACAGAGGTACCAGCGGGTGCAGCAGGGTTGGTGCGGGGTGAGTCCGTTGATGCGGGACGTGAGGAGGACACGGTAGTGGGTCGCTTCCTTAGTGTTTAGGCGTAGTGCCGGGCGAATTGTTCCTTTACAGTGTATAAAGGTACTTTCGACTTGAACACTATTGAAACGAAAAAATTTTGAAGATGACGGAAAAATCTCAACATGAAGAAATCTTTCACAGCCGTCGCCCAGCGGTAGGTGCTATTCTCTAACCACCGCCGCCCGGTGAAACTCACCTACGGCACGTTTGGAAGGACCAACCCTGAAAACCCTCGAAGATGAAGTCAAGGAAAGCGAAACCAGTCGTTTCCACCGCTGGCTCGAAGCCCGCAAGGAGCGCATGCACGCGCATCCGGTCATGCGTCATCTCTACAAGCCCCTCGTCATCGGCGTGGGCGCCTTCTGCTTTATCGCCGGACTGATTATGCTCGTCACCCCCGGCCCCGGCTGGCTGTTCATCTTCATCGGCCTGGGAATTTGGGGTACTGAATTCACCTGGGCACGCCGCGCCAATATTTTCATGAAGCACGTGGTGCTCACCGCTTGGTACCGCTACCGCGCCTGGCGACAGCAACGTAAGGAACGCAAAGCCGCACGCAAGGCAGAACGTAAGGCGGCTACCGCAAACCAGCGCTAACCCAGCCCGCGCTAATCCGGTCCGCGCAAGCTATACGCAGACATAAAAAGCCCCCGCACCCATCCGATAAGAATGGGAGCGAGGGCTTTTGTCTAGCTCGTCAGTAAGCTTTAGAGCTTGCCAATAGCAATCTGCAGCATGCGGCGAATCGGCTCAGCAGCACCCCACAGCAGCTGGTCACCCACGGTGAACGCGCTAATGTACTCGGGGCCCATCGCGAGCTTACGCACGCGACCAACCGGAATTTCCAGAGAACCGGAAGCAGCCACGGGGGTCAGCTGCTCCATGGAAGCCTCACGCTCGTTCGGCACGAAGCGAACCCAGGGGTTGTCCTCAGCGATGATGCGCTCAATCTCTTCGAGCGGCAGATCCTTCTTGAGCTTGATGGTCAGCGCCTGAGAGTGCGAGCGCATCGCAGCGATACGGACGCACAGACCGTCCATAGTGATCTTGTTATCGTCGGAACGGCCCAGAATCTTGTTGGTCTCAACCTCAGCCTTCCACTCTTCACGAGACTGGCCGTTACCCAGATCCGAGTCGATCCAAGGAATCAGGGAGCCTGCGAGCGGCACACCGAACTGGGAGGAATCCAGCTCACCGGAGCGCTGCTTAGCAAGGATCTTGCGGTCGATGTCCAGAATTGCGGATGCGGGGTCGTTCAGCTCCTCAGAGACCTCGTTGCCCAGGTCGCGGAACTGTGCGAGCACCTCGCGCATGTGGCGGGCGCCGCCGCCGGACGCTGCCTGGTAGGTCATGGAGGTTGCCCACTCGACCAGGTCGTTCTTGAAGAGGCCACCCAGACCCATCAGCAGGCAGGAGACGGTGCAGTTACCGCCGACAAAGTCCTTCACGCCGGATGCCAGGCCGCGGTCGATGACGTCGCGGTTGATGGGGTCCAGCACGATGATGGAGTCATCGTTCATGCGCAGGGTGGAAGCGGCGTCAATCCACAGGCCGTCCCAGCCGGCTGCACGCAGCTTCGGGTGCACAGCCTCGGTGTAGCTACCGCCCTGAGCGGTCACAATAATCGAGTGCTTACGCAGCTCATCAATGTCGTATGCGTCCTTCAGCTCGGACGGCTCAATTACGCCGTCGAAGGTGGGCGCAGCGCCACCAACATTAGAGGTAGTGAAGAAGATGGGGGTAATGCCCTCGAAGTCGCCTTCCTCAACCATGCGCTTCATGAGGACGGAGCCCACCATGCCGCGCCAGCCAACAAAACCTACAGAGTCACCGGGATTAAAGTTCATGGTTCCCAGTGTACTCTCAGGCTGGCGGGTGCGGACTAACACCGTACAAAAAATTTGATATTCGGAACGGAATACCGTGTGAAGAGGCGGGGTTTATTACCGGGGCACCGGGAGGCGCATTAAACACTCAAGCCCGCGATACTCCGGGTGGAGCAGCCGCAGGCTTGAAATGCATGTCTATATCAGCGAGTGAATGAGGGAAGCTTGAACTAGATACGTTCGAGCCGCTGGAACGAGAAGTACATGGGGTTCTTCGTGCCCGACTCATCGAGCAGGTAACCCTTCTCGCTATTCTCCCATGCACTCTCGGAGGTGACCCGCCAGCACCCGTTTGGTGAGCTGCCCTCGCAACTGCCCGCAGAATTTGCAAGCTGCAGTTCGGGCGCTCGCGTATCGCCGGTAATCTCGTTACCTTCCTGGCAGTAGAAGTGGGTCCGCTCCACCGTCTTCACCCGACCGAAGGCGGGCAGATCGGTGCGGGAGAGCGCCTCCGCGTAGACGGAGCCGCCACCAATAATCCAAGCATCAACCGCAGCGGTATCTGCGGGGCTAGCTTCGACCGGCGCGCCCGCAGCGTCACGAGCCGCGTACAGCGCCGCATCCAGCGAAGGAACCCACAGGGCACCATCGCGTTCTTCCGCCTCGGTAACCGAACGGCTAATCACAATATTCGTACGGCCCGGCAGGGGGCGAAAACGCGGCGGGAACGACTCCCAGGTGCGGCGACCCATAATCACCGGAGCGCCCAGCGTCACCTTCTTGAAGTGCACCAAATCCTCCGGCGCGTACCAGGGCATATCCCCGTCACGACCAATGATGCCGGCATCAGTTTGAGCCCAAATAGCGCCCAGACGAAACATCATGCCTCCTCGTTACCTGCAATTAGACCGCAATCGGGGCGGCAATACCGGGGTGGTGCTTGTAATCCACCAGCTCAAAGTCTTCATACTCGTAATCGAAAATAGAAGGCTTCTTCGTCTTAATGACCAGCTTCGGGTACGGGTACGGCTCACGCGGCGGGTAGGGGTTACCCTCCGGGTCGGTGCCGTAACCCAGCTGCTTCTTCACCTGCTCCAGGTGGTTCGAGTAGATGTGGCAGTCGCCGCCGGTCCACACGAACTCGCCCGGCTCCATGCCTACCTCCTGCGCAATCAGGTAGGTCAGCAGCGCGTACGAGGCGATGTTGAAGGGCACGCCCAGGAACATGTCCGCGCTACGCTGGTACAGCTGGCAGGACAGCTCCTTCACACCGTCCGCGCGTTCGTGCACGTAGAACTGGAAGAGTGCGTGGCAGGGCGGAAGCGCCATATTGTCCACCTCGGCAGGGTTCCACGCCGACACAATATGACGGCGCGAGCCCGGGTTATTCTTCAACGAATCAATAACCTTCGCAATCTGGTCAATCGTGCCACCATCGGGGGTCGGCCACGAACGCCACTGCACGCCGTACACCGGACCCAAATCGCCGTTCTCATCAGCCCACTCATCCCAAATGGTCACGCCGCGCTCCTGCAACCAACGCACATTCGAGGAACCGCGCAAGAACCACAGCAGCTCAATGGCAACAGACTTGAAGTGCACGCGCTTGGTGGTAATCAGCGGGAACGACTCACGCAGGTCAAAACGCATCTGACGGCCAAACACGCCGAAAGTGCCGGTGCCGGTACGGTCGGAACGCTGCGCATCCGCCGCGATGGCGTCCTTGTTCTCCTCGAGGATTTCGCGCAGAAGATCTTCGTAAGGGGTGGGGATTGCGTGAGTCATAAGAAAAACCTTGAATCCTGTTAGTAGACGTGAGAGACGGCCACAAATCAACCGCCCCTCTATTGTAAAACCCTCGAACGGGCGCAGGTAGAGCAAACGCGCTGAGCATAAAGCCCAGCGCGCTCACCGTTAGAAGATCAAAGTATATGGATGTTAGTCCAGAGCCGCGCGTACTCGCTCCACCGAGACAATACGCGGGTTATCGCCCTCGGTCACCTGCAGAACCAGGGCATCGCCAGGCTCCAGGTACGGGTCCTCAGCCGGAAGAACCTCCGCGGAGCCCTCCAACAGGTACTCGCGCAGAACATCCATCACCTGGGGCAGCACCGGGCGGTGAGTGCACAGCAGGGACGAAGAATCCTTATCGAACAGTGACGCCACGGTGCGGGCAGTACGTGCCGGGTGACGCTGAGCGCCCGCCTCCGATAGGGACTTCTTCTCCTTCACCGACACACCATAATCCACCGAGTACGGGGTCACGGTCTGAACGCAACGCAGCCACGGGGAAGAAATAATACGGCTCGGAGCCCACGCCGCAAAGAGACGGCTAGAGGCCAACGCCTGACGCTTGCCGGTCGCCGCGAGCGGACGGTCATCCTCAGCAGCAGCCCAGTTCGAACGAGGCTTAGCCTTCGCATGGCGGGCAATGAGAATCGGGCGGGTGCGCAGCGCATCCGCCTCAGCCAGAGCCTCCAGGGATTCCAGGGGTGCCAGGTCATCCTGGTTAGTCAGCAGCGCGCGAGCCACATCGGTGGTCACCCAGCGCAGCTCATCCACTTCACCCTCATCCGCCAGGGCGCGGGAGCCTTCCGGAAGCTCAGCAGACCAGTAAAAAACATCCTTGGGACGACCGCCCACCGGGTAGGAAGTCACCGCCAGGGGCACACCCAGAACAACCTGCAGACCGACCTCTTCGCGAATCTCACGAATAGCGGTCTCAGCCAGGGACTCGCCCGGATCCTGCTTGCCCTTAGGCCAGGACCAGTCATCATAGCGGGGGCGGTGAATAATCAGAACCTCAAGCGCACCATCGCGCATGCGCCAAATCAGTGCGCCAGAAGCAACAATATCCGCAGTGTTCGCGGGGGCGCGGTCAATGCTGTTGACCGCGTCAAAACGTCGTGCCGAGTAGTAGATGGAGGGGGAATCCAGCGGTGCCATATCTCTCTCTGATCCTCTTCGCTAGGCTGCGCACAATGCCAGAGGGCACCATGCTCCGCGTCTAATTGTAGGGGAGAGAAGCGTCAAGTTGTAATCTCAATGTAACCTGTTGTTCACTTTTGCGCTAAGTGCACTAGTCCACCCCAAGATTTTGCACGACACGCGGCAAACCCCGCCTGCCCCACGCCATAAAGCGCGAGAACAGACGGGGTTCACAACCAGAAATCACCGGTAGGTCAGCGGTACTTCCTTAGACCTTATCCACCACGTTCTTACGGGAACGCGAGCTCAGGTAGTACGACTGCACATCCTGCAGCGGGTTGCCCTGATCGTCGGTGTCGTGGCGGGTCCAGTTACCCTCAGAATCCAGGTGCCAAGTACGCGAAGAATCACTCATGTAGATGGTGAACATATCACGCAGATACTTCACGTGGCGCGGATCCTTCACCGGTACCAGAGCCTCAATACGGCGGTCAAGGTTACGGTGCATCATGTCGGCAGAGCCAATGTAGACAATCGGATCGCCACCATTCTCAAAAGCAAACACGCGCGAGTGCTCCAAGAAACGACCCAGCACAGAACGGACGCGAATATTCTCGCTCAGACCCTTAACGCCCGGGCGTAGAGCGCAAATACCGCGAACCACCACATCCACCGGCACACCAGCCTGCGATGCGCGGTACAGCGAATCGATGACGGCCTCATCGACCATGGAGTTGCACTTAATCTGAATCTTCGCCGGACGGCCAGCCTTGTGGTTCTCAATCTCCTGATCGATGCACTCAATCAGGCCGCTACGCAGAGTACGCGGCGCCACCAGTAGCGACTGGTAGTTAGTCTTCGGTGCGTAACCAGACAGCTGGTTGAACAGGCGGGAGACATCCTCACAAATCTGCTCGTCACAGGTAATCAGACCCAAATCCTCGTAGAAACGAGCCGTCGACGGGTGGTAGTTACCGGTACCAATGTGCGCGTAACGGCGCAGATGGTTACCCTCGCGGCGCACCACCAACGACAGCTTGCAGTGAGTCTTCAAACCCACGATGCCGTACACCACGTGCACGCCAGCGCGCTCCAGCTTACGAGCCCACGAGATGTTGGCTTCCTCATCAAAGCGAGCCTTAATCTCGACCAGCGCCACAACCTGCTTGCCCGCCTCAGCCGCCTCAATCAGCGCATCCACGATGGGGGAGTCGCCACTGGTGCGGTACAGGGTCTGCTTAATCGCCTGAACGCGCGGGTCGGCGGCAGCCTGAGCCAGGAACGCCTGCACACTGGTTGCGAAGGAGTCGTACGGGTGGTGCAGCAGCACGTCGTGGTCGCGGGCGGCAGCGAACACATCCGCAGCCTTCGCGGTCTCGGTGGCGTTGAGCCAACGGGAAGTGTGCGCAATGTGCTTGGGGTAGTGCAGCGCCGGACGGTTCGCACGAACAATCGCACTCATACCGCGCAGATCCAGCGGAGCCGGCAGGCGGTACACCTCAGACTCATCAATGTTCAGCTCAGAAATCAGCAGATCCAGGATGGTCGGGTTGATGGTGTCCTCAACCTCCAGACGGACCGGAGGACCGAAACGACGGCGCAGAAGCTCCTTCTCCAGAGCCTTTAGCAGGTTCTCTGCATCGTCCTCTTCCACCTCAAGATCCTCATTACGGGTCACGCGGAAGACGTGGTGCTCCACAACCTCCATGCCAGGGAAGAGAGTGTCCAGGTGCTCAGCAATGATGTCTTCCAGAGCAATGTAGCGGCTCTCGCGGCCCGCAGTGTTGGCGGCGCGGGAACCATCCACAGAGACCATACGGTCCAGCTGATCGGGCACCTTCACGCGCGCGAACAGCTCCTTGCCGGTCTGAGGGTTACGCACCAGCACCGCAAGGTTCAGCGATAGACCCGAAATGTAGGGGAAGGGGTGCGCCGGGTCAACCGCCAGCGGAGTCAGAATCGGGAAAATATCGCGCATGAAATCCTGACGCAGACGCTGCTTAGCGTCCGCATCCAGGTCGTTCCAACCCACGATACGGATGTTCTGCTCCTCCAGAGCCGGTAGCACCTGGTTGTGGAACACATCAGCGTGACGAGCCTGCAGCTGGTGGGCGCGTTCAGCAATCTCTTCCATCTGTTCCTCGGGGCTCAGGCCGGCAGCCGAAGGAACCGCCAGACCGGTCGCAATGCGACGCTTCAGACCCGCCACACGCACCATGAAGAACTCGTCCAGGTTAGACGCCACAATCGACAGGAAGTTCAGACGCTCCAGCAGGAACAGGTTCGGGTCCTCCGCCAGCTCCAGCACGCGGGTGTTGAAATCCAACCAGCTGCTCTCACGGTCGAAGAAACGCTCCGGGCCGAACTCCTCTTCCAGACTGAAGTAGGAGCGCTTCTCACCCTTCTCAATGCGGTCACCGCGAGAATCGGCGCGCTCAATCTTCGAAATATCGTGGCCAATGTGAATGACACCGGTCATGGGCGCAGGCTCAGACGGCTTGGGCTTAGGCGCCTTATTCAGGCCATTGGGGGCGGGTACCATACTGTACTTGCCTTTCTGATCGGGGATAAGTCGTGAAGAAGCACGCCAACTGTGGCGCACCAAAAACTAGGCGGCGGGCGCGTCCTGCTGGGCGGGGGCGTACATGCGGTCAACCGTCGCCACGCCGAAACCCAACGAAGTGTATAGGGAATATGCGGTGGTGTTATCGGCGTCCACGTACAGGTCGATGGCGCGCAGCGGCTCGCCGTTCTCGTCCTCAGCGCATGCGAGGTACGCCAGCGCACGCAGGGTGAGGGTTCGGCCCAGGCCGCCTCCCTGAGCCTGTGGGTTCACACCCACCACGTAAATCTCGCCGGAGGGTGACAGCTCGCTCTGCTCCTGACCGGTCGGGATCTTCGTCCAGGTGAACGCCGCAATGGCGGAGTCATCCTCAACCTCGGAGGCGATGAAGAAACCCTCGGGACGGAACCAGGGGGAGCCGGTGCGCTCGCGCAAATCGGCAAGGGTGAGCTTGCCCTGCTCCGGGTGGTGCGCAAAAGCGGCGGCGTTCACGCGAAGCCAGGGGAATTCGTCTGCGCCGGTGAAGGTGCGCATGCGCAGGTTCTCCGGCAGAGTGCGCGCATCGGAGCGTTCCACAAGCTCTTCGCGGGTCTGCGCGTCCAGGGGCAGAACCATCTTGTACAGCACACGCACCGGCTCGAAACCGTGCAGGGTTGCAAACGCGTGGGCGGGGCTTTCAATACCGGTGTCGGTGGCGCTACCGTGAACCCAGAGGCGGTAGCGGGTCGCGTCATCGCCCAGCTGGCGGACGGCGTGGTCGAAGAATGCGCTACCTACGCCTTGTCCGCGGTATTCGGGGGCGACGGCTGCCTCAATCACGCCGGTGTCTTCGTCGTTGGCGGGGGTGAGCGCCACAAAGACGGCAGCGAGGGTGCCGTTATCCTCGGCGACAAAGAAACGCGGAGGGGTCAGGGTGCTTTCGCGGAGTGCCTTACTCAGCTCAATGCGGGTCTGCTCAGAGAACGCCGAGACGCCGTCATGGCGGGCAACCTTCTGCGCGAAGGAATCGAAGCGTTCCAGCAGCTCTTCGGTGAGCTGCGGTTCTGCGTAGACCGGGGTGCTTGCAGTGGACAGGGTGGAGGAATCGGGTGTCTGGTTGTGTACCATCATCGCCTTCTTTCGTAGCCTTCTGATTCAACTCTACCGGGGATAGTTGCTCTTTGGAGAGTTTGTTCTCCGTCCTGGGCGAATATGACAAGAACCGGAACATTTACGCATTCTGGTACTCGGTGCAGTACCGGGGCAACTGGCAGAGTGGGTACACCAATTGAGTGGTTGGCGCCGCGAAATTTAGCGGGTGCTATTGAAGGAATACCCCACATTACGCACGGTCGAAATCATCTGCTCGTACTCGGTGCCGAGCTTGGAACGCAGACGACGCACGTGCACATCCACGGTACGGGTGCCGCCGTAGTAGGAGTCGTAACCCCACACTTCGGAGAGCAACTGGGCGCGGGAGAAGACCCGTCCGGGGTGCTGCGCCATGAATTTGAGCAGTTCAAACTCTTTGAAGGTCAGGTTCAGTGCGGTACCGGAAAGATGCGCGGAGTACGCCTGGGCGTCAATCACGAGGTTGCCTGCGCGTATCACTCGTTCCTGCTGGTTTTCTTCTTCGGTGGTTGCTTCCCTTTTGATGGCAAGACGCAGACGCGCATCCATTTCGGAAGGGGAGGCCTGGTCAGAGACAATATCGTCCACCTGCCAGGAGGCGGCAACAGCAGCCATGCCACCTTCGTTCAGGAGTGCGATGAGCGGCAGTTGCACACCTGCGGCGCGCAGTAGCTGGGCGCAGTGGCGTGCTTTGACGAGGGCGGTGCGGGCATCGACCATGAGCAGGTCGAATGTCTCGGTTTCGAGAGCCGTATGGGCGGTGTCGAGGGGGAAAACGTGTACCTTGTGGCTGAGTAGACTCAGCGAGGGGATCATATCCTGCGCGGCGGTATCGCTCAGAAGCGCAATACGGTACACACCCTCTCCTTTCCCATGTATTTCCCTTGTAAAACTTTTGGCTCTTTCTAGTGTACTCGCCAGGCTGTGACGCGGCTGTGGGCGCCGGTGTAGACCGGGCCGAATATCGTATTCCGGACTGTTCGTACAGGCTTCTCAGCTGGCTATGATGGGGCACCTACCCGGATTCTGCGGGGCTAATATCTTGCTGGCGCCGGGTGGGGCGTATGCCTGTTGAGAATCGTGCTGTTCACTATGTTTCTGCCGCTGATTCTCGCCCTTTCGGGGCGGGTCTATGGTAGGTTTAAGGCATGGAAAACAATCTTATGGCTCTTGAAGCTCTCTTCATGTCGCTGATGGCTATCATCTCCGTGTGCATCGGTATCGGTGCATTCGCAGTGTTGCGTGGCCTCTTCAGCGGACAGAAGTAGTCTTCCCGCACAGAGCAGAAGCATCGCCCACACAGGGCTTTAGGCGGTCGTACGGTTCGTACCGCCTCGCCAATGGCGGCGTGAACCCCCACCCGGTCCCCTCCGGTTGGGGGTTTTCTTTATGCTGCCCGCCGTACCGTTTACTCTGCAGACGGCGGTGCTACCCCGTGCCGTGAGCGAACGAACAGGCTACTGTTGTACGCAGGATACTAAAATGGAAGGTATGGCTATTGAAATCCCTACCAACCTAACCCCTGAACTTGTTCCCTTCGCATGGTTGCTCGGCACCTGGGAAGGCACCGGAACCATGTGGTACGAAGGCCAGGAAAACACCCCCTTCGGCCAGATTATTACTTTTGAGCAGGATGGTCTGCCCTTCATTGAATACCGCGCTGAGTCTTTCCTGCTCGATGACGAGGGTCAGAAGCTGCGCCCCATCACCGTTGAAACCGGTTTCTGGCAGATTGACCGCCCCCTCACCGACGCTGACGGCGGCTTCGGTATCGTCCCCAAGGACGTTGTTCCCGCCTTCGCTGACGCGGCAAGCGTAGAGACTCTCCGCAACGCCGACGACGGCTTCTCCCTGCTGGCAACCATTGCGCACCCCGGCGGTATTAGCGAAAACTACGTGGGCATGGTTAAGGGTCCGGTCATCCGCATGCAGACCGGCAACCTACTGCGCGACGACATTTCCCACGAATACGCAGGCTCCGTGCGACTGTGGGGCCTGGTCAACGGCAACCTCATGTGGGACTGGGAGGTCGCAGACGCCGAGGGCAAGCTGCACAAGCACGCCTCCGCTGAACTGCGTAAGACCTCTTCGATGACCGGCGACTCCCTGGGCACTTCGATGTTCGGTTCCCTGGACGGCGAAGAGCCCACCGGCGAGCCCGGCTCTGAGCCCACCGCCTAATAACTAAGCCTAATAACTAACTTGTGTCTGCCCCGCTGGTCGGCGGGGCAGACTCTTTGCGTGAAAGGTGCACCTTCCGTGACTGAATCTTCGATTGAAGCGCCTCAGGCTGAGGCACCCCAGCCCGATGCCTCCCGCCCGGTGAGCCCCCTGCTGAGCCTGCACGGCGCTTTTGCCGCCTCCGGGCTGGATGCCGGCGTCGCCGCACACTACGGCAACCCCATGCTGGAGCAGCGCGCCCTCAGCTTCGACCGCTCCGCCGAGGCAAGCGAACCGCTGGTGCTAGTGGATCGCTCCTGCCTGGGCGTAGTGCGCATTGAGGGTGCGGACCGCCAGACCTGGCTGACTTCTATCGCCTCGCAGATTCTGACCGGTATGACCGCCGGGGAGAGCCGCGAGTTCCTGCTGCTTTCCCCTCAGGGCCGCGTGGAGTACGCACCCGCCGCAATTGAAGACGGCGAGGCGCTCTGGCTGATCGTTGAGGGCTACCAGGCTCAGCCGCTGACCGATTACCTAAACCGCATGAAGTTCATGATGCGCGTTGAGGTGCAGAACCTCAGCGACGAGTATGCGGTGCTGGAGAGCGCCCGCAACCCGATCCTGCAGGACGGTTCGGTGCATCCGGCGCTCGCTGAGTGCAAGCCGCTGGTGTGGGAGGACCCTTGGCACACTCCGGCACCGGGTAGCTACCGCTACGATGAGGCGGGCGATGCTCACCCGGGTGCGGACTACGTGCGTTTCTTGAGCATCGTGCCGCGCTCTGTTCTGCCCGCCCTGGCTGAATCTTCGGACGCGCGTTTTGCGGGTCTGTGGGCTGCGGAGGCTCTGCGTATTGAGGCGTGGCGCCCCCGCTATGGCACCGAGGCTGACGATAAGACCATCCCGCAGGAGCTGGATTACACCCGTACGGCGGTGCATTTTGATAAGGGCTGCTACAAGGGGCAGGAGACGGTGGCTCGTGTGCATAACCTGGGCCGCCCGCCGCGCCGCCTGGTGTTCTTGGATATTGACGGTTCGGAGCACACCCTGCCGGCGGCAGGTAGTGAGCTGTTCGTGGAGGGCAAGTCCCGCCCGGTCGGTCGTATTACCTCAGTGGCGTTGCATCACGAGGCGGGCCCGATTGCTCTGGCTGTGATTAAACGCGGCGTTGACCCGCAGGCGCCTTTGCGTGCGGTTGATGGCGGCGATTTCCTGCCCGATGGTTCGCCGGCGCCGGCGACCGAGTACGCGGTGGCTCAGACGACGGTGGTTTCGCCGGAGTCCGGTGAGGTGGCGCGTCGTTCTTTGGCGGGTCAGGACTTCCTGAAGCGCTAGGCGCTCCCCGACCCAAAACCGCCTGAACTAGAACCCATCCCAACTAGAACCGCGGAGGCGGACACTCGTTGCGAGTGCCCGCCTCCGCGGTTTTAGTATGAGTGCTCAGCGAGCTTGCTGAGCTTGCTGAGCTTGCGGGGTTTAGCGGCCGAAGAGGACGGCTGCTTCTTCCCAACGTTCCTGAGGTACGGACTTCAGACCGTCCAGTGCCTCTTCAAGGGGTACGTACTTGATCTCGGTGCCCTGAACGGAGACCATCTTGCCCCACTGCTTCTGAGCGACCATGTCGACTGCGCCCATGCCCAGGCGGGTTGCGAGCACGCGGTCGTAGCCGGTGGGTGCGCCACCGCGCTGGATGTGGCCCAGGATGGTGTTACGGGTTTCGACGCCGGTCATCTTCTCGATTTCGTGGGTGATGTACTCACCGATACCACCGAGGCGGGGACGACCGTCCTTCTCGGTACCCTTGTTTGCCATGACGTCGTCGAAGCCTTCGGGGATGAAGCCTTCAGCCACAACAACCAGGGGAGAGCGGCCGCGGTCGTGTACTTCCTTGACCCACTCTGCAACCTGCTCCATGGAGACCTTGACCTCGGGGATCAGGATTGCGTGTGCACCTGCAGCCATACCGGAGTGCAGGGCGATCCAACCGACGTGGCGGCCCATGACCTCTGCGACCATGCAGCGGTGGTGCGATTCACCGGTGGTGCGGATGCGGTCCATTGCCTCGGTTGCGATGGACACTGCGGTGTCGAAGCCGAAGGTGTAGTCGGTTGCGCGCAAATCGTTGTCGATGGTCTTGGGAACACCGATGACGGGCAGGCCTGCGTCTGCCAGACGCTTTGCGCCTGCGAGGGTGCCTTCACCACCGATAGCGACGATTGCGTCGATGCCGTGGCGTTCCATCATGATTTCGATGTTCTCGGGGCCACCGTTGGGGCCGTCGAAGGGGTTGGTGCGGGAGGTACCGATGATGGTGCCGCCCTGGGATGCCAGGCCGCGGACCTTCTGGCGGGGCAGGTCCATGTAGTCGCCTTCAACGACGCCTCGCCAGCCATCGCGGAAGCCGACGAATTCGTAGCCGTACTTCTTGACACCGTTGAGCACGGCGCCGCGGATGACAGCGTTCAGGCCGGGGCAGTCGCCGCCGGAAGTAAGCAGACCGATCTTCATATTGGCTCCTTGTTGATGTCTGCGCATTGGGGTGTTGTGCGCGCGTATATAACTATGACCTCCGCGATTTTGGCACGGGAATGTGTGCCGGTCGGGAGGTCGTTCTCTTGGTCTCTATTTTAGCGGTGTTTGGGTTGTGTTGGTAGTGGTGGAAAGGCGTGGGAATGCCCAAATCGCGGCATAAAAGTTCAGGTTTTTGAAACCTGTATGTTTGGGTTTGAAACACAAATAGCCGCCGCTTCCCACCTATGGCACCGAAGAGGCAAACGAGGCCTCCGCGCATCCGAAAAGATGCGGGAGGCCTCGAACGTTTTAAAAATATTTTTAAATCTTTGTGGGATTCCCGGTTTTTAGAGCAAGAAACGGTCAATAACCCTGTGATTGATCGTTTTGTGCCGGTTCATCCCACGTCTGAACCGCCCTCCCTACCGAACTGCAGTCCCCACTGATCTGCCGTCCCCACAGAGGTGAGTTGCACGGTTCAGCGGGCGCGGTCAGGGGGGGGGACGGAACTAGTCGCGTGCCTGACCGAGGAACTTCTGCAAGCGGTCCAGGCCCTCCGCCAGGTCCTCGTCGCTCAGGGCGTAGGAGAGGCGCAGGTAGCCGCTGGGACCGAATGCCTCGCCGGGAACTACGGCGACCTCAGCCTTTTCGAGGATGAGCTCGGTCAGCTCTGCGGTGGTCTGCGGGCGTACGCCTTCAATTTCCTTGCCGAGCAGTTCGCGTACGTCCGGGTAGGCGTAGAACGCGCCGGTGGGTACGGGACAGTGCACGCCTTCAATAGCGTTCAGACCATCTACGATGGTGCGGCGGCGGCGGTCGAAAGCTGCGTGCATGATTTCCACGTCGTCCTGCGGACCGGTCAGTGCGGCAAGGGCTGCGCGCTGGGCGATGTTGTTGACGTTGGAGGTCATGTGGGACTGCAGGTTGGAGGCTGCGGCGATGACGTCGCGCGGGCCAATCATCCAACCCACACGCCAACCGGTCATGGCGTAGGTCTTTGCCACGCCGTTGAGAATGACGCACAGGTCAGCGAGCTCGGGTACAGCCTTCAGGATGGAGACTGCCTGAACACCGTCATAGGTGAGGTGCTCGTAGATTTCATCGGTCAGCACGAAAATGCCCTTGGACAGAGCCCATTCGCCGATGGCGCGGGTTTCCTCTTCGGTGTAGACGGCACCGGTCGGGTTGGAGGGGGAAACGAAGATGAGCGCCTTGGTTGCGGGGGTGTAGGCGGCTTCGAGCTGCTCGACGGTGACCTTGTAGTGCTGGTCGCTACCGGCGAATACCTCGATGGGGTTGCCGCCTGCCAGGCGGATGCACTCGGGGTAGGTGGTCCAGTAGGGTGCGGGCAACAGAACGTCGTCGCCTTCGTCGATGACGGTTGCGAATGCCTGGTAGACCGCCTGCTTGCCGCCGTTGGTGATGACAACCTGGGAGGGGTCAATCTCTACGCCGGAGTCGCGCAGGGTCTTTTCCGCGATTGCCTTCTTCAGTTCGGGAAGACCGGAGGCGGGGGAGTATCGGAAGTTCTTGGGGTCGTTGAGCGCTTCGCGTGCGGCGTCCACAATGTGCGCGGGGGTGGGGAAGTCCGGTTCGCCTGCGCCGAAACCGATGACGGGGCGTCCCTGAGCCTTGAGTGCTTTTGCCTTTGCGTCGACGGCAAGGGTTGCGGAGGGTGCGATGGCACCGATGCGGCTTGAAATACGCGCCATGGGGCTCTCTTCTCTTTCTTCTTGTGCGCTGCCGGCGTGAAGTCGACAAGGAAATAGGTGATGGGAATGCACGTGTGGGACCAATCTGCGCCTGATGGGCGCGGGTGTGTGCGGCATTCCTCTTATTAGGATACGGTCCACTAGTAGTGATGCGGAACCCTTCGTCAAGGTATCTCAAGAGGTTTTTCGAAAAATATTACATTCTGAAGTTGCATCGGCCCCGAAAGATGGTTTACAGTTAGTTCTGCACCCGCAAGGGTGTAATTGTTTGCCCCTCTAAAGCCCACGGCTTAGGAGGCAATGGAGGAGTAGACAAGTGAGAAGCAACTCTCACACCTGAAGTTAACGCTTCAAAGGGTGGTGGCTCAATTGGTAGAGCAGCGGTCTCCAAAACCGCAGGTTGCAGGTTCGAGTCCTGTCCGCCCTGCTTTTATTGCCTCAATAACATCTTCGTACGCCCGTTCCCCGGGCGTACTTTTTTAGACTCAGAAAGGGGCAGAAGAAATGGCATCGTCTGCTACCGCCGAGAAGGCTGTTAAGCCCGGCGCATCGTCGAAGAGCGATAAGAAGCTCGGTTTCTTCGGCCGTATTTTTGCATTCCTCCGTGAAGTTATTGCGGAGTTGAAGAAGGTTACTACTCCCACCGGACGCGAACTGGTTGGTTACTTCTTCGGAGTTCTGTTCTTTGTCGTGGTGATGCTCCTGCTTATTTCTGGTCTGGATTATCTTTTCGGCCAGGGAGCATTCTGGATTTTCGGTAACGGAACGATTCAGCGTAACTAGTACAGGCTGCATCCTTATCTGGGGTGCCCCATCAGTGATTTCCCTCAGCACATTGGTGAGTGGGAGTCCCCTCTAGATGATTAACGATAGAAAGTAGGAGCGACGTGTCCGAGCAGGAACTGGTATCCGAGATTGAAGAGGTCGAGGTAGCCGCTGCTGAGGCTACTGAGGAGTCTGCGGCTATTGAGCAGCAGGCTGAGGAAGCTACCGAGGCTGTCGAGGTGGCTGAAGCAGCTGCTGAGGCGGCTGAGGAAGTCGACGCTCTGGAAGAATTCAAGTCCAAGCTGCGCCGTCAGGCGGGCGACTGGTACGTGGTGCACACCTACTCCGGTTACGAGAACAAGGTGAAGACCGGTATCGAGACCCGTATCCAGAACCTGGAAGCTGAAGATGAGATCTTCGAGGTTCAGGTTCCCATGGAGACCGTGGTTGAGTTCAAGAACACCGTGAAGAAGACCATCCGCCGCGTGCGCGTTCCCGGTTACGTTCTGGTGCGTATGGAACTGACCGACCACTCGTGGGGCGTTGTCCGCCACACCCCCGGTGTGACTGGCTTCGTGGGTCAGGATGCGTACAACCCGGTCCCGCTGCGCATGGACGAGGTTTTCGACATGCTCCTGCCGGTCTTCGAAGAGCAGCAGCAGAGCCAGGGCCTGCCCGTTTCCAAGCCCGTTATCGAGTCCGACTACACCGTGGGCGAGAACGTCCGCGTGAAGTCCGGTGCTTTCGAGGGCATGGACGCTACCGTTTCGGAGATCAAGGGCGAGTCCCAGCAGATTGTCGTGATGATTTCCGTCTTCGGTCGCGACACCCCGGTGACCTTGAGCTTCACCGAGATCGAAAAGATTTAACGCTTCTAGCGTGTGAATATGAGCCTCGCACTGTTGGTGCGGGGCTCATATTTTGTGTCGGCTTTGTAAGCGGCATTAGTTGTGCAGACGAGGTTTAATCTTTCTGCTAGCTGGCGCTGGATTAAGTCGCTGATTAACGCTAGAATATTGGTTTGTGTATGCGCATGTCACGCTTTCATGTGGATGCACGGGTGACCGCGCCACGGTCACCGTCTTGCCGGCGTACGCTCCTGTGCGTCGGTTCCCAGCTAAGAAAAGGACCCTACATTGGCTCCCAAGAAGAAGGTCACTGGCCTCATCAAGCTGCAGATCCAGGCAGGCGCCGCTAACCCGGCTCCCCCCGTCGGCCCCGCACTGGGCTCGCACGGTGTGAACATCATGGAGTTCTGCAAGGCATACAACGCTGCAACTGAGTCGCAGCGCGGTAACATCATCCCCGTTGAGATTACCGTCTACGAGGATCGCTCCTTCACCTTCATCACCAAGACTCCTCCGGCTTCCCAGCTGATCAAGAAGGCTGCTGGCGTTGCTAAGGGCTCCGCTGTTCCTCACACCACCAAGGTTGGTTCGCTGACCGAGGCTCAGGTGCGCGAGATCGCTGAGACCAAGATGCCCGACCTGAACGCAAACGACCTGGATGCTGCATCCAAGATCATCGCAGGTACCGCTCGTTCCATGGGTATCACCGTCGAGTAATTTCGGTTCGCCGAATAGCCGAGTAATCGGCACCGTAGATTTTCTACACAGAACTTGTAAATGCCCGTCGTATGGACGGGATGTGGCAGAGCCGAGCGCGGCTCACGAGACCACAACTGCATAAGGAGAAAAGCAGATGGCAAAGCGCAGCAAGGCGTACAAGGCAGCTGTAGCCAAGATTGAAGAGGGTAAGCTCTACACCCCCGCTGAGGCAGTTGCCCTGGCGAAGGAAACCTCTTCCACCAAGACCGACGCAACCGTTGAGGTTGCAATGCGTCTGTCCGTTGACCCCCGTAAGGCAGACCAGATGGTTCGCGGTACCGTGAACCTGCCCCACGGCACCGGTAAGACCGCTCGCGTGGTCGTTATCGCAGCAGGCCCCAAGGCTGCTGAGGCTGAGGCAGCTGGCGCTGACTACGTTGGTTCCGACGAGCTGATCGCAAAGATCGCTGGCGGCTGGACTGACTTCGACGCAGCGGTTGCAACCCCCGACATGATGGGCAAGGTCGGCCGCCTGGGTAAGATCCTGGGTCCCCGTAACCTGATGCCGAACCCCAAGACCGGTACCGTGACCATGGATGTTGCAAAGGCTGTTGCAGACATCAAGGGCGGTAAGATCGACTTCCGCGTTGACCGTAACTCCAACCTGCACTTCATCATCGGTAAGGCTTCCTTCACCGCTGAGCAGCTTGAGGAGAACTTCCAGGCAGCTCTGGAAGAGGTTAACCGTCTGAAGCCCTCTTCGGCTAAGGGTCGTTACATCTCCAAGGCAACCGTTGCTACCACCTTCGGCCCCGGTATCCCCGTTGATCCGGCTGCCGTTGCTGCCTAAGGTATGCACCTGTAGCTTCTAGCATTCGCTAGTGATCGCCCCCGACGTTTAGGCGTCGGGGGCGATTTTTTATAGGATTGAAACGATAGAGCGATTTTTAGCCCCCGGGTTCTGGCTCTGAGTTCTGGCCCCGAGTTCTGACTCTAGCTGGCTTTGACGTTATCTCTGCCCGGAGCTCTCGAGACAATATTGGGGCTGCGTGTCCCCAACCTGCCCTACAACCATGAGAGGTAAAACCTAATGCCTTCTTCCCTTCAGAGCGAGCAGAGCGCCCGTCGCGGTCTCAGCGTGCCGGTCAATTATTTTGCGGTAGCGCTGGGCACCGGTGCTTTGGGCGCTGCCTGGCGTACCGGTGCGTCGAAGGGAATGGCACCTGATTGGGTAGGGGAGAGTATCCTGGCTTTTAACGCTGTGGTGTGGCTGCTCCTTGTGGGGTTTTTGATTCATTCGGTGGTGAAGTACCGTGCGTGGGTGCGTAGTTTTTGGGAGCATCCGGCGCGTACCTGCTTCTTTTCGCTGATTCCGGCGACGACGGCGCAGGTGGGTGCGGCTCTCTACCCGTATGCGGAGGTTCCGGCGCTGACTCTGGTGGTGCTGGGAGCTGTGGGGCAGCTGTACTTTGCCTCTCACCGCATTGCCGGTACGTGGCGTGGTGGGTATGTGCCTGAGGCTGCCTCGCCGGTGCTGTATCTGCCGACTGTGGCGACAAATTTTGCGACCGCTACGGCGATGGGTTTTGTGGGGTGGCACGATATGGCGATGCTCTTCTTCGGTGCGGGTCTGATTTCGTGGTTCAGTGTCGAGGCCGCGATTCTGAGCCGCCTGCGCACCCTGGCCCCGCTACCTCAGGGGGAGCGCGGCATTATTGGTATTCAGATGGCGCCGCCTTTTGTGGGTGGTAACGCGTACCTGGCGGCTAATGGCGGTATGGTGGACTGGTTCTTTTTGGTGCTGACCGGTTATGGCATTCTGCAGTTGTTCTTCTTGATGCGTTTGCTCCCGTGGACTCTTGAGGGTGGTTTCTCGATGAGCATGTGGGGTTTCTCGTTCGGTATGGCTTCCATGGCGGCGAGCGGTATTCGCTTGACGGCTGCTGGCTCGCTGGGGTTGGTGGGTCCTGCGCTAACGGTGGCGGGTACGGCTTTCCTCATTTTCCTGTGGGTGGGTACGCTGCATTTGGCGTTGAAGGGGCGTTTGCTGGTACGACCGAGCTAGGGCGCTCACATGAGACTCTGGTGCGAGGTTCGCGCGCTGTTTTATGACGGTGCTTATCTTCTGCACGCGTGCCGGGCACAAGTTTCGGCGATAATGGGGGAATGACTTCTGCATCCTACTCTTCTGCCGCGGCGGAGCCTTTTGAAGGCCTGCGTATTCGAGGTGTCGCTAAGACCTTTGGCACTGATACGACGGTTCTAAACGAGATTGACCTGGATGTTCACCCCGGCGAGCTGATTTCTCTGGTTGGTTCTTCGGGTACGGGCAAGTCCACTCTGCTGCGCATTATTGCCGGTTTGGAGGAACCGAGCGCGGGTCGGGTGACCTATGCCGGTCAGCCTCTAGAGCGCGGTTCGGTGGGTGTGGTTTTTCAGCGCCCTATTCTGTACCCGCACCTGAGCGTGAAGGACAATATTCTCTTCCCAATCCGGCTGGGCGCGTTCTCGGGTGGGGTTGATATGGACTACTACCGCGAGCTGCTGGAGGCGTTGAAGCTTGAGGGTTTGGAGTCCCGTAAGCCTTCGCAGCTGTCGGGTGGTCAGGCTCAGCGTGTGGGTATTGCGCGTGCTTTGATTCGTCGTGCCCCGGTGGTTCTTTTTGATGAGCCGCTGGCGAGTGTGGATGAGCAGATGAGCGCGAGTATCCGTGCGGACATTGTGCGTCTGCACGAGCGCTACGGTTTTACGGGCCTGTACGTGACCCATGATCAGAATGAGGCGCTCATGCTGGGTCAGCGGGTGGCGGTGATGGATGCCGGTTATCTGGTGCAGGTGGATACTCCGGAGCGTCTGCTGGCGCATCCGCATACTCTGCAGGTGGCGAAGCTTATGGCGGCGCCCGCGCTGAACCTATTGGCTCTTGAGGATTCTGAGGCTCTTCCTGCTGGGTGCGAGCTGGCGATTCGTGCGACCGCTTTGTGCCCCGTGGCGGCAGATGCTGCTCATGCTCTGCCGGTGCAGGTGCTCGGTAGCCGCCATCTGGTGGGTGGCATGCTGTACCGCGCGCGTCTGTTGGATGCGGTGTCTCTGCCTCTGGAATCTCGGCGGGCTTCGGCGGATTCTGAGCTGAGTACCCGAATGTGTGCCCAAGTGCGTGCTGGTCAGGAGCTTGAGTTCTTTATCTCGGATGCGCAGGGCGCCACCTTGAACGGCACCTCCCCGAACAGTACTTTCCTGAGTGTGGGGGAGCGGGTGCACCTGGGTGTGGCGGCGGAGCGTTGCTTCTTGTTCTCGGGCGGAAAGCGTTTTTACCTCTAGAACACGGTTTCTGGGCTTTTCAACCGGACCTTTTAGGTTGGAGAAAGAGCGGTTAATTGGCTTAAAAGGGGTCTTTAAGTGATTAATCCCGCTTAATCACGTTTTTAACTTGCGACTCGGGCTTTAACCTGAGATGATGAATGAACCAAAGACCGCCGGTCTAGAACTATGTCCTTTATCGCCACCTCGGTGGAGACGAAGAACAGAGTTCTGATAAGAGCAGATTTCACTAGAAATCGCCGCCCGCGTAGGTAATTCGAAGTGAATAGTCGTTGCCCTGATTTAGGGTGCCGTCTATCGTGCCTCGTACGCCTACGCGTCGGGGCATTTTTTATTGCTTGCAATAAATGCTTCGAGGCTCTACCGGCGACCTTACAAGAATCGGAAGAAGGAACTACCATGGCGACTCAGGAAAAGATCGCTGCAGTATCCGAGCTGAAGGAACTCTTCGAAGCTTCGAACGCAGTCATCCTGACCGAATACCGCGGTCTCACTGTTGCACAGCTCAAGGAGCTGCGCCGCGCACTCGGTGCAGAGACCGAATACGCCGTGGTGAAGAACACGCTGGCTGCTATCGCAGCTAAGGAAGCTGGCATCGACGCATTCGAAGGCCACCTCCAGGGTCCCTCCGCACTGGCATTCATCAAGGGCGACCTGATCGATGCTGCTAAGGGCCTGCGTGACTTTGCCAAGGCTAACCCCCAGCTGATCGTGAAGAACGGTTACTACGAAGGTGCCGCTCTGACCGAGGACGACGTCAAGCGCTACGCTGACCTGGAATCCCGCGAGGTTCTGCTGTCCAAGGTTGCAGGTGGTGCAAAGGCTACCATCGCACGCATCGCACAGGTTGTGGACGCACTGCGCGTCAAGCTGGAGGAGCAGGAAGGCGCAGCTCCCGCTGCTGCCGAGGAGGCTTCGGAAGAGGCATAAGCCCCTTTCGTGCTACTGCACCAGCGCTGAGATACTCAGCAGCGTGAACGCGAATAGCGTGTAACGCACCCTAAATTTGACCGACCCTCTCGGGTAGGTACTGAAGATTTACACCGCGGGCGTCAGCCCGCACCAGATAGTGAAGGAGCCAAACAATGGCTAAGCTGTCCATCGAAGAACTCATTGCAGCATTCAAGGAACTGTCCCTCGTTGAGGTTTCCGAGTTCGTCAAGGCATTCGAGGAAGAGTTCGACGTCACCGCAGCTGCTCCCGTTGCAGTTGTAGCAGGCGGCGCAGCAGGCGAGGCTGCTGAAGAGAAGTCCGAGTTCGACGTTATCCTGGAGTCCGCTGGCGACAAGAAGATCGCAGTGATCAAGGAAGTTCGTGCCCTGACCTCCCTCGGCCTGAAGGAAGCAAAGGACCTGGTTGACAGCGCTCCCAAGGCTCTGCTCGAGGGCGTTTCCAAGGAAGACGCTGAGAAGGCTAAGGAGCAGCTCGAGGCTGCTGGCGCAACCATCACCCTCAAGTAATCGACTTCTTCTCGATTCTTACGCGGGCGGTGCATCCATTGGATGTGCCGCCTCGCGGCATTTAACGGCCCCGCACCTACCCCGGCATGAAGACTGGGGGAGGTGCGGGGCTTTGCCGTAGCCGCTCTTTTCTCCTGTAGCAAACGGGGTATACGCTACATATTCGGCAGGTGGCGGTATAAGCCGCTGTGACCATCCTGTGCCCCGGATGAGAGAGGCTGAGAGCACTGTGGTGCCTCTCTCCTAGAGCCCGGTAACGGGGGAGCGGTGCCGTATGATGGGATGAGACAACCCAGACATTCCTTTGCACGAAAGCGGATAGACATGAGCGAGCAGAAGAAAAAGAAGAAGAGCGCAACCGAGCGACCCGCCCGCGACTTGGCGGCTGAAGCACAGCAGGTCCTGGACGCTTTCGGTGCCGGTGTTCGTGAAGACCGCGATTACCCGGCTCTACACCTGGCGCCTCCCGTGGGTCGTCTGAACGACCCGAACGGTCTGGTCTTCGATGGTAAGCGTTATCACGCCTTCTACCAGTACTCGCCCCTGCACCCGGAGCGTATGGTCTACTGGCGTCATGCGGTGAGCGAGGACCTGACCCACTGGACCGATGAGGGTACCGCGCTGGTTCCCGATAGCCGCTACGACTCGCACGGCTGCTACTCCGGCTCCGGTATTAAGGTTCCCGGCGGTTTTGAGTTCTTCTACACCGGTAACGTGAAGGACGAAAAGGGCAACCGCGAAACCTACCAGATTCTCGCAACCGCTGGTGAGGACGCGAAGCCGACCCGTCAGTTGCCCCCGCTGATTTCCGGCCCCGCAAAGGGCTACACCGCGCACTACCGTGACCCGCACGTCTTTGAACGTAACGGCGAATGGTGGATGGTTATTGGCGCTCAGCGTGAGGATCTGACCGGCGCTGTGGTCGTGTACACCTCCGCTGATCGCCGCGAGTGGACCTTCCGCGGTGAGCTGGGTATCAAGGATAAGACCCTCAAGGGCACCTACATGTACGAGTGTCCTTCGCTGCTGAGCATGCGCGATGAGCTGACCGGCGAGATCCGTGACGTGCTGATTTTCAGCCCGCAGGGCATGCAGCCCTTCGGCGAGAAGTATAACAACATTTTCCAGAGCGGCTACATTGTCGGTTCGCTGGATAACGAGACCCTCAAGTTCACCGTGGAGGCCCCTTTCACCGAGCTGGATGCCGGTTTCGAGTTCTACGCACCGCAGACTATCTCCGGTACCGGTCTGACCGCCGACCCGAAGGCACCGCACACCGTGAGCGGCGATGCCCCGGTGATGATTGCGTGGCTGGGTAACGCAGCCCAGGACGACCTGCCCTCGTGGAGTCACCGCTGGGTGCACATGTTCACCTACCCGCGTGAGCTGCACCTGCGTAACGGCAAGATTTTCCAGCGCCCGGTTCCGCAGCTGAACGACGCGATGAAGATGACCCCGCTGTACCGCGAGGAGGAGAAGGGTAAGCTCGTCGAGCTGAAGAATGCCCTGACCTTCCGTCTGCGCGGCCGCGTGAACGTCTCTGACGAGTGCGTGAAGCTGAAGATCAAGGACACTCACGGCGTGGCACTGAGCATCGTTCTGGATAAGGACTTTGTGCAGATGGACCGTGGCGGTACCCGCTACACCGAGGGTGGCAGCCTGCGCCGTCGAACCCTGAAGCGTTCGAAGATTCGCGAGTTTGACCTGCTTGTGGACGGTTCGGCTACCGAACTGTACGTGGGTGGCAAGCTGGTTGCCTCCATGGGCGCTGAGGTTATGACCGCTCGCACCTTCTTCAAGGGCGATAAGCGCCGCGTCCGCCTGACCGGTGGCGAGGTGCTGTCCCTGGAGTATGGCCGCCTCTAAGCCATTTTCTAGGCGTTGGGAGCCGCCTATGCGGGTAGTTTCCGGTAATTTCTGAATATGTTTGAGAGCTCACTCTCCGTGTGGAGAGTGGGCCCTCGCTTTTAAGAACTTTCCCGTGATACCATGTTTTACATCTGATATGTCAAACGTATGACATATACATGACATGCACACACAGACATGTCACCCCACCCCATTTACAAAGCATCATACGGTGGTGCTCCAAACAAAGGAGAGCGAGCGTGGACCACAAGTCAGTGGCACAGCGCGTGCTGAAGGACGTCGGTGGCGCCGGCAACATCGTTGCAGCCGCACACTGCGCAACCCGCCTTCGCCTCGTCCTGAAGAACCAGGACAAGGTCGACCAGGCAGCAATCGACAACGACGAGGATCTTAAGGGCAGCTTCCTCAATGCTGGCCAGTTCCAGATTATCGTCGGCCCCGGCGACGTTAACGAGGTACACAAGCACCTTATCGCCGCTGGCGCACCCGAAGCATCTAAGGATGATCTCAAGGAAATCGCCTCCAAGCAGGGCAACATCGTTTCCCGCTTCATTAAGACCATTGCTGATATCTTCGTCCCGCTGATTCCGGTTCTGGTCGGTGGCGGTATGCTGATGGCAATCAACAGCGTGCTGACCTCCAAGGGTATCTTTGGTCCCGAGAGCTTCATCGCAATGCACCCCGAGTGGGCTGACTTTGCAGACATCATCAACCTGCTCTCCGCAGCTCCCTTCGCCTTCCTGCCCGTGCTGGTTGGCTTCTCCGCAACCAAGGTCTTCGGCGGTAATCCTTACCTGGGCATGACCATGGGTGCCGCGATGGTTTCCCCGGCCCTAATGAACGGCTACAGTGTCGCAGCATCCCTGGCGGGTGCTGAAGGCACCGACCCGATGAAGTACTGGAACCTCTTCGGTCTGCAGGTTCAGCAAGCGGGTTACCAGGGTACCGTGCTGCCCATTATGCTGGTCGCCTTCATCCTGGCGAATATCGAGAAGTTCTTCCACAAGGTCCTCAAGGGCACCATCGACTTCATCTTCACCCCCACTCTGACCATCCTCATCACCGGCTTCCTGACCTTTATTCTGGTCGGTCCCCCGATGTTCCAGCTGGGTACCTGGTTGGGCGAGGGCGTGAACTGGCTCTACACCGTTGCCGGCCCGCTCGGCGGTCTGGTCTTCGGTACCTTCTACGCATTCATCGTGATGACCGGTATGCACCAGGCATTCCCGCCCATCGAGATGAGCCTGTGGGCTACCGGTGGTTCCTTCATCTTTGTTGTCGCGTCGATGTCTAACGTGGCGCAGGGTGCTGCTGCAGCCGGTGTTGCGCTGACCACCAAGAACAAGAAGATTAAGGGTATTGCTTCGGCATCTGCACCCTCGGCATTCCTGGGTATTACTGAGCCCGCAATGTTCGGTGTGAACCTGGCTCTGCGCTGGCCCTTCTACATTGCTATTGTTTCCGCAGGTATCGGTGCAATGGTCGCTTCCATCCTGAATGTGAAGGCAATTGCTCTGGGCGCCGCTGGTTACATCGGCTTCCCCTCCATTAGCCCCACTACCGGCGCGGGCTGGGCTGGCTTCTTCGGCTGCCTCATCCTGACCACCGTTATCGCTTTCGTTGCCTCCTTTATCTGGGGTAAGAAGGTTGAGGCTGGCAACACTGAGGCACCCGCTGCACCCGCTGCTGCCGCTCCCGTTGCCACCGTAGCTGCTGCCGCAGCTCCCGCCGCCGCTGTAGCATCTGAGGCTGGCGAGAGCGTCGAAATCGGTTCCCACATGGTCGGTTCCGTGGTTCTGCTGGCTGACGTCAAGGATCCCACCTTCTCCTCCGGCGCACTGGGTGCAGGCACCGCAGTGGAGCCCACCGAAGGTAAGCTCTACGCACCGGCTGACGGCAAGATCACCGTTGCATTCCCTACCGGCCACGCATACGGTCTGCGCACCGAGGACGGCCTGGATCTGCTGATGCACATCGGCATGGACACCGTTGAACTCGACGGCAAGCACTTCGAGCCCAAGGTTGCTAAGGGTGACACCGTCAAGCGCGGCGACGTCATCGCTGAGTTCGATATCCCCGCCATCAAGGCTGCTGGCTACCCGCTGGCAACCCCCATGGTGATTACCAACGCCAAGAAGGCGGCTGCTTCGGTTGAAGATGTTCAGGCTTCGGGCGCATCGGTGACCAGCGCAGATTCGCTGCTGAAGGTTGCACTGAAGGCAAAGGCTAACGCATAGTCTGCACTCTTAATGAGTAGATAACCTCAACGTGATGTACACCCCGTACCCCTCTTCCTAGAGTTGGTGCGGGGTGTACATTTTTTCCTGCAAAAGTGTGAAAAATGGTTATGAATAAATATGCGCAAAAATTATGCATAATGGTGCAATATTAGTCGATGCACATTTAGTGCATAACTGTGAAAAATGTATTGATAAGGCATGATTTATTGGCCAGGAGTGAATAATCCAGCTAATATTTATGTATACTTTCAAGCTTTTGTAAAGGGTGAATATGACCTTAGCTTCCTATACTGTCCGCACCGCCGAGCCTCATGAATATGCTGACGCGCTCGAAGTGCTGATTGCCGCATTCGACGGTGACCCTGCCATGATGGCAATCATCGCGGGCGGTAGCCGCCGACAGGAGCTCGCCAAACTCCGCGCCATTATGACCCTGCAGGTCTACGGCAACTTCCAGGATCGCGGACGTATCGACATCGCCATCGACGAATCCACTGGAAAGATTGTGGGTGTTTGCCTCTGGAGCACCCCCGAATCCCAGGAAGGATCCTTCCTCAACGAACTCAAGCAGATAGGCGCCTACTACAAGGCTCTCGGCTGTAAAACCCTGATGCGAGCCATCACGATGGAGCTGCATCTGCTCAAGTACCGCCCCGCCTACAAGCACTGGTACCTCTTCAATATCGGTGTTCTCGAAGAGTACCGCGGTCGCGGCATCGGCTCGAAGCTACTTGACTACGGCACCGAACGCATCGGCGACTACCCCGCCTACCTTGAAGCCTCGACCTACGACAGCGCTCGCCTCTACGAGCGCCGCGGATTCTTCTCCCTCGGCCCGCTCCACGGTATCTTCTCCAAGGCGCACGCCGTTGGCATGGTTTACCCCGGTACCGGCCCCACCGAAATTGTGCAGCGCAACTCCTAAAACTTCCGGGCGCTAATACAAACCGATAAATGTATATACAAAAGCCGCCCCACCGTGAGCACTCGCACGGTGGGGCGGTTTTTATGTTTCTATAATTCTTGAATAATCTTATTGCAGCTCGTCCGGGGCAGAGGTATCAGGCTGAATTTGGTCCAACGCTGGAATAGTGCGCACCGTAGTCCCCAAATGAAGCTCAACGGGGAGTACATCAGCTGCCTGCGTAATCGGAGGAACCTGATCGGCGGGGGAATCCTGCTGCTGTAGCTCAATGAGCTCCAGCAGACGCTGCGCGGTACGCTCTGCCATGCCCTCAATCGGCTGAACCACGGTCGCCAACTCCGGCATGAGCAGCTGAACGCTCTGCGTGCCATCGTAACCAATCACCTGGAAATCCTCCGGAACACGAATAGCGCGTGCGCGCGCCCAGCCCAGCGCCAACGCGGCGTAATTATCGTTGGAGGCAAAGACCGCGTCCACCGGCTCCGGACTATCGGCGCGTTCATCAAGGTAGCGGTAGAGCACCTCACGTTTAATACCCAGTGAAGGACGGAAGCCCAGCTCCAGGAACTCCGGCATGAGTCCGGCTTCGAGCATTGCCTCACGGTATCCGCGCTGACGCTCATTGTGCTCACCCAGGGTTGATGTCACGTGCACAATATTCTGCGCACCCGTGGCGATGAGGTGCTCCGTGGCGGCGCGAGCGCCTCCGTAGTTATCGGAGCGAATATTCGGGTAGAAACCGCTTTCGAGACGGTCTACGGTCACCAGGGGAGCCTGTGCATGCGGAATGTTAACCAGCGCGTCTGAGTGGGCGCCACTGATGATGCCGTCCACCTGATTGGAGAAGAGCATCTCCAGGTAGCGCTTCTCTTGCTCGGGATGATCGTCGCTATTGCAGAGAATGACCCGGTAGCCCTCTTCGGCAAGGTAGCTTTCGAGGCGGTACACCATCTCCCCGTAGAAGGGGTTCGCAACCGTGGGGAAGATGAGGCCCACCATCTGCGAGCGCTGACCCTGCAGGCTGCGGGCGATGGCATTGGGTCGATAGCCGAGTTCCCGCATCGCGTCGTGGACCTTGGTGCGGGTATTTTCGCTCAGGTAGCCGCGGTTATTGAGTACGCGGGAGACTGTGGTCGGGGAGACGCCCGCTAGGGCTGCAACGTCGCTGAGTTTGGGCTTTGCCATGGGGGCTCCCTTCGTTATGCTAAACGATTGACATATCTCTCTACTATACCTTCTTCACGGGGGCTAACGTGGCCTCAAAAACCAGAAAAAACGCTTTTCCCCTGTGCTGTCAAACGCACCGATTTATCGTACCGGTCTACAGCACCGGAATAATCGGAACGCGAGCCCCCACCTCATGCGCAGAACCCCGCACCGAAGAATCATCCAACACCGCGCAGTGAGTAGCCGCCGCCAACGAGGACAGCATATGCGACGCCGACTTCGGCAGAGGATACGCCACACCATCACGCACCGACACCGGAAGCAGACGAGCCCCTGCCGGCTTACGCAAAGTATCCACCGGATCACCCAGAACTGCCGAATCCAGCTCAGGAAGAGGCATATCCCTCATACCAGCCAAAAGCGGCGGCAAATACGAATACAAAGCCGTGTACGCAGCCAAAGGATTACCCGGAAGACCCAACACAAAACGCTCACGACCCGAATTCGGGCCCGTCTCCGGAACCGGCAAACGCGCAGCCAACGCAGGATGACCCGGACGCACATCCACCGACTCAAACAGATAGGTTGCGCCCATATCGTTGAGCACTTTACGCACCAAATCAACACCCGAGGTGCTTGACCCGCCCGTAAACACCAGCACACGAGCCGTCGACGTAGACAAGAATGTGCGGAACTCGGACTCAACATCCGCCAGACGAATTGAAGGGCGCGCCTCGCAGCCCGCAGAAATAATCGCATGCTCCATAAAGCCGCCAAACGCATCACGCACCTGACCCGGCGCAGGCACACCAAACGTAATGACCTCATTACCCGTAAACGCGCAACGCACCGGAATCGGAGCATACACCGGCAACTCATCAAAACCATTCGTGCCCAAAAACGCAGCCATACGAGCAGACACACGGTCACCGTGGCGCGCCAACAGCTCGCCACGCTCCAGCTCAGCACCAGCATGGCGAATATCAGCACCCGGTGCCGGAGGCTCAAAACCTTCCGCCATATCCAAGTAATGAATGCTCGCCTGAGTCTCCAAATGAGCGCTCACGCCCGGATGCGAAGAACCCTCCGCACCTTCATACAGACGCGAATGCTCCTCACGCACAATCGCCTCCGCGCCCTCCGGGATCAAGCCACCCGTCAGAATTGGGGTCGCCTCACCCGGAGCAATCGGCACCGTTAGACGGTGAATATTCGCGCGAGAATCCTCCGGGTACGCAGGAGTCACCAGACGCCACGGAGGCACACCCGCCACAGCGTAACCGTCCATCGCGGAAGAGCTGTAGTGGGGCACCGGCATCACCGAATAAATATCGGCCGCCAAATAATGGCCAATCGTCGCCAACAGCGGCAAAGATTCCGTCTTAACATGGGGCGCAACCTGCTGGCCCTCCTCATGCAGAATCTGACGGGCCTGCTGCCACGAAACAGAAGGAATATGGTGAGACATCGTACCTCGTAAAAGTGTGTGCGGGACGCGCAACAGCGCGCGAGCTCAAAAACATCGCCGGGTCGGGCGTTAAGAACTGAGACCTACCACTAGGGTACTCGTAGCTTGGCAACTAGCGCTCCCGCGCGCCTCAGATGCTAATAACTCGACCAGAGCGAAGTCGTATAGCCAAGAGCCTGCGCCTGCTCCCACGTATCAACATCGGCGGTATCAGCGGCAGACATCTCCACCGCCGCGGGGTTCAAACGGCGCAAAAAAGAACGAACAGAAGCGTCAGTCGTGCCGGTCGAAAAGACCGAACGGATCGCCTCAAAATGGTAAATACCCACCAGGGGCTGATAGATGCCCTCAGCGACACCCCAGAAACCTGCAGATGATTCAGAATCGGTGGGGGAGAAGCCCGCCGCGCGCTCAGCATTTCGCGCCGCAGCAATCAGCTGCTGAACCGCCGGGGCAACACGCGGAGTATCCACACCCAAAATCAGGCACCATTCGGGCAGAGGCACCTGAGAGCGCTCGCAATCGGCCGCAATACACTCCAACCCGGCATGAATCGCCGCAGCAGGACCCGAAAACGGCGGATCCTCACGAGTGCGCAACACCCCCGACGGCAAGGGTAGGCTCTCCGGACCCACCACCACGCGCGGGGATGCGGTGGCCACCGCCTCCAGGGCACAACCCAGCAGGGTATTCGTGCCATCAGACAGAGACGCCTTCGGCACGTGGTTCAGGCGGCGAGAAGCGCCTCCGGCAACTACGACCGCGGCGCACGAAAAATCGCCCTCGGCGGGGAGCCGGGAACCGGGCATCTTATCCGCCCGCATTATCCACCCGCAAAGGGAGGCAGAAAGTCCACACGATCGGCATCCTGCAGCGGAGCCTGCGCATCAGAACGGGCACCATTGACCAGGAACGAGCACTGCTCCATGACCTGCGCAAGAGTCAGACCCGAAGGGGTTGTGCCCTCCAAGCTCTGGCCCAGATGCTCAATCAGCGCGCCAAGAGTTGCAGACGGCAGCTCAGCCAGGGGCACCGACAGCTGCGCGGTACCCGCCGCAGAACGCGCGGCAGCGAAAAAATGAACCTGCATAATGCTCCTCAATCCTTGAATAAACTCTGAGTAGGGTAGCCGAAAGCCAGGGGGTAAGGTGGCAGTAAAAGACCTTGTCCCACGCATATTTGGGTGTATATCCGGCTAATAAATAGGGTAGTTTCCTTAGCCGCCAATAGCGCTCATCGAGCGGCTCGCCTTGGCGAACTCCTCAATATCGAAGTCAGCGTCTTCCTTGCCGTGAGCGCGCGGCTTGAACCACATGCCTTCACGCCAACGCAGAGCCAGCTGCTGATCGTCAGCACCGGAACGTAGAAGCTGCATCAGGTCAGTCTCAGTGTCAGAGAACAAACACGAGCGAATCTTGCCGTCCGCCGTCAGGCGGGTGCGGGTGCACGCATTGCAGAACGACTCCGTCACCGAGGCGATGATGCCCACACGACCCAGAGACTCGGTACCGTCGACGGGGAAGCCCGCATCATCCAGGGCAGTACCGAGCGGGTACACCTCCCACAGCTGAGCGGGGGAGTCACCACGCGCCTCAGCCACCGAACCCAGGACGTACTCAGCCGACAGCTTCTCACGAATCTCAGCGGCGGTAATCGTGCCCTCACGGGTCCAACGGTTATCTGCATCCAGCGGCATCTGCTCAATAAAACGCAGCTGATAGCCACCCGCCAACGCCCAGCGCAGAAGCTCCGGAGCCTGATCATCATTCAGACCCGGCATCAGCACAGCATTAATCTTGATGGGCCACAGACCAGCCTCGGCAGCACCGTCAATACCCTTGAGCACGGCATCGAGCTTATCGCGGCGGGTCAACTCGGCAAAGGTTTCACGGCAAATCGTATCCAGAGAAACATTGATGCGGGTCAGACCAGCCTCCGCCAGGGCGGCGGCACGCTTCTCCAAACCAATACCGTTCGTTGTAATAGCAAGCGGAACATCCGGATGCGCCTGATGGATACGGGAAATAATGTCCACCAAATCGGCGCGCACCAGCGGCTCGCCACCGGTAAAGCGGATCTCCTCAACGCCCAGCTCAGTAATCGCAATATCGGCAAGGCGCGCAATCTCCTCGGCGGAGAGCAGATTCTCCTTGGGAAGCCACTGCAAACCATCCGCCGGCATGCAATAAATGCAACGAAGATTACATTTATCGGTCAGAGAGATACGAAGATCAGTCGCCACGCGACCCCAACGGTCCAAGAGCGGACCGCTGTTCGTAATATTCGGGAGCTTACGCTCGACCTTTACGCCACTCTCAGATTTTTCGGGCGTAATAAAAGCAGCCCCGTTACCCTCCGCAGAAGATAAGGTGCTTAACGTTGGGCCCGCAATGAGCTCAGAAGAGGCCGAATTTGCCGTGTACGCCATGTAAAACCTATGTGGAAAATTTGCATATTTCAGGTGACAATATGATTATTCCATGTTCCGGCGCCCCGTACATAGTGTGTGCAGGGTAAGTTACAACTGCGCCACGGCAGACAACCACGACGAAGTAACGCCGCGTGTACAAGCTAGGGACGTACACGGAACGTCATACAGAGCCCGCACATGGACGCACCTCACCTTCAATAGCAGTACGAACTAACCAAGGAAATACCTCATGAAGACCCCCCTCGCGGCCCTCAGCGCGCTCGCCGCCGCAACCCTCGCCCTCACCGGATGCGGCGCCACCCAGAGCTCCTCTTCGTCCACTGCCTCCGCATCGAGTAGCCAGGCTGCCTCCGGCAAGGTCGAAGTCTTCGCCGCCGCCTCCCTGAACAACGCAGGTGCAGACCTCGAAAAGGCATACGAAGCCGCCAACCCCGGCGTAGACGTCACCTTCGTCTACGAAGGCTCCGCAAAGCTCGTCAACCAGATCGAACAGGGCGCAACCCCCGACCTGCTCATCACCGCAGACACCAAGAACATGGACAAAGCAAAGAAGCTCGACCAGTTCTCCGACTCCAAAACCAACGTTCTGGTCACCAACAAGCTCGTGCTCGTCACCGCCGAAGGCAACCCCGGCAAGATCAACAGCCTCGACGACCTCAAGACCACCGACGGCGTCGTCGCAGTCTGCAAAGAAGACGTTCCCTGCGGCACCATCGCCCACCAGGAACTGAAGAAGCACGACATCACCCTCAAGAACGCAACCACCGAAAGCAAGGTCACCGACGTAGCCACCAAGGTCACCACCGGTAACGCCGATGCGGGCTTCATCTACACCACCGACCTCGCCGCCGCTAAGAAGAAGGGTGTCAACCTCGGATCCGTCGAGCTGACCGATGTGGAACGCAACGAATACCCCGCAGCGCTCAGCAAGACCGGCTCCTCCTCCGAAACCGCGAAGAAGTTCAACGAATGGCTGAAGAACTCCGACGAGGCGAAGAAAATCCTCACCGAGTACGGCTTCAACACCGCACAGTAATTCAACACCGCCACAGTAGGGAACAACCCGCGTCTCACCACCCATGACAGACACTACCGCTACCCATCGCAACGCCGGAACCTCACGCACACCCGGAAGCAGACTCTTCGCCTCCGTGCCTGTGCTCTTCCTGGTTCCGGCGTCGCTGGGCATTTTCCTCATTGCCGGACCGCTCCTTGGGCTCTTCCTCAACATCCCCTGGGGACAGCTCGGCAGCATCTTCACCCCGCAGGTGCTCGGAGCGGCGAACCTCTCACTCAGCACCGCCGCCGCCTCCACCCTCATCTGCGGGCTTCTTGGCGCACCCCTGGCGCTCGTGCTCTCTAAAGTGCTCAACCGCTCGCGGCTACACCGATTCGGATCGGTCCTCTACGCCATCATCTACACCCCGGTGATTCTCTCCCCGGTCGTCTCCGGACTCGGTCTGCTCTTCTTCTGGGGACGCAAAGGCATGATCGGCACCTACCTCTACCAGGCAGGAATCTCTATCCCCTTCACCCCCAACGCGGTGATTATCGCCCAGGTCTTCGTCGCCCTACCCTTCTTCGTTGCCACCGCGGTCACCACCCTGCAGGCTATTCCCCGCGAATACGAAGAAATCGCCCTCGTCGAAGGCGCTAAACCCGCAGAAATCACCTTCAAAGTGCTCCTGCCCCTCGCCGCGCCCGGCCTCGCCACTGCCTTCCTGCTCTCCTTCGCCCGCGCCCTCGGCGAATACGGCGCAACCGTCACCTTCGCCGGCAACGTCCAAGGAAAAACCCAAACCATACCCCTCGCCATCGACCTAGCCATCAACAGCAGCGACATCCCCAGCGCCCTCGGAAGCGCCCTGATACTCATCAGCCTCTACCTAGGAATATTTGGGATCCTCGGCCTGATTCGCGCCCTCAAAAAACTACGCGAAAGCACCCGATAAGCCGCTTCGTCACTTGCCCCACATACCGGCCGGCACACACCGGTCCTTAGGCAAAACTGCATTTACCAGCCCACAAACACACATCTACACTAGTCATAACCGCCGCCGCACGATTGGAACCGCCATGATTGCCCCCGAATTCAACGGAACCCCCAGCACCGAGGAATACCGCGCCTACCTGGCGCTACTGCTGCGCGAAGTCTTCATCGGCACCGCAGAAACGGTTCCCCTCTACCACGCGGCAGGACGCATCCTCGCCCAAGACGTCACCGCACGCATGGACGTACCCAGCTTCGACAACTCCCAAATGGACGGCTACGCCCTCACCGCCGAAGCCGCAGAACGCGAAGACCGCATCTTCACCGTCGGACGCGAAATCCCCGCTGGCCGCCCCCTCCAACGTTCCCGCTCCTCTGACGACCTGACCTACCCCATCATGACCGGCGCGCCCATGCCTAAGGGCTACGACGCCGTCATCCCCGTCGAACAGTCTGAACGCATCGAATATCCCGACCTACCCGAGTCCTTCGGCCGCCCCAGCGAAAAGGTCAAACTCGCCCCCGGCAAGCCCGGACAATTCGTGCGCCGCCGCGGCGAAGACGTCGTCACCGGCCAGGTCCTCGCACGCGCCGGTGAACGCATCACCCCCGCCATGCTTGGTGCGCTCGCATCCCAGGGCTACGCACGCCTGACCGTTGCGGCTGGTCCTCGCGTGCTCGTGTGCACCGGCGGCGACGAGATCCTCTCCGGCGTTGAAGAAGATGGAAGCGCCACCACTCAGGAACTTGGCCAGGGCCAGATTTTTGACGCCAACGGACCCATGCTCACCGCCATGCTCCGCGAAGACGGAGCGGAGGTGCGCCGCATCGCTATCGGTGACGACCCGGTAGAGCTGGTGCACCGCCTCGTAGCAGAGTACGAGAGCTTCAAACCGGACATCATCATCACCTCGGGTGGTATTAGCCACGGCAAATACGAGGTGGTCCGTAACGCCATCGCCAAGGCACACGAAGCCGATATTCTGGTGCCCGTCTCCTGGTTTGGCCACGTCAGCCAGCAGCCCGGCGGCCCCCAGGGCGTGAACCTGCTCGACTTCAAGGGCCACCGCGTGCCCATGATCTCCTTCCCCGGAAACCCAGTGAGCACGCTCATCTCGTACGCGCTGATTCTGCGCCCCTACCTGCGTGCTGGCGGTCCCTACGGTGTGCCCTACGCGGTCGCCTCCGAACAAGCGACCTTGAATAACGCACCGCGAGGCGTGCTCGTCACCGAAACCCCGCTCACCGCACCGGCGGCCAAACGCCAGTTCCTGCGCGGCACCCTCGCCATGGTCGAGGTGGAACCCGGAACCTACCGGGTGGAGCTCTACCCGGACGTCCTCTCAGGCTCGCACCTGCTACACCGAGCCGCCCAGGCGGACGTGCTCATCGAGCTGGCGCCCGGAACCACCTACACCGGGGGAGAGGCAGTGCCCTACCACCGCATTCGCCTCACCGATAACTAAGCGAAACACACCCGCGTTGTTCCTTGCGTGAACGACAAGGAATAATTGAGACTCATACTAAGTAACGATTCGCGGCAGAAGAATACCGCGCTGAAGCCAGGAGAAACGATGACCTCTACCTCGCAGCCCAACCAGGAACTGACCCACGTGCGCGCCGACGGCTCAGCACACATGGTGGACGTTACGGAGAAGTCGGTCACCACCCGCACCGCCCTGGCGGAGGCAACCGTGCGCACCCGCGAAGACGTCATCGCCATGATTTTTGATGCAGACCTGCCCAAGGGCGACGCGCTTCCGGTTGCACGTGTTGCCGGCATTATGGGTGCTAAGCGCACCCCGGAAATCATTCCCCTCTGCCACCCGCTGCCCCTGGGCAAGATCACGGTGGACTTTGAGCGGGGCACCGACTTCGTGCGTATTGAGGCGTCCGTGAAGACCCGCGGCGTCACCGGCGTAGAGATGGAGGCGCTCACCGCCGTCTCCTCGGCAGCGCTGACCGTTTTCGACATGATTAAGGCAGTCGATAAGCACGCCGTCATCACCGATATCCGTGTTCTGGAGAAGAGCGGCGGCAAGTCCGGCGACTGGTCCGTCCGCGAGGGCTCCTAAGCTCCGGCGGCACACCGACCCCACCGACCCCACTGTCACCTGATAGATACAGAAAAGGAAAGCCAATGAGTAGCGAAGACTACACCATGCCGGAGAACCTGACCGGTCTGGTCATTGTCGCCTCCACCCGCGCAGCCCGCGGCGTGTACGAGGATAAGTCCGGCCCCATCGCCGTGGAATGGTTGCGCTCGCGCGGCTTCGACACCCCGGACGCTGTGGTCATTGAAGACCGCGATATCGTCGAGTACTTCAACACCCTGGTCACCGAGGGAAAGAAGAACGGCACCCTGCCGACCTTCATCCTGACCAGCGGTGGTACCGGTCTGAACTCTGACGACCAGACCGTGGAGGCTGTACGCCCCCACCTGGATAAGGAAGTTCCCGGCATCATGCATGCCTTCTGGAAGAACGGTCTGAAGAACGTTCCTGCGGCGGTGCTTTCACGCGGCGTGGCGGGCGTCATTGACCGTACCTTCGTGATGACCCTGCCCGGTTCGCGCGGTGGCGTGAAGGACGGCGTGGCGACCCTCGACCCGCTTGTTGAGCACATTTGCCGTCAGATGGAGGACTACCATGACCACTAAGCCGCAGAAGGAAGAATCCCTGGACCACTCGGGCGCGCACGGTGCTGAGCCGAGCGGCTCGACCGTGGTGTTCACTGATATTACGGAGGCTCCCCTGGAACCGCTGTACGCGGCGGCTAAGGCTGAGGTTATGACTGATGCCATGGGTGCCCTGGTAATTTTTGACGGCATTGTGCGCAACCATGATCATGGTAGCGCGGTGCGCGGGCTGTCTTACAGCGCGCATCCGCAGGCTCGTGAGTATATTGCCGAGGTTGCCGCTGAGGTTGCCGCCGAGCTGGATGGCGTGCGTCTGTGGGCTGTGCACCGCGTGGGTCCGATTGCTATTGGCGAGTCGGCTCTGACCGTGATGGCGGCGGCTGCTCACCGTGGCCGCGCGTTTGATGCCTGCGAGCTGGTGGCTGACCGGGTGAAGGCTCGCGTGCCGATTTGGAAGGAACAGGAACTGCTCGATGGAAGCATCGAGTGGGTTGGCGTGGATACTTCGCCCGCTTAGCCTTCTGAATATTCTGAATATAAGCCTGTCAGGGGGATTTCTCTCGGGCAGGCTTATTCTCCTTGAAGCTTGGATCCCTAAAGTTCAAGCCACCTCTACTATTTGATGCGAGGAACCCCTATGTCTTCTCACACCTCTCGTAGCACGAGCGAGCTCTCTGCCGCTGAGCGTGCGTTCTACTCTCGTCAGCTGATTCTGCCCGAAATGGGGTACGAAGCTCAGCTGGCACTCAAGCGTGCGCGAGTGGTGGTGCTTGGCGCTGGCGGTTTGGGTGCTCCCGCGCTGCTGTACCTGGCGGGTGCCGGGGTCGGTCAGATTGTGGTGGTTGATGATGACGTCGTGGATGCTTCGAATCTGCACCGCCAGGTGATTCATACGCACGCCAGGGTGGGTAATTCTAAGGCTGACTCTGCCGCTGAGTCTTTGCGCTCGCTGAATCCTTTTATTGAGGTTGTGCCGGTGCGTGAGCGTTTAACGGAGGCGAATGTTGATGATTTGCTGTCTGGCGCTGATTTGGTGCTGGATGGTAGCGATAATTTTGAGTCGCGTTATATGGTGTCGGCGGCGGCGGCGCGTGCTGGGATTGCGCATGTGTGGGCTGCGATTCTTGGCTTTGATGCGCAGTTGAGTGTGTTTTGGGCGGGACACGGTCCGGTGTATGAGGATTTGTACCCTCATGCTCCTGCTGCCGGTAGCGTGCCGTCGTGTAGTACTGCTGGCGTGGTGGGTGCTATGGCTGGCGTGGTGGGTGCTGCGATGGCTATGGAGGCAGTGAAGCTGCTGACCGGGGTGGGGGAGCCGCTCATGGGTGAGGTTGGCCTATATTCGGCGTTAAGCGGGAGGTGGGAATATATACCTCTTGTAGCTAGCGTGCAAGCTGTACCTAAGAAAAGCGCTGTTTTGCCCCAAGAAACGAGTCATAAGCCCAAAAATCATGTAACAATTCGTAATATTTCTCAGGATTTTACAAGCTCTTCTGCTGACTCGAAACCCCGCTCGATGAGCGCTCAGGACCTTAAAAAGATGTCATCGGGTGAAAATATTGCCCTTTTGGATGTCCGTGAGCAGGTGGAGTTCAATGCCTTTGCGATTGACGGTGCCATTAACCTGCCCCTCACTGAATTGCTTGAAGCGGCTCGAAATGACTCTCTCAAAGCCCTGATTGAGCGTAAAATCCCCGCAAATGCCCAGAAAATCGTTATTTACTGCACCGGATACACCCGAACGGTTGAGGCGGCTCGTGAAATAGCGCCCCTGGAGGAGCGTTCTGTGTACATGCTTGAGGGTGGAATTTCCGCCTGGCTTACGGTCTAAAGCACCCTTATTTCGTATGAATTAGGCAAGGTTTTTATCTCGTATTTTCCATGCCAAATTTCCGATATATTGGGCAGTATGGAACAAGCATCACAGATTAAGGGCCCGGACGGCCCCCTTACCGATCAGCTGATCAAGTTCGGTAAGTTCTTCTCCCGCTGGGATGAGACTGAAGACGGCCGCGCCGTCTTCCGTGAAGGCGGCCGCGAAGGTGACGCCTTCTACCGCGACCGTTGGAGCCACGATAAGGAAGTTCGCTCTACCCACGGCGTGAACTGCACCGGCTCCTGCTCCTGGAAGGTGTACGTCAAGGACGGCATTATCACCTGGGAAGCACAGGAAACCGATTACCCCTCGGTTGGTCCCGACCGCCCCGAGTACGAGCCCCGCGGTTGCCCCCGCGGTGCAGCATTCTCGTGGTACACCTACTCTCCCACTCGCGTTAAGTACCCCTACGTTCGCGGTCTCCTGCTGGAGATGTACCGCGAAGCGAAGGCAATCCACAACGATCCCGTGGACGCCTTCCACTCCATCGTGTCCGACCCCGCCAAGCGTGCACGCTACGTGAACGCACGCGGTAAGGGTGGTCTGGTGCGCTCGACCTGGGCTGAGGCTCTCGAGCTGATGGCTGCTGCTCACGTGCACACCATCAAGTACTACGGCCCCGACCGTAACACCGGCTTCACCCCGATTCCGGCAATGTCCATGGCGTCCTTCAGCGCGGGTGTTCGCTACATCCAGCTGGCCGGTGGCGTCATGACCAGCTTCTACGACTGGTACGCTGACCTCCCCGTGGCTTCCCCGCAGGTCTTCGGCGACCAGACCGACGTTCCCGAGTCCGGCGACTGGTGGGACGCTGCATACCTCATCATGTGGGGTGCAAACGTTCCGCTGACCCGTACCCCGGATGCTCACTGGGTCTCCGAGGTCCGCTACCGCGGTACCAAGGTTGTCACCGTGAGCCCCGACTACGCCGACAACACCAAGTTCGCTGACGAGTGGCTGCCCGCCCAGGCAGGTACCGACGCGGCACTGGCAATGGCGATGGGCCACGTCATCCTTAAGGAGAACTACGTCGACCAGCGTGTCGAGTTCTTCGAGGACTTCTCCCTGACCTACACCGACCTTCCCTTCCTGGTCACCCTGGAAACCCGTGAAGACGGCATTAAGGTTCCCTCCAAGTTCCTGACTGCAGCTAAGCTCGCTGGCGAGGCTGAGCAGCCGAACGCTGACTTCAAGCCCGTCCTGATGGACCGCGAGACTGGCGAGGTCTTCGTGCCCAACGGCACCATGGGTCACCGTTACGCTCAGGAAGACCAGGGCAAGTGGAACCTGGATTTGCAGGGTCGTAAGCCGATTCTGTCGATTCGCGACCTGCCTCAGGGCCAGTCCGCAGCGGTTGAGATTAAGATGCCGACCTTCGATAACCCGAAGGGTCACGGCGACGTCATTACCCGCGGCGTGCCCGTAACCTACGTTGATGGTCACGAAGTTACTACCGTCTTCGATATCATGCTGGCACAGTACGGTGTGGGCCGTGAGGGTCTGCCCGGTACCTGGGCTAAGGACTACGAGGACTGGAACGTTCAGAACACCCCGGCATGGCAGGAGCAGATTACTTCTGTCCCCGCCGAGGCTGTTATTCGCGTTGCCCGCGAGTTCGCCAAGAGCGCCCTGGATTCCGGCGGCCGCTCCATGGTCATCTTCGGTGCAGGTATCTGCCAGTGGTACCACGCTGACACCACCTACCGCGCTATCCTCGCTCTGCTGAACCTGACCGGTTGCCAGGGTCGCAACGGTGGCGGTTGGGCTCACTACGTGGGCCAGGAGAAGGCACGTCCTCTGACCGGTCTGACCAACATTGCGAACGCTCTGGACTGGAGCCGCCCGCCGCGTCACATGATCGGTACCGGCTTCTGGTACATGCACACTGACCAGTTCCGTCAGGACGCATACTCCACCGACTACCTGCAGTCCCCGCTGGCTAAGGGCGAGCTGCGCGACGTTCACACTGCTGACGTTGTGGCACGTTCTACCCGTATGGGCTGGATGCCGTTCTACCCGCAGTTCCCCGAGAACTCGCTGGATCTGGCAGACAAGGCAGAGCAGGCAGTGGCACGCGGCGAGGCTTCCTCGAACGCGGACTACATTGCACAGCGCCTGAACTCCGGTGACCTGGAGTTCTCCGTTGAGGACGTTGACAACCCCGTCAACTGGCCTCGTACCCTGACCCTGTGGCGTTCGAACCTGTTCGGTTCCTCCGCTAAGGGTGAGAGCTACTTCCTGAAGCACCTGGTCGGTAGCATGGACAACGTCCAGGGCTCCGACTCGGAGAAGCTGCCGAACGAAGTGAAGTGGGTTGAGGACGCGCCTCAGGGCAAGCTGGATCTGCTGGTCACCTCGGACTTCCGTATGACCTCCACGACCCTGCTGTCTGACATCGTTCTGCCGACTGCTACCTGGTACGAGAAGCACGATATCTCCTCGACCGATATGCACCCGTTCCTGCACGCGTTCTCCCCGGCAATTGACCCGCCGTGGGAGGCAAAGACCGACCACGAGACCTTCAAGGCACTGGCGTTTGAGTTCAGCCGCCTGGCTAAGAAGCACCTCGGCGTCCGTAAGGACATCGTTTCGGTCCCGCTGTTGCACGACACCCCCGGCCAGATTGCTCAGCCCGGCGGTCACGCACCCGACTGGAAGAACACCCCCGGTATGGTGGGCGTACCCGGCAAGAACATGCCGAACTTCGTCACCGTCGAGCGCGACTACGGCGCACTGTACGACATGTACACCACCGTTGGCCCGCTGTTCGATAAGCTCGGTGCAACCACCAAGTTCATCACTTACGACCTGAAGGACGAAGTCGCGAAGATGGCTAAGGAATTCGGCGTGATGGACTCCGGTAAGGGCGCAGGCCGTCCGGCACTGGATACCGACGTGAAGATTTCTGAAGCAATCCTCATGATTTCCGGTACCTCCAACGGTGAGGTCGCTGTCAAGGGCTTCAAGGAGCTTGAGAAGCAGACCGGTCTGCACCTGATGGACCTGGCAGAAGGTAACGAGGAACGTCGTATCACCTTCCCTATGACCCAGGCCGCACCGCAGCCCGTGATGACCTCCCCCGAGTGGTCCGGTTCGGAGACCGGTGGTCGCCGTTACGCTCCGTTCACCGTCAACATCGAGAAGAAGAAGCCGTTCCACACCCTGACCGGCCGTATGCACTTCTTCCTCGACCACGACTGGATGCACGAAATGGGCGAGGCTCTGCCGATTTACCGTCCGCCGCTGGATATGACCGGCCTGTACAACGAGCCTGAGCTCGGTACTACCGATGGTGTTTCGGTTGCTGTTCGCTACCTGACCCCGCACAACAAGTGGGCAATTCACTCGCAGTACTTCGATAACCACTACATGCTGAGCATGTTCCGTGGCGGTCCGACTGCATGGATGAGCCCGCAGGACGCTGAGAAGATTGGCGTCAAGGATGGCGAGTGGATTGAGTGTGTGAACACCAATGGTGTCTTCGTCGGCCGTGCGGTTGTTTCGCACCGTATGCCCGAGGGCGTTTGCTACGTCTACCACGCTCAGGAGCGTATGGTTAGCCCGAAGTCTGAAGTCACCGGTAAGCGCGGTGGTATTCACAACTCGGTGACCCGTATTCTTCTGAAGCCCACCCACATGATTGGTGGCTACGCTCACCAGGCGTTCGCCTTCAACTATCTTGGACCGACCGGTAACCAGCGAGACATCGTCTCGTACATCCGTCGCCGTAAGTCCCAGGAGGTAACTTTCTAATGCGCGTTATGGCACAAGTTGCTATGGTGATGGCGCTCGATAAGTGCATCGGCTGCCACACCTGCTCCGTGACCTGTAAGCAGGCATGGACGAACCGAGCCGGTACCGAGTACGTCTGGTTCAACAACGTTGAGACTCGTCCCGGCCAGGGTTACCCCCGCCGTTACGAGGATCAGGAGAAGTGGAAGGGCGGCTGGGTGCTGAACAAGCGCGGTCGTCTGGAGCTCAAGAGCGGTAACCGCTTCCAGAAGCTCTTCACGATCTTTGCTTCCCCGATTCAGCCCGAGCTGAACGACTACTACGAGCCCTGGACCTACGATTACCAGAACCTGACCAGTGCTCCTCTGGGTGATGACTTCCCGGCTGCTAAGCCGGTCTCCCTCATCACCGGTGAGGACACCAAGGTCGAGTGGGGTATGAACTGGGACGACAACCTGGCTGGTGCGACCGAGTACGGTCACCTGGACCCGCTGGTTGAGAAGGTTCGCAAGAAGGCTGAGGACAAGATTAAGTTCGAGTTCGAGCAGACCTTCATGTTCTACCTGCCTCGTATTTGTGAGCACTGCTTGAACCCCTCCTGCATGGCTTCTTGCCCCTCCGGCGCTATCTACAAGCGCGCTGAGGACGGTATCGTTCTGGTTGACCAGGACCGTTGCCGCGGTTGGCGTCAGTGCATCACCGGCTGCCCCTACAAGAAGGTGTACTTCAACCACAAGACGGGTAAGGCTGAGAAGTGTACCTTCTGCTACCCCCGTATTGAGGCTGGTATTCCGACCGTGTGTGCTGAGACCTGTGTTGGTCGTATGCGCTACATCGGTATCTTCCTCTACGATGCAGACCGCGTGACTGAGGCTGCTTCGGTTGAGGATGAGAAGGACCTCTACGAGGCTCAGCTGTCGCTGATGCTTGATCCTTCGGATCCGGCTGTGATTGAGCAGGCTCGTAAGAACGACATCCCCGATGCGTGGATTACTGCAGCTCAGAAGTCGCCCGTGTACAAGCTGGCGAAGGAGTGGAAGGTGGCCCTGCCCCTGCACCCCGAGTACCGCACCATGCCGATGGTTTGGTACGTGCCGCCGCTGTCTCCGATTGTTGACCTGCTCAAGGAGCAGGGCCACGATGCAGAGAACAGCAACAACCTGTTCGGCGCTATTGAGTCTCTCCGTATTCCGGTTGAGTACCTGGCTGAGCTGTTCACCGCTGGTGACACTGAGGTTGTTACTAACGTTCTGCGCCGCCTGGCTGCGATGCGTTCGTACATGCGTGACATCAACCTCGGTGGCGAAGGCAACGAGGAGATTGCTCAGGCAGTTGGCATGACTGGTCAGCAGGTGTACGAGATGTACCGCCTGATGGCTATCGCTAAGTACAACGAGCGTTACGTCATTCCGAAGGCTCACATGGAAGACGCCCACAACCTTGAGGAAATGGGCTGCTCCCTGAGCGTGGATGGCGGACCCGGCATGTACGGCGATGCGTTCAACGACATGGAGGGTCGCCCGACCCCCGTGTCCACCGGTGTCTACGAGGCTAACAACAAGGTCAGCTTGTTCAGCTGGGATGGTTCTTCCCGTCCTGACGGCCTCTTCCCGAATACCACCGGAAAGAAGTAATAAGTGGCTGGATTCTTTTCCAAGCTCATGGGCAAGGCCGGTTCCGAGGCTACTGTCTCGGAGCCGGCTCAGCCGGAGAACCCGTTTGATATCGATTACGGTCCCGGCGAGGATAAGGACTCGGTGATTTACCAGGTGAGCGGTATGCTCCTGGGCTACCCCGATGAGGAGACTCTGAAGGTTCTGCCTGAACTGGTGGAGATTACCGCTTCCACCCAGGATGAGGCTTTCATTGCTGCCGTTGATGCGGTTCAGCAGTGGCTGACTTCTAAGGACCTGGAGGATGTGCAGTCCGAGTACGTGCAGGAGTACGACCTTTCGCGTCGTCATTCTCTGCATCTGTCCTACTGGACCGATGGCGATACCCGCCGCCGTGGTGAGACTCTTCTGCGTTTTAAGCAGATGTACCGCGACTCCGGTATGTTGACCGTTTTGAATGGTGAGCTTCCGGACTACCTGCCGCTGGTGCTGGAGTTCTGTGCGTTGGTGGATCGCCGTAAGGGCCGTTCCGCTTTGCAGGCGTACCGTCCGTCCCTTGAGCTTCTTCGTCTGTCCATGAAGGACGGAAATCTGCCCCACTACGGGTTGTTGCAGAGCATCTGCGATACCCTTCCTGGCGTCTCTCCGCAGACTCAGGAGGAGGTCCAGAAGATGGCTGGCTACGGCCCTCCCGTCGAGACTGTTGGCCTGAATGGCTACGCTGATCATCAGCTGCTCCAGCAGGCTTCGGCTCGTTCTAACTAGTTTTATCCCTTGTGAGGAGACAACACGTGTACGTACTTGCTTCTGAGAACGCAGGACATGCTGCACAGGCTGTAGCCGATCCGGGTATTGTTGACATCCTGCTGTGGGGCGTTCTGCCCTATGTTGCACTGGTCATTCTGATTGGTGGCACCATTTGGCGTTACCGTACTGACCAGTTCGGATGGACTACCCGCTCGTCCCAGGTCTATGAATCGAAGCTGTTGCGCATCGCTTCGCCCCTGTTCCATTACGGTCTTGCGGCCGTTTTCCTTGGCCACGTTGGTGGTCTGGTGGTGCCTAAGGCATTCACCGACCTGGTCGTTTCGGATGACACTTACCACATTGTGGCGCTGGTCGGCGGTTCTGTTGCTGCGGTCGCAACCATTGTTGGTATGTTCGTTCTGATTGGTCGCCGTGTTTCGAACTCTCGTGTGCGTTCGGCTACCACTCGTAATGACGTTTTCATGTATGTCGTTTTGGTTCTGGTGATTCTCGCCGGTACTGCGGCTACTCTGATTTCGGCAGTGAACCCCTCGGGCGGTTTGCCTCCGGTGAATGGTCACGAGGTTCACTTCAACTACCGTGAGACCATTTCTGTGTGGTTCCGTTCGCTGTTCTACTTCCACCCTGAGGTAGCTTTGATGGTGAATATTCCCGTGGCTTTCAAGATTCACATCGTGGTGGCTATGGTTCTGTTCATAATTTGGCCCTTTACCCGCCTGGTGCACGCACTGACTGTGCCCCTGCACTACCTCTTCCGCCCCTACACCGTGTACCGCTCTCGTGGCGGCCAGCGTGTTGGTGCACGTCGAGGTTGGGATCCGGTAGGTACTCTCCCGCGTGAGCGCGCCGACCGCTAATACACATATCCATATTGCAAAAGAGGAAATATGAGCACCCCTGTTGCACCGAGCTACGACCTGAAGAATGGTCAGCTCCGTAACGTTCTGCTGGCAACGTTCATCTCGACCATTGGTTTCTGGGCATGGACCATCGTTGGCCCGCTGGCGAAGATGTACGCAAAGCAGATGCACCTGGACGCTGGTATGACCAGCCTTCTGGTTGCTATGCCGATTTTCATCGGCGCTATCGGCCGTATTCCCGTTGGTGGTCTGACTGACCGCTACGGTGGTCGTATTATGTTCACCGCTGTTCTGGCGATTAGCGCACCCCTGGTCTTCCTGGTTGGTGTTGCTGGTCAGATGAACTCGCTGCCCATGCTGCTTGTTGTGGCGTTCTTCCTGGGTATTGCGGGTACCGTGTTCGCTGTGGGTATTCCCTTCAGTTCCGCATGGTATGACGCTTCCAAGAAGGGTTTTGCGACCGGTGTGTTCGGTGCCGGCATGGTGGGTACTGCAATTTCTGCATTCGCTACCCCCCGCCTGGTGCAGGGTATTGGTTACTTCCAGACTCACGTTCTGATTGCTGTTATCTGTGCTGTAACCGCTGCTATCTCTTTCTTCTTCTTGAAGGATTCTCCGGCAACCATCGGCCGTGAGGTTACTCCGCTGATGCCGAAGATTGTTCAGGCATTCAAGGTGAAGACCACTTGGCAGCTGTGCTTCCTCTACGCTGTTGTGTTCGGTGCGTTCGTGGCATTCTCGAACTACCTGCCTACTTACCTGAGCAACATCTACAACTTCAACGCTAACGACGCTGGTATGCGTGCGGCTGGCTTTGCGGTTGCTGCTGTGATTGCTCGTCCCTTCGGTGGTGTGCTGGCTGATAAGTTCGGTCCGAAGATTATCACCCTCATCTCCCTGGGTGGTGTGGTGATCCTGGCAGTTATTACCGCGTTCCAGCCTGATGCTGAGCACGTGTATGGTGCTGTTTTCATCCTGATGGCTGCTCTTCTGGGTCTGGGCCACGGCTCGGTCTTCGGCTGGGTGGCTCGTGCGGCTGATCCGAAGAACGTTGGTGCGGTGTCCGGTGTGGTTGCTGCTGCTGGCGCTCTGGGTGGTTTCTTCCCGCCGCTGGTGATGGGTGCAACCTACAACCAGGCTGAGAACAACTACTTCATCGGTCTGATGCTGCTGGCTGTGACTGCGGCTCTGGCTTTCCTGTCGGCATTCCTGGTGCCGCACGGTGGCAAGCCCAACCACGCTAAGTAGGTTCTTCTAGTACATCCTTCTGCAGGATGTATGCGAAGTTTGCTTTGACTGAGTCCGGCTCGTTTTCTCTTCGGAGGGAACGAGCCGGACTTTGTGCTTTTTTGCTGTTTTGTCGTCTGACAGGGGTGGGCTTTGGCGGGGCAGAAGAGTTTGATGTTTGGGCATGTCGAATGTTGGTAAAGCTAGCGAAACTTTGTGGAGATGTGGGACACTTTAAAGTGTTCGACTCGTCGCAATAGCGCGACGTGACCCCTCTACGGTTTGCGCCGACCAATAGGAGAATCCTATGTCCTTTATTGATCGTCATCTCGGCCCCCGTTCCGCAGACGCAGAGCAGATGCTCGAAACCCTGGGATACTCTTCCCTGGATGCGCTGATGGACGCTGTCGTCCCCTCCCAGATTCGCCTTGACGGCGAATTGCAGTTGCCTGCTCCGCTGTCGGAGCATGAGGCTCAGGCAAAGATCGCCGGCTATGCTGCGAAGAATAAGGTTCTCGCCCAGATGATTGGTGCCGGATACTACGATGCAGTAACTCCCGCAGTTCTGCGCCGTAACATTCTGGAAAACCCCGGTTTCTACACTTCTTACACCCCGTACCAGGCTGAGATTTCTCAGGGCCGCCTGGAGGCTCTGCTGAACTTCCAGAACACCGTGATGGAGCTGACCGGCCTGGAGATTGCAAACTCCTCCCTGCTGGATGAGGCGTCCGCAGTGGCTGAAGCAGCTGTCATGATGCACCGTGCAAACCGCAAGGTGAAGAACGGCTTCTTCGCTATTGACTCCCGTTGCCTGCCTCAGGTTATTTCGGTGACTCGTGGACGTGCAGAGATGCTCGGCATTCCTTTCGTGATTACTGATTTCTCTGAGGGTCTGCCCGAGGGTGACCTGTACGGTGTCATCCTGGCGTACCCCGGCAATGAAGGCGATATCCGCGATATTGAGCCGTTGATTAAGGCTGCTAAGGAGCGTAACGCTCTGGTTACCGTTGCTGCTGACCTGCTGGCTCTGACCCTGCTGAAGTCCCCTGGTGAGCTGGGCGCTGATATCGCTGTGGGTAATACTCAGCGTTTCGGTCTGCCTTTCTTCTTCGGTGGCCCCCACGCTGCGTACATGGCTGTTCACAAGGGTATGGAGCGTACCATGCCTGGCCGTCTGGTGGGTGTTTCTAAGGACTCTGCCGGTAAGCCTGCTTACCGTCTGGCTCTGCAGACTCGTGAGCAGCACATCCGCCGTGAGAAGGCTACTTCCAATATTTGTACTGCTCAGGCTCTGCTGGCGATTGTTGCTGGCGCTTACGCGATGTACCACGGTCCTGAGGGCCTGCGCGCTATCGCGAACCGCCTGCACACCAACGCCGCTCGTGTTGCTACCGCGCTGAAGGCTGCGGGCTACGGTATCGCCCACGATACTTTCTTCGACACCGTTGTGGTGGAGGCTGCTGGCCGTGCTGACGAGCTGGTTGCGAAGGCTCTGGAAGCTGGCGTGAACATCCGCCGCTTCGACGAGAACCGTGTTGGTATTTCCGTGGGTGAGTCTCATGGTGAGGAGCTGCTCAAGGGCCTGGTTGAGGCTCTGGGCGGCACCCTGGGTGAGGCAGATGCACAGTACGATCTGCCCGCTGAGCTGCTGCGTACCGATGAGTACATGCAGCACCCGATTTTCCACAAGTACCGCTCCGAGACCGAGATGATGCGCTACCTGCGTCACCTCGCTGATAAGGACCTGGCACTTGACCGCACCATGATTCCGCTGGGTTCGTGCACCATGAAGCTGAACGCGGCCGCTGAGATGGAGCCCATCTCCTGGCCTGAGTTCGCGAACATCCACCCGCTGGTCCCGGAGGACCAGGCAGAGGGCTGGCACGAGCTGATTAAGGATTTGAGCGAGTGGCTGGTTGCTATTACCGGTTACGATGCTATCTCGCTGCAGCCGAACTCGGGTGCGACCGGTGAGTACGCTGGTCTGCGCGCTATCCGTTCCTTCCATGAGGCTAACGGTGACCACGAGCGCGATACCGTCCTGATTCCGCTGTCTGCTCACGGCACCAACGCGGCATCTGCTGCTCTGGCTGGTCTGAAGGTTGCCGGTGTGGCAACTGCGGCTGACGGTTCGATTGATGTTGACGACCTGAAGGCAAAGATTGAGAAGTACGGCCCCAAGGTTGCCGGCATCATGATTACCTACCCTTCCACTCACGGTGTGTTTGAGGAGCAGGTTGCTGAGGTTTGCCAGCTGGTTCACGAGGCTGGCGGCCAGGTGTACCTGGATGGCGCGAACCTGAACGCTCAGATGGGCTTCGCTCAGCCCGGTAAGTTCGGCGGCGACGTTTCGCACCTGAACCTGCACAAGACCTTCTCCATTCCTCACGGTGGTGGCGGCCCCGGTGTTGGCCCGCTGGCTGTTCGTGAGCACCTGGCGAAGTTCCTGCCCGGCGACGCATACCGCGCTGATGCTGAAGGTAAGCTCCCCAACGATGCTGCACTGCCGATTTCTCAGGCGTTCTTCGGTTCTGCCGGTGTTCTGCCGATTAGCTGGATGTACATTGCGATGACTGGTGCTCAGGGTCTGAAGGACTCTTCGCAGTACGCGGTGCTGAACGCTAACTACATTGCGAAGAAGCTCAACGACAAGTACCCGGTGCTGTACACCGGCCCCGGCGGTCTGGTCGCTCACGAGTGCATCCTGGACCTGCGTCAGCTGACCGATCAGTCTCACGTGACTGCTGAGGACGTCTGCAAGCGTCTGATGGACTTCGGCTTCCACGCTCCGACTCTGGCGTTCCCGGTTCCGGGCACCCTGATGGTTGAGCCGACTGAGTCTGAGTCGAAGGAAGAGCTGGACCGCTTCATTGAGGCAATGGAGACCATCTACGACGAGATTATCGAGGTGGCTGAGGGCAAGGTCGCTGTGGATGATTCGGTTCTGCGCAACGCACCGCACACCGTTGATGTGGTGAGCGCTGATGAGTGGGATCGCCCCTACAGCCGTACTCAGGCAGCTTTCCCTGTCCCGAGCCTGCGCGCTAACAAGTACTTCACCTCGGTGGGTCGTATTGATGGCGCTGGCGGTGACCGTAACTTCGTGTGCGAATGCCCCCCGATGGAGGCTTTCGACCTGGAAGCATAAGGAGCCTGTAACGCTCCTGGGTAGGCTGTAGCGGTCTACCTGCCTCACCCGTCCTCAGGTTTCTGGGGGCGGGTGGGGGTCGCCTCCGCAGCGTATCTCGTGTCTGTGGGGGTGAACTAAATCTACGACGATTGAACGATAACAGCACAAGGCTGTGCGTGAGGAGAACCTAATGTCCCCCAAGAAGACCTCCCTGTACCCGGTTCACGAGAAGCTGGGCGCTTCTTTCACCGACTTTGGTGGCTGGGATATGCCCCTGAAGTATGCTAACGACGTTGCTGAGCACGAGGCTGTCCGTACTCGTGCCGGTATTTTCGACCTGTCTCACATGGGTGAGTTCCGTGTGACCGGCCCGGATGCGGGTGCGTTCCTGGATTACGCTCTGGTGTCGAACATGTCCATCCTGAAGGTTGGTAAGGCGAAGTACTCGATCCTGGTCAACGATAAGGGCGGCGTGATTGACGACCTGATTACTTACCGTCTGGGCGATGAGGAATTCATGGTCGTTCCGAACGCTTCGAACATTGACACTGACTTCGCGGCGATGAGCGAGCGCCTGGGCGATTTTAACGTTGAGTTTGTGAATGAGTCGGATCAGACTTCTCTGGTGGCTGTTCAGGGTCCTCGTGCTGAGGAGATTCTGCTGGCTGCTGGTGTTTCTGATGAGGAGGCTGTCCGCGAGCTGAAGTACTACGCTTCGGTGCCGCTGACTGTTGCCGGTGTTGATGTTCTGCTGGCTCGTACCGGTTACACCGGTGAGGACGGCTTCGAGCTGTTCGTTCCGAATGAGAACGCTGTTGAGCTGTGGGATAAGCTGGCTGCTGCCGGTGAGCCTTTCGGTATGATTCCTGCCGGTCTGGCTTCTCGTGACTCCCTGCGTCTTGAAGCTGGTATGCCGCTGTACGGTAACGAGCTGGGTCTTGAGATTACTCCGTTTGAGTCCGGTTTGGGTCGCCTGGTTGAGATTGCTCTGGAGAAGAAGGCTGCTAACTTTGTGGGTCGTGAGGCTCTGACTGAGTTGGCTAAGAGTGAATCGAAGCGTATCCTGGTTGGTCTGAAGGCTCAGGCGAAGCGTCCTGCTCGTGCCGGTTCTAAGCTGGTGGATGCTGAAGGTAATGAGATTGGTGAGGTTACCTCCGGTATTCCTTCCCCGACTTTGGGCTTCCCGATTGCTATGGCGCTGGTGAACCGTGAGTTCTCTGAGGTTGGCTCTACTGTGGATGTTGATATCCGCGGTAAGCGTGCTCCGTTTGATGTTGTGGCTCTGCCGTTCTACAAGCGTGAGAAGTAAGAGTTTTTCTGCAGATAATCTGTAGGGTAGAGGCGTCGTGTCCCGTGTGGGCACGGCGCCTTTTCTGCGCCGTGAGGTGGGCGTTGAATAGCGAGGGAGGGCGTGAGGTGTTCTGAACCTTAGTTTGTGATGGTTCTGAAGTGCGTTAGGATTAGAGCGGCCAGTCAAGGGTGATTGTCCGCACTTATAGACCGCAGATTGATGTGTGGTTCCTCCATTCAGGGGCGCGTATCTTTTGGTGCGGTGCACAGACATTATTTATTTGAAGGACAGAATGTGGCTATTAACCAGAGCGCGCCCAGCAGCGCCCAGAAGAAGGCAGAGGCTCTGCCGTATGACATCAGTGTTTTTGAGATGTTCAGCGTTGGTGTGGGCCCTTCGAGTTCGCATACGGTGGGGCCGATGCGCGCTTCGAACCGTTTTGTGGCGGAGCTGATTGATGAGGGTCTGCTGGACCGTGTGACGGGTGTGCATGTTGATTTGTATGGTTCGTTGGCGGCTACGGGTGCCGGTCACGGCACGATGAGCGCGGCGTTGAAGGGTCTGTGCGGTTTTGTGCCTGAGACGATCAATATTGCTGATTCTGAGGCGATGATTGAGCGCAATAGCGTGGATGGTACTTTGCCGCTTGCTGGTTATCCGTCCTCTGCGTACGGTGTGACTGCGCCCGGTGGTGAGGAGCAGAAGGTGTACGGCCCGGTGGTGAATTACCGTGAGCTGGATATGACTCTGCGTCCATTGACGGTTCTTCCGCGCCATACGAACGGTATGAAGATTGCGGCGTTTGCGGGTGAGCAGCTGCTGTTGGAGCGCACTTACTATTCGATTGGTGGTGGATTCATTGTTGAGGGTGATGAGGAGGCGACCGGCGGTGCGTCACTGATGAACCCTCCGTATCCGTTTGGTTCGGCTACTGAGCTGCTGGAGATGGCGAATGAGTCTGGTCTGTCGATTGCGCAGTTGAAGATGACGAATGAATGTTCTCTGCGTTCGGAGCAGGAGGTCCGTGATGGCATCTTGCATATCTACCGTGTGATGAAGGAGTGCATTGGCTCTTCTCTGGCGCGTGTGGGTTATTTGCCGGGGCCTCTGAAGGTGCGTTGCCGTGCGGGTGCGTGGCATCGTGATTTGATGGTGGAGGATCCTTCGAAGTCTCCTGAGTTCGCTATTGACTGGGTGAACCTGATTGCTTTGGCGGTCAATGAGGAGAACGCTTTTGGTGGTCGTGTGGTGACTGCTCCGACGAATGGTGCTGCGGGTATTATTCCTGCGGTGCTGCATTACGCGATGAATTACACGCAGGGTATCCGCCATTGCGGTCAGGCTGCTCGTGATCAGGCGGTTGTTGATTTCTTCTTGGCGTCTGCTGCTGTGGGTGTGCTGTATAAGAAGCGCGCGTCGATTTCTGGTGCTGAGGTGGGTTGCCAGGGTGAGGTGGGCAGTGCCTCCTCGATGGCTGCTGCTGGTTTGGCGCAGGTGATGGGTGGTACTCCCGAGCAGGTCGAGAATGCGGCTGAGATTGCGATGGAACACAACCTGGGTCTGACGTGTGACCCGGTGGGTGGTTTGGTGCAGATTCCGTGTATTGAGCGTAATGCGATGGCTGCGTCGAATGCTGTGACGGCGGCTCGTATGGCGTTGCGTGGTGATGGTACGCACCGTGTGTCGTTGGATCAGGTGATTGAGACGATGCGTCAGACCGGTTTGGATATGTCTCACCGTTATAAGGAGACGTCCATGGGTGGTTTGGCTGTGAATGTGGTGGAATGCTAGGTGCACGCTGCGGCAGGTTTGCACTCCTGATGAGGGTGTGGTAGACAGAAGGGCTTTCTTCCTGTATCGTTAGTATTTACGCTTTCCCTAACCTTTGTGCCTTCATATAGCGGTGGGCACGGGCTGAAGGTGACGTTTTTCCGTCCGACTCTATAGCTTCGAGCACCGTTTTATTCGGGGGCTGAGGTTGTCGTGTCGCCGGTAATGTCGCCGGGAGGCTGATTGCTAACAGACATGTCTGTGGAAGGATCCCCATTTTGGTCGCTTCGAGCACCTCTAACCATGACGCCGCTAACGGCGCAGAGAACGTCTCGCGCCGAATTTCATTCGCGAAGATTAACGAACCGCTGAAGGTTCCCAACCTGCTTGCTATCCAGACCGATAGCTTCGACCGCCTCGTTGGTAACGAGCGCTGGGCGGAGCGTCTGGAGAAGGCGCAGGCTGCTGGTGACACTTCTGTCCCCGCTCAGTCCGGTCTGGCTGAGATTTTTGAAGAAATCTCCCCGATTCGTGACTTCCAGGAGACTATGCAGCTCTCCTTCTCTGAGCCTGAGTTTGCTGACCCCAAGTACTCTGTTGAGGAGTGCAAGGACCGTGACGCAACCTACTCGGCTCCGCTGTACATTAAGGCTGAATTCATGAACCTCGCTACCGGCGAGGTCAAGCAGCAGACCCTGTTCATGGGTGACTTCCCCCTGATGACCGAGGCCGGTACCTTCGTTATTAACGGTACTGAGCGTGTGGTCGTTTCTCAGCTGGTGCGTTCCCCCGGTGCTTACTTCGAGAAGGCTCCGGACCGTACCTCCGATAAGGACATTTACTCTGCCCGCGTGATTCCTTCCCGCGGTGCATGGTTTGAGCTTGAGATTGATAAGCGCGACCAGGTGGGCGTGCGTCTGGACCGTAAGCGTAAGCAGTCTGTGACTGTTCTGCTGAAGGCTCTGGGCTGGACCGACTCCAAGATCCTGGCTGAGTTCGGTCAGTACGACTCCATCCGCGCAACCCTGGAGAAGGACTCCGTTAAGGACCGCGACGAGGCTCTGCTGGATATCTACCGCAAGTTGCGTCCGGGCGAACCCCCGACGGTTGAAGCTGCTCAGGGTCTGCTGGACAACATGTACTTCACCCCGCGTCGCTACGACCTGGCGAAGGTTGGTCGTTACAAGCTGAACCGTAAGCTCGGTGTGGACGTTCCCATGGATTCCCCCGAGGCTTCCGTTCTGAGCCAGGACGACATCGCTCAGATGATTCGTTACCTGTGCGCTCTGCACGCAGGCGAGACCAGCATCCCCGGCGTCCGTGACGGCGAGGAGATCTCCCTCAAGATTGATATCGACGACATCGACCACTTCGGTAACCGTCGTATCCGCACCGTGGGCGAGCTGATTGAGAACCAGATCCGTACCGGTCTGTCCCGTATGGAGCGCGTGGTTCGCGAGCGCATGACCACCCAGGACGTGGACGCTATCACCCCGCAGTCTTTGGTGAACATTCGCCCCGTCGTGGCGGCTATCAAGGAGTTCTTCGGTACTTCTCAGCTGTCGCAGTTCATGGACCAGAACAACCCGCTGGCAGGTCTGACCCACAAGCGTCGTCTGTCCGCACTGGGTCCGGGCGGTCTGTCTCGTGACCGTGCAGGCATGGAAGTTCGAGACGTCCACCCCTCGCACTACGGTCGTATGTGCCCCATTGAAACCCCTGAAGGCCCGAACATTGGTCTGATTGGTTCGCTGGCAACCTACGGTCGCATCAACTCCTTCGGTTTCATTGAGACCCCCTACCGCGTCGTGACTGACGGCCGCGTGACCGATGAGGTCCGCTACCTGACCGCTGACGACGAGAAGGGTGTCGTCATTGCACAGGCAAACGCACCGTTGAACGCTGACCGCACCTTCGCTGAGAACGAGGTTCTCTGCCGTGCGGGTGACGGTTCTGGTGAAGCTGTTATGGTTGCTCCCGGCGCCGTACAGTACATGGACGTTTCCCCGCGCCAGATGGTGTCTGTGGCTACCGCCCTGATTCCTTACCTGGAGCACGACGACGCTAACCGAGCACTGATGGGTGCTAACATGCAGCGTCAGGCTGTGCCCCTGCTGGAGTCTGAGGCTCCCGTGGTTGGTACCGGTATGGAGAAGTACGCAGCACTGGACTCCGGTGACTCCGTGCTCGCGAAGAAGCCCGGTGTGGTTTCCTCCGTGGACGCTAAGACCGTTATCGTCCGTAACGACGACGGCTCTGTCTCCACCTACCCGATCATGAAGTTCTCCCGCTCGAACCCGGGTAACTGCTACAACCAGCGCGTTGTGGTGAAGGAAGGCCAGCGCGTCGAATACCGCGACGTTATTGCTGATGGCCCCTCCACCGACGGCGGCGAGCTGGCACTGGGTAAGAACCTGCTCGTGGCATACATGCCGTGGGAAGGCCTGAACTACGAGGATGCGATCATCCTCTCCCAGCGCATGGTTTCTGAGGACGTGCTGACCTCGATTCACATTGAGGAGCACGAGATTGACGCCCGCGACACCAAGCTGGGCCCCGAGGAGATTACCCGCGACATTCCGAACGTGTCCGAGGATGTTCTCTCGGCTCTGGACGAGCGCGGCATCATCCACATCGGTGCTGAGGTTGAGGCTGGCGACATCCTGGTTGGTAAGGTCACCCCCAAGGGCGAGACCGAGCTGACCCCCGAGGAGCGCCTGCTGCGCGCAATCTTCGGTGAGAAGTCTCGCGAGGTTCGCGACACCTCCCTGAAGGTTCCTCACGGTGAGTCCGGTACCGTCATCGGTATCCGCATCTTCGACCGCGAGAGCAACGATGAGGACGATCTGCCCCCGGGCGTGAACCAGCTGGTCCGCGTGTACGTGGCTCAGAAGCGTAAGATTACCGACGGCGACAAGCTCGCAGGCCGCCACGGTAACAAGGGTGTTATTTCCAAGATCCTGCCGATCGAGGATATGCCCTTCCTGGAAGACGGTACCCCCGTGGACGTTATCCTGAACCCGCTGGGTGTGCCCGGTCGTATGAACATTGGTCAGGTTCTGGAAGTCCACACCGGTTGGCTGGCTAAGCAGGGTTGGAAGATTGAGGGCGAGCCCGAATGGCTCAAGCACATGCCGAACTTCCCGAAGGAATCCGGCCCGACCCGCCTGGCAACCCCGGTGTTCGACGGTGCCCACGAGGACGAACTGTTCGACCTCATGGATCACTCGAACCCGAACCGCGATGGCGACCGTCTGATCAACCGTTCCGGTAAGGCACGTCTGATTGACGGCCGTTCCGGTGAGCCGTTCCCGGACCCGATTTCGGTTGGTTACCAGTACATCCTGAAGCTGCACCACCTGGTGGATGACAAGATTCACGCTCGTTCCACCGGTCCGTACTCGATGATTACCCAGCAGCCCCTGGGTGGTAAGGCGCAGTTCGGTGGTCAGCGCTTCGGTGAGATGGAAGTGTGGGCGCTGGAGGCATACGGCGCCGCATACACCCTGCAGGAAATCCTGACCGTCAAGTCCGATGACGTGGCGGGCCGTGTGAAGGTTTACGAGGCTATCGTGAAGGGCGAGAACATCCCTGAGCCGGGTATCCCCGAATCCTTCAAGGTTCTTATCAAGGAAATGCAGTCTCTGTGCCTGAACGTCGAGGTGCTCTCCACCGACGGCAAGATTATTGAGATGAGCGACTCGGAGGAAGAAGGCTTCCGGGCAGCAGAAGATATGGGCGTGAGCCTGACCCACGACGAGCCTAGCTCCGTCGACGAGGCATAAGCACCGCCTCCTTCTAGGGTGGGGAACCCCGCATGCGCTCGCGTGCGTTGTGGGGTTCCTGCCCGCTAACCCAAGTCTTCAGAAACTTACAGAAAGAGATTAGGACCGATATGTCCAACGAATCTTCGCTTGGTTTGATGCGAATTGGCCTCGCCACCGCCGACGACATCCGTCGTTGGTCTTTTGGTGAGGTTAAGAAGCCCGAGACCATCAACTACCGTACCCTGAAGCCCGAGAAGGACGGCCTCTTCGACGAGCGTATCTTCGGCCCCACCAAGGACTGGGAGTGCTACTGCGGTAAGTACAAGCGCGTGCGCTTCAAGGGCATTGTGTGTGAGCGCTGTGGTGTTGAGGTGACCCGCTCTAAGGTACGTCGTGAGCGTATGGGTCACATTGAGCTGGCTGCTCCTGTTACCCACATTTGGTACTTCAAGGGTGTTCCTTCCCGCCTGGGTTACCTGCTGGATCTGGCTCCGAAGGACCTGGAGAAGGTCATTTACTTCGCTGCGTACATGATCACTAAGGTTGACGAGGAGGCTCGTCACGAGGATCTGCCGATGCTGCAGGCTGCTCACGACCGTGAGAAGCAGGAGCTTGAGGCTGCTCTGAACGCTGACGTGAACGCTATCAGCCGTGAGGTTGAGGCGGAGCTGGCTCGTATTGAGGCTGAGGGCGGCAAGGCTGCTGAGAAGCGTAAGCTGCGCGATAACGCTGAGCGTCAGCTCGCGTCGGTGCGTAAGCGCTACGAGCGCGAGGCTGAGCACCTGGATCGCGTGTGGGATCGCTTCAAGAACCTGAAGGTCGCTGACCTTGAGGGTGACGAGGCGCTGTACCGTTCCATGATTGATAAGTACGGCATGTACTTTGAGGGTGCGATGGGCGCAGAGGCTATTAAGAAGCGTCTGGAGTCCTTCGACCTGGAGGCTGAGTCTGAGGCTCTGAAGGAGATTATTCAGACCGGTAAGGGTCAGAAGAAGACCCGCGCTCTGAAGCGTCTGAAGGTTGTTAACGCCTTCTTGACCACTAACAACTCTCCGCTGGGTATGGTCCTGGATGTCGTTCCGGTTATTCCGCCGGAACTGCGCCCGATGGTTCAGCTGGACGGTGGCCGCTTCGCGACCTCCGACCTGAACGACCTGTACCGTCGTGTGATTAACCGTAACAACCGTTTGAAGCGTCTGCTGGAGCTGGGTGCTCCCGAGATTATCGTGAACAACGAGAAGCGTATGCTGCAGGAAGCTGTGGACTCGCTCTTCGATAACGGTCGTCGCGGTCGCCCGGTGACCGGCCCCGGTAACCGCCCCCTGAAGTCTCTGTCTGACATGCTGAAGGGTAAGCAGGGTCGTTTCCGTCAGAACCTGCTCGGTAAGCGTGTTGACTACTCGGGTCGTTCCGTGATTGTGGTTGGTCCTCAGCTGCAGATGCACCAGTGTGGTCTGCCCAAGCAGATGGCGCTGGAGCTGTTCAAGCCCTTCGTTATGAAGCGTCTGGTGGAGCTGAGCCACGCTCAGAACATTAAGAGCGCTAAGCGTATGGTTGAGCGTTTCCGCCCGCAGGTTTGGGACGTGCTGGAAGAGGTTATTGCTGAGCACCCGGTTCTGCTGAACCGTGCACCTACTCTGCACCGCCTCGGTATTCAGGCGTTTGAGCCGAAGCTGGTTGAGGGTAAGGCTATTCAGCTGCACCCGCTGGTTTGCTCCGCGTTCAACGCTGACTTCGATGGTGACCAGATGGCAGTTCATCTGCCGCTGTCTCCTGAGGCTCAGGCTGAGGCTCGTATCCTCATGCTGTCCTCGAACAACATCCTGAAGCCGTCGGATGGCCGCCCTGTGGCTGTTCCTTCGCAGGATATGATTATTGGTCTGTACCACCTGACTACTCCTCGCGATGGTCAGAAGAACGAGGGTCATGCATTCTCCTCGGTGTCTGAGGCTCTGATGGCGATGGATCGTCATGAGATTGAGCTGTACACCAAGGTGAAGATTCGCCTTGATGGTGACCAGTTTGTTGCTCCCGAGGATTGGGAAGCACCGGAGGGTTACCAGCCCGGCGATTCTGTGCTGCTGGACTGCACTGTTGGTCAGGTTCTGTTCAACCAGGCTCTGCCGAAGGATTACCCCTGGTTCTCTGGCGTGGCAGATAAGAAGGGTCTGGGTAGCCTGATTAATGATCTGGCTGAGCGTTACCCGATGGATGTTGTGGCTCGTGCCCTGGATAACCTGAAGAACTCCGGTTTCTACTGGGCTTCTCGTTCGGGCGTGACCGTGGCTGTTTCCGATATTGCTACTCCTTCTGAGAAGCCGGCAATTATGGAGCGCTACGAGAAGCAGGCTGCTGCAATTGAGGACGACTTCGAGATTGGTACCATCGATGACGAAGAGCGTCGTCAGGAGCTGATTAAGGTTTGGACCGAGGCTACCGACGTGGTTGCAGAGGCTATGCGTGAGAACTTGAGCTCTCACGGTGGTCTGAACACCATTTACCGTATGGTGACCTCCGGTGCACGTGGTAACTGGATGCAGGTCCGTCAGATTGCGGGTATCCGTGGTCTGGTGTCGAACCCGAAGGGTGAGATTATGCCTCGCCCGATTAAGTCCTCGTACCGTGAGGGCCTGTCGGTTCTGGAGTACTTCATCGCGACCCACGGTGCACGTAAGGGTCTGGCTGATACCGCGCTGCGTACCGCTAACTCGGGTTACCTGACTCGTCGTCTGGTGGACGTTTCGCAGGACGTTATCGTTCGCGAGCACGACTGTGGCACTCGCCGCGGTTTGGTTCTGCCTCTGATTGATGAGGATGGCGGTCTGCACCAGGATGTTGAGACTTCAATTCACGGTCGTACCCTTGCGGTTGACGTGAAGGATGAGGCTGGCAACGTTCTGGCTGCTGCTGGCTCCGATGTCTCTGATGAGCTCATCGAGAAGCTCTTCAAGGCAGGCGTGAAGGATGTTCGCGTCCGTTCGGTTCTGACCTGTGAGTCCGCTATTGGTGTGTGTGCACTGTGCTACGGTCGTTCGATGGCTTCGAACGTGCTGGTGGACATTGGTGAGGCTGTTGGTATTATTGCGGCTCAGTCGATTGGTGAGCCCGGTACCCAGCTGACCATGCGTACCTTCCACACCGGTGGTGTGGCTTCGGCTGACGATATTACTCAGGGTCTGCCCCGTATTCAGGAGCTGTTCGAGGCTCGTACCCCCAAGGGTGTTGCCCCGATTTCTGAGGTGTCTGGTCGCGTGACCATTGAGGATACCGAGAAGTCCTACAAGATTGTGGTGACCCCGGACGATGGTTCCGAGCCCCAGTCCTACACTGTTCTGCGTCGTGCAGCTTCTAAGCTGCAGAACGGCGATCACGTTCAGGTTGGCGATCAGCTGGCTACCGGTTCTGTTGATCCGAAGGAGGTTCTGCGTATTCGTGGTCCTCGTGAGGCTCAGAAGCACCTGGTGAGCGAGGTTCAGGGCGTGTACAAGTCGCAGGGTGTGGAAATCCACGACAAGCACGTTGAGGTTATTGTTCGCCAGATGCTGCGTCGCGTGACCGTGATTGAGTCTGGTGATACCGATCTGCTGCCTGGTGAGCTGGTTGATAACATTGCTTTCCAGACTGCTAACCGTAAGGCACTGGTTGAGGGTAAGAAGCCCGCAGCTGGCCGTCCGGAAATGATGGGTATTACCAAGGCTTCGCTGGCTACCGAGTCCTGGCTGTCGGCGGCCTCCTTCCAGGAGACCACCCGCGTCCTGACTCAGGCTGCTATGGAGGCGAAGACTGACCCGCTGCTCGGCCTGAAGGAGAACGTGATCATCGGTAAGCTGGTTCCCGCCGGTACCGGTCTGGCACGTTACAACGATATTGAGGTTGAGCCCAGCCCCCAGGCTACTGCTGAGCGTATGCAGGCTCTGGACACTTTCGGTGGTTACCAGAGCGCGTTCCAGATGGATAACGAGGTGTACACTTACGGCAACGGCGGCTTTATGGCTGTTTCGCTGGATGAGTACGGTCGTGGTCTGGACTAAGGCTTCTGCCATGAGGGGCAGGTTGGGGGTTTAGGCTCCCGGCCTGGTCCTTGATAAAGAACGCGGATACTCGAGTTTGTCTCGGGTATCCGCGTTCTGTGTTTAACGAATAGGTGGGGGAGGGTGGCATTCTTTTAAGCGGTACTTTAATATTCTTTATCCTTCAGGGGAAGGTTGTATATTTTTTGCCTAGTGGACGAATCTATTTATAAAAAATCATTAGAGTGCATTATTTTTTCAAACTGGGAAAATTTCTTGACTGGGCAAGAAATTAGATGGCGGTCAAATATTCTAAATCTCCCTAGAAACCGCACTAGGACTGCAATATATAGAATATTCACTCGTTTTTCTTTGGGGTATACATGGAATAAATGTTCTTTATTTGAACAGTGCTAATTCAACTGGAAAGCCTTTTGACTAGGTTCTATTCTTGAAGGCATGCATATCACTCCAATCACTTCCGGACGGGTGACTACTGGTGGCACCCAACTGTCTTCCGGAACGGCACAGCCTCACGAATCTGAACAGAATCCCTCCTCGACTGCTGGGGAGCAAAAGCGCTCCTCTGTTTTTTCGCGTTTTAAGGTGCCTACCCATTCTCTTGCTCGCATTGGTGCAGCATGCCTTATTGCGGCTTCCGCAATTCTTCCCGCCGGTCAGGTTGCGACCGCGGCCCCTGCTTCTCAGAGCGCTAGTGCTACCCCCTACCTGGTAGGTGCGGGTGCGGCGGATATTACCGGTGAGCCCGGTGAAGTTGGCTTCATGGGCTATGGTGACTCTTCCCAGAAGGGTAGTGGTGTGCATACTCGCCAGTATGCTCGCGCTTTTATCGCGGTGGATCGCGCCTCCGGTAAGCGCAACCTCATTGTTGTCCTGGACTCTCTGACTGGCTGGCAGTCACTGCGTGATGAACTGGTCAAGCGTATCCGTGCAGAGTTTGGCTCCGCGTACGATGAGTCGAACATTATGATTACCGCGACTCACACCCACGCGACCCCCGGTGGTATTACGCACCAGAGCCTGTACAACATCACCACTCTGGGTTTCCATCAGGACACTTTCAATGCTCAGGTGGATGGTTCGCTGAAGGCAATCCGCGAGGCAACTAAGGATCTGGCTCCGGGTAACCTGACGATTTCGTCTTCGAAGCTGACCGGTATTGGTGCTAACCGTTCCCGCGAGGCGTTTAACCTGGATTCTCCTCAGCTGCGTTCTAAGTTGCCCGGCGGTACCGATCCGACCAATATGACTCTGCGTCTGGAGCGTAACGGTAAGACTCGCGCGGTGCTGAACTGGTATGCGATTCACCCGACGTCATTGACCTCGAAGAATACTCTGATTTCGAGCGATAACAAGGGTTACGCGGAGTATCTGCTGGAGACTCAGGATCACGGCGTTGACCGCAATGTTCCCGGTAGCGGCGATGGTTTCGTTGCGGCGTTTGCGAATGCTAATGCCGGTGATGTTTCCCCGAATACCTGGTTGAAGCCTGGTCAGGGTCCCACTAATGACCAGTTCAAGAATGTGAAGATTCAGGGCGAGAAGCAGGCTAATGCTGTGCGTTCTCAGCTCAAGAGTGCGGGTACTCCGGTGGGTAAGGGTCTGGATTCGCGTATTTCGTACTTCAATTTCTCGGGCATGAACGTGGATGCCAGGTACACCGGTAGCGGCCATAATGAGCGCACCTGCCAGGGCTTCCTGGGTACTTCGTTTGGTGCCGGCTCCACTGAGGATGGCGGCGGTGGCTGGGATGCCTATAAGGAAGGCTCTGGTCGCCCCTCTATTCTGGGTACTTTGGTGTTCACTCCGAGCGCCGCGCAGGCGCGTTGCCAGCAGCCGAAGGGTATTCTCTTCTCTGCAAAAAATGGAACGATCATTCAGGAAAAGTATCCGGTGCAGATTATGCGCTTCGGTGACTACTACCTGCTGGGTATGCCCGGTGAGTTCACCGGCGCGGTGGGTGTGCAGTACCGCCAGGATGCTGCCAAGCTTTTTGGTGTTCCCGAATCGCATATTATTCTGCAGGGCTACACCAATGCCTACGACCACTACGTGACGACTCCTGAGGAGTATGACTCTCAGCAGTATGAAGGTGGTGCGACCCTCTTCGGTCGTTACACCTCCAGTGCGTTCCGTCAGACCATTAATGTTGTTGGAACTTCGCTGAAGAACGGCACTCCGCTGGGTATTGGCGACCGTCCGAATGATCGTCGCCCGGTAGCCAGCCTGCAGGGTAAGGTCGTCTACGATACCCCCATGTTTGGTATGCGTTACGGTCAGGTCACTCAGCAGCCTCAGGACGCTATTGCCGGCCGCGAAGAGGTAACGGCTCGTTTTGCTGGTGCTCACCCCAATAACAACATGCATCACGATGGTAGCTACTTCGTGATTGAGCGTCGTGTGGGTAATACCTGGAGGTACTACACCGGGGATAACAACCCGGATACTTTCTTTGAATGGAAGCGCATTGGTGTTTCGGCGTCTCAGGTGACGGTTCGCTGGAAGGTGCCGGCTAATACTCCTAAGGGGCAGTACCGCATCCGCTACTACGGCAATGCTAAGAAGAATTCGAAGACTATCACCCCGTTTGAGGGTCAGACTCGAGTCTTCCAGGTGGCGTAGTCTCTTCCAGGTGGCCTAGCCCAGTAGCTACTGTGGCAGACCAATAACTGAATATTCTCTTGCGGGATTGCGGGAGGCGGGTGCAGCTATGCGTTCGCCTCCCGTATCTGTTGATGCCGCCAAGAATCGTCGAGAGGGTTCTTGTCGGTCTTCTGCTTTAAGTTTTTAAATTGCGGCAAGGAGGCAAAAGAAACAGAGGAGGCCGAGGAAGCAGTGAGGGAGCGGTAAATCCCAAAGATGTAATTAAGTGAGGTAAATCATCAGTTTTTACCCTTAGATGGGGGCTTAAAAGCAAAGAATCCCTGCTCTGGCGCTAGATTAAGCGGGATTTAACCTGTATAGTCTTATCCGAAGTACTTGAGCTCGGTGCACAAGGATCCACCCCCGGTGGGTTTGCGCGGGATTATCCCGAGGGCACGGGCATGATGAATCAATGGCAGTATGGATACCGTCCTTTGGTGTTGCTTTTTGCTGACGCCTAAATGCCATTTTTAAGCGTGCCCAAAAACTTTTTCACCTCTGGCGGTGAGGAATTTTAGCCCTGAGAACTCGCCGAGATGTCGAGGAACCTATAGAAACCAACCGGATATGCATCCGAGCGTTTCTGATAACCGAGAGCACCCATCCAACGTGATGGGGGCCAGTAAGTTTATACGGGATTTTCTAACGAGAAACCTGATCAAGCAACGGAGAAAACGTGCCTACTATTCAGCAGCTGGTCCGCAAGGGCCGGACTCCCAAGGTCGTTAAGACCAAGGCGCCCGCACTGAAGGGCAACCCCATGAAGCGTGGCGTGTGCACCCGTGTGTACACCACCACCCCGAAGAAGCCGAACTCGGCACTGCGTAAGGTCGCTCGTGTCAAGCTCAACGGCGGCGTCGAGGTTACCGCATACATCCCCGGTGAGGGTCACAACCTGCAGGAGCACTCGATTGTGCTCGTTCGCGGTGGTCGTGTGAAGGACCTCCCCGGTGTTCGCTACAAGATCGTTCGTGGCGCTCTGGATACCCAGGGTGTTAAGGGTCGCGGCCAGGCTCGCTCCCGCTACGGCGCTAAGAAGGAGAAGAAGTAATGCCTCGTAAGGGTCCCGCTCCCAAGCGTCCCCTCGTAAACGATCCTGTTTACGGTTCTGCTCTGGTCACTCAGCTGATCAACAAGGTTCTGCTGGATGGCAAGAAGTCCGTCGCAGAGCGCATCGTCTACGGTGCCCTCGAGGGCGTCGAGAAGAAGACCGGTTCTGACCCGGTCGCAACCCTGAAGAAGGCAATGGACAACATCAAGCCTTCTCTCGAGGTTCGCTCCCGCCGCGTTGGCGGTGCAACCTACCAGGTTCCGGTTGAGGTTCGCCCCGGCCGTTCCACCGCTCTGGCTCTCCGCTGGCTCGTTGGCTTCTCCAAGCAGCGCCGCGAGAAGACCATGACTGAGCGTCTGATGAACGAGATCCTGGATGCGTCCAACGGTCTCGGTGCCGCTGTGAAGCGTCGCGAGGACACTCACAAGATGGCCGAGTCCAACAAGGCCTTCGCACACTACCGCTGGTAATTCTCCGTTTAGAGCCTGCCGAGTCAATTCGAGTCGGCAGGCTTTCGGAGTATCTCATTTAGGGAGAATAACGTGGCACTTGACGTGTTCACCGACCTTAACAAGGTCCGCAACATCGGTATTATGGCGCACATCGACGCCGGTAAGACCACCACCACTGAGCGCATTCTGTTCTACACCGGTATTAACCACAAGATCGGTGAGACCCACGACGGCGCTTCCACCATGGACTGGATGGCTCAGGAGCAGGAGCGAGGTATTACCATTACCTCCGCAGCAACCACCTGCTTCTGGAAGGACAACCAGATCAACATTATCGACACCCCCGGTCACGTTGACTTCACCGTTGAGGTTGAGCGCTCCCTGCGCGTCCTCGACGGCGCAGTTGCTGTGTTCGACGGCAAGGAAGGTGTTGAGCCCCAGTCTGAGACCGTTTGGCGCCAGGCTGACAAGTACGATGTCCCCCGTATCTGCTTCGTCAACAAGATGGACAAGATGGGTGCTGACTTCTACTTCACCGTTCAGACCATCATCGACCGCCTGGGTGCACGCCCGCTGGTTGTCCAGCTCCCCATCGGTGCTGAGAGCGACTTCATCGGTGTCGTTGACCTGCTCGAAATGAAGGCATACGTATGGCCCGGCGACGCCAAGGGTGACGTGACCATGGGTGCTTCTTACGAGGTTCAGGACATTCCTGCTGACCTGGTTGAGAAGGCTGAGCAGTACCGCGCTGAGCTGGTTGAGGCTGTTGCTGAGGCTAGCGAAGAGCTCATGGAGAAGTACCTCGAAGAGGGCGAGCTGACCATCCCCGAGATTAAGGCTGGTATCCGTCAGCTGGTTATCTCCGGTGAGGCATTCCCCGTTCTCTGTGGTTCTGCATTCAAGAACCGCGGTGTTCAGCCCATGCTGGACGCTGTGATCGAGTACCTGCCCTCCCCGCTGGACGTTCCGGACGTTGTCGGCTCCAACCCCTCCAACGAGGAAGAGAAGCTGACCCGTAAGGCATCCGCAGACGAGCCCTTCGCAGCACTGGCGTTCAAGGTTGCAGCTCACCCGTTCTACGGTCAGCTGACCTACACCCGTGTGTACTCCGGTACCGCAGCTCAGGGCCAGCAGGTTCTGAACTCCACCAAGGGTAAGAAGGAGCGTATCGGTAAGCTCTTCCAGATGCACTCCAACAAGGAGAACCCTGTTGAGGAGATTACCGCAGGTCACATTTACGCAGCAATCGGTCTGAAGGACACCACCACTGGTGACACCCTGTGCGACCCCGCACACCCGATTGTCCTCGAGTCGATGACCTTCCCCGATCCCGTGATCTTCGTGGCTATTGAGCCCAAGACCAAGGGTGACCAGGAGAAGATGTCCACCGCTATCCAGAAGCTTTCCGCTGAGGACCCCACCTTCACCGTTTCGCTGAACGAAGAAACCGGTCAGACCGAAATTGGTGGTATGGGTGAGCTGCACCTGGACATCATCGTTGACCGTATGAAGCGTGAGTTCAAGGTTGAGGCTAACGTTGGTAAGCCTCAGGTTGCTTACCGCGAGACCATCAAGAAGGCAGTCGAGAAGGTCGACTACACCCACAAGAAGCAGACCGGTGGTTCCGGTCAGTTCGCAAAGGTGCAGGTCTCCTTCGAGCCCCTGCCCCTGGATGGCGAAGAGCTGTACATGTTCGAGGACAAGGTCACCGGTGGCCGCGTTCCTCGCGAGTACATCCCCTCGGTCGACGCTGGTATCCAGGACGCTATGAAGTTCGGTGTCCTCGCTGGCTACCCGATGGTGGGCGTGAAGGCAACCCTGATCGATGGCGCATACCACGACGTCGACTCCTCCGAAATGGCGTTCAAGATCGCTGGTTCGATGGTCTTCAAGGAAGGCGCTAAGCGCGCTAACCCGGTCCTGCTCGAGCCGCTGATGGACGTTGAGGTTCGTACCCCCGAGGAGTACATGGGCGACGTTATCGGCGACCTGAACTCCCGCCGTGGCCAGGTTCGTTCCATGGAGGACGCATCCGGCGTTAAGATCATCAAGGCTATCGTGCCCCTGACCGAAATGTTCGGTTACATTGGCGACCTGCGTGGTAAGACCCAGGGTCGTGCAGTGTTCTCGATGGCATTCGACAGCTACGGCGAGGTTCCCAAGAACGTCGCTGACGAGATCATTCAGAAGAGCCGCGGCGAGTAATTTTCGCGTCTCACCCGTGGGCCACGGGCTAAAAACCTGTGGCCCACGCTAAAATTTTCAATTAAATCCATTATTGAGAGCATGAACAGTTTCATCTCTGCGGCGTAATCCGCTATTGTAGACGCTAGACCGTTTTATAACGGGATGCGCCGGAGCGAAGATCCGCGTGCATGTTTTCAATCGTTCTAGGAGGAACACTCTTGGCTAAGGCTAAGTTCGAGCGCTCCAAGCCTCACGTTAACGTCGGTACCATTGGTCACGTTGACCACGGTAAGACCACCCTGACCGCAGCAATCTCCAAGGTTCTGGCTGACAAGTACCCGGACCTGAACGAGAAGCGCGACTTCGGTATGATCGACTCCGCTCCCGAGGAGCGCCAGCGCGGTATTACCATTAACATTGCTCACATCGAGTACCAGACCGAGAAGCGCCACTACGCACACGTTGACGCTCCCGGCCACGCTGACTACGTCAAGAACATGATTACCGGTGCGGCTCAGATGGACGGCGCAATCCTCGTGGTTGCAGCTACCGACGGCCCCATGGCACAGACCCGCGAGCACGTTCTGCTCGCTCGCCAGGTTGGCGTCCCCACCCTGCTGGTTGCACTGAACAAGGCAGACATGGTTGACGACGAAGAGCTCCTCGATCTCGTCGAGATGGAGGTCCGTGACCTCCTCTCCTCGCAGGAGTTCGACGGCGACAACGCTCCCGTTGTTCGCGTTTCCGCACTGAAGGCTCTCGAAGGCGACCCCGAGTGGGTTGCTAAGGTCGAGGAGCTCATGGACGCAGTCGACACCTACATTCCGGACCCCGTGCGTGAGAAGGACAAGCCCTTCCTCATGCCCATCGAGGACGTCTTCACCATCACCGGTCGTGGCACCGTTGTTACCGGTCGTGCAGAGCGCGGTACCCTGAAGATCAACTCCGAGGTCGAGATCGTCGGTATCCGCCCGATTCAGAAGACCACCGTTACCGGTATCGAGATGTTCCACAAGCAGCTCGACGAAGCATGGGCAGGCGAGAACTGTGGTCTGCTGCTGCGTGGTCTGAAGCGTGACGATGTTGAGCGTGGTCAGGTTGTCGTGGAGCCGGGCTCCATCACCCCCCACACCGAGTTCGAGGCAAACGTCTACATCCTCTCCAAGGATGAGGGTGGCCGTCACAACCCCTTCTACTCCAACTACCGTCCTCAGTTCTACTTCCGTACCACTGACGTGACCGGCGTTATCACCCTCCCCGAGGGCACCGAGATGGTTATGCCCGGTGACAACACCGAGATGACCGTTACCCTGATCCAGCCCATCGCAATGGAAGAGGGCCTCGGCTTCGCTATCCGTGAGGGTGGCCGCACCGTTGGTTCGGGTCGCGTTACCAAGATCATCAAGTAATTGCCGTAAGTTTACGACAATTCGCTAAAGATTTGCCGGAGGGGAAACTCTCCACCAGGTAGCGATACTCAAGGACCCCCGCATCTGCGGGGGTCCTTTTGTTATGCCCTTTTGTGGGTTGCTGAAGGCAGCAAAGAGGCAGGTATATCCCTCTCTGCTGGGAGAACCTCGTAACCACGTCCTGGGCGCTATAGACGCCCTTCAACAAGCTCTCAGCGCTATTGTGCGGCAGAAACCCACGCTAAAAGATAGGGGAGAAGATCGGATCCTCAGCGGTGAGGAGCCAATGGTGAGGAATCCTCAGAGCGGTAGCAGTATCGCACACCCGTGCCTCAGACCTGTAGCAGGGCATAGGGGAACAGATGCGCTGTCATTGGCTTACCGTTCTTGAACGCCCACACACTTTCAAGGAGCTGGCAAAAGGACGCGAGATAGACGTTGCAGATGCGAATAGGGTTTGCGGCCAAAGAAAAACGGTTCCCAGCCCGAAGGCTGGGAACCGCAATTCGAATGACTGCCCCTCGGAAGGGACATAGGTAATCCTACTACAGAATGCCGTAGGAATAGAAGCTATACGTGCTGATAGCTAGATGTTTTCCTCGTGGCGAGGCTCGTAGCCTTGCTGAGGAGCCGGGGGCTGCTGCATCTGGACATTGCTCTGAGGGTACATAACCGGCTGATTCTGAGGCGGCGGGAAGTCCTCAAGCTGCTCAGAACCCTGGTGCGGAGCTGCTGCATCCTGCTTGTTCTGTCGAACCAACAGACGCCAGATAACGCCGGCAATGAGCAGAATAGAGATAATCAGCAGAGTCAGCGGGTTCAGACCGTTGAGCAAAATTGCCAGGTCGAGGGTGACTAGCGCAGTTGCGATATAGGTCCAGACTCGGTCGAGCAGCAGAGCGCTCAGGAGAGTCAGGGCAATGCCGAGTACCAGCACCACGATATCCGGACCGTCAGCGGGAACTGCCCACGTTACCAGGGTGAGGAATACCTGCAGGCCCAAAGCCCAGTACAGAGGAGAATCCGATACCTGCGTATCTACAGGCCTCTTTGCGATGAAGTTCTTGAGGACCTTGGCGGCCACAACAGCCAGCATAATCAGGAGAGCAACCTCAAGAATGACGCTCAGAGGATTGGACTTCGAGTAATCAATGACCAGACGGGCAATGAAGAGGCTGAACGCCGTGGTGCAGACGATCGGCAGGTTCTTCGCCTTGGTGACAGACACGAAGGACAGAGCGCCTAGACCCCAGAGAAGTGCGTTGAGCTCCACCTGCCTGGGCTCAAAAACCAGCCCAACGAAAGTGTAGAATCCCAGCGTCGCCAGAGCGGGAATCATCAGCAGCGTATTGACCGGTGCATAGATACCCTGGCTCAGGGGACGACGAGACAGGAAACGCGCGTAAGGGGCACCCAACGGGCCGTGCATCGGCAAATCAACCATCGTATTACCAACCGGGACAGCGATGCGCGGACGAACATTAGCGTTCACACCGAAGACCTCAATCGGGAGCGTGACCTTCAGGACGAACAGGATGATGACGGCAATCAGAGCGTAGTAGCCCAGAAGAGTCATCTCCATTGTGCTTTCCCTCGTGTTGAAGAGATTCCACAGAGCACCGATGCAGAAAGTCGTGATGCTGATGGAGGCACCAATCTGCATGCGGGAGACCCTGAAGATAAGGGCAAGCACCCATACAGCGATGAAGATAGCAGGAGTTGCTACCGCGAACAGAAGATTATCAAAATCGCCAATGAAACGGCCTGCGCTCAGGACAGAACCAAGGGTGAAGAAAATCGCCGCCGCGTATGCTTCGTAGTTTCGCTTGGAGTACGCATAGAGTAGCACGCTGCACAGCGCCTGAACCGCCAGCAGTGCAAGTACGAGGAAGTCTACGAGCGATTCCTTCATATTGCCGGTAATCGCGAGCAGAATGACCGACCAGCAGATGGGGAATCGCGCAACGGTGAGTAGCTCCGAACGAATCGAAGAGCCAACCGGCATAAAGAAACCAAGCGCACCATAAACGACGGTTAGGAGCGCCGGCAGTGCTACAGCAATGTACTCCTTCTGCAAGTCGTACAGCAGGTAGTGTCGCGAGCCAATCGTCGCGATAAGCAGAGTCGCGTAGAACGCGATACGGACAAACATGACAAGCGTGGAGCGGAAGGAACCAACATCCGAAAGTCGTAGCGCGCGGGCCAGAATAAGAGCGCTCAGGACGCTCAAGAAGAGGACGGCACCCGAGAAGAGCGGGAAACCAACCCAGAATCGGCCATGTGCTCCGCCATCAGCATGGTTAGCTACGTACCCAACGAAGAGAGCAAAAACGCCCAAGAAGAGGTAGACCGACATCTCTACAAGACGGTAGCTTGCGTTCTGTACTGCAACGCCCTGAGAGAGGACAAAAGTCAGCAGCGCAATAGCGGCGCAGACCAACGCAAACATCAAAAGCGACTCAGAAGTCTGCATCTCAGGAATGAGAGCGAGGAAGAGCTGAATCATACCAATGGCATAACCGATGTTGCTCAGTACCGCTCCAGCGGTACGTGCCTCGGGAGCCTTAGCACTGACCAGATAGATGACTACAGCCGCGGCAAAGAAGAGGTAGAACGTTCCCTGGTTGCCAGGGGAGGCGTACATGCCAATAACAGGAATGAGCGCTACAAAACTCATGAGCACCAGAGGCTGAATTGCCTTGCGGTACAGCAAGAAGCTCACGATGCAGAGGACACCGATAACCCAGGGGGCGGGGAAGATACCTTGATTGCCTTCTGCGTAGGGAAGGAAGGCGCTCCAGCGCGTTGCGTAGGTAACGCTATCAGCGACGTGAGCAGTGTAGAAGGCATCAAGGAGAGCAAAGAAGGAGAAGAATACGCCGACGCATGCGTCAATTGCCGGCAACCACTCTATCTTGCGAGCGGGTTGGTGAAGAGCTTCCTTCGCCCAGGGGATAGCCGGGGTGCTTTGCACCTGCTCGGGCTGTTCATCAGTAGCAGGAGCGGAACCAGCAATAGTCTTCTGCAGACGAGGAATAAATACGTACGCAGAAATCAGGTTAACAACCAGGACCGAGACGAAGAAGAAGCTGGGGAACCACGGGCCGTGATCCGAGTCCATGATGAAGGAGAGAATGGAAGCAATCGGGTAGATGCGTGCCTGGGCGTAGTAATCTGCCGTGCCGTTCAGCCAGGTGAACAGAATGGCGTGCACAGACATAACCGCAAAGGCAATACCCGCGTCCGTGTAGCTCAAATCGTTGGTGAAGAAGAAAATAGCGATGGCAGTAGCCGGAACAAAAATGCGGGAAGAATCAACAAGACCTTCGCGGATGCCCTTCGGAGCAGCATTCGGGGCAAAATGCAGAACCAAACCCAGAACGGTGGCAACCGCAGTCAGTGAAACAAAATACCAAACGAAAGGCAGAGCCGCTACCTTCGTAGCCGCCAATGAATCCGAAACAATGAACGAAATCAGCAGGTACGCCATCACGCGGTTACGCATGAGGGCACAGGCACCAACAATGGCTGCAGTGCCAACCAGAGACGTGAGAAGCCAGACGTAGCGTCCTTCAGCCCAAATCTTGAGGACATAGGCAGCAACGCCAGTCAGAGGAATAAACGCAAGACCGGTTGCTGCAAAAGAGTAGGAGGCAATACGCAGGCGCTCTACGAAACGGTAGGTGAGCAGACCGGCTCCGTAGAAGACGACTGCTCCAAGCGCCATTGCGAGGACACGGAAGATAGCCGTTTCATCCTGAGAAGACGTCACAGAGGTGACAAAAAGACCCGCAGCACCGATGAGCAGGAGCGAACCGATGTACAGAACAATATTGAGGAAGATATCCTCATTGACCCGGCGTCGCTGCGCAGGAGGCTGAGGATACGGACTCGATAGGGACGGGGGAACGTACAAGCCGAGACCTTGCGGCTGAGCATACTGAGGGCTCTGAGACGAAGAGTGAGAGCTAGAGGATGCCTGATGAGGTTGTGTCGGCTGAGACATGGTTTCTCCTTAGGCTGTAGTGATACTTCTACGATACGAGAGTCTTTAGGCCTAAAAGCTTTATTAAGAGCAATAAAGCGCATGGAACTTACTGAAAGTAGATTGAAAGCTCCCTGAGAGTTACATCGCGGGAGTATCCTCAGGTTGACAGCGACAGTTAAGTGTTCTTAAGCACTTAACTTGTGTTCGTATTGCATCAGGGCTCTAACTCTGAGAGAATTGACGACGTTGTCAAAGCGTCTACCTGCACTAAAGGTAGGCCCACGTATGACCCGGTCCGAAGGATGACGGGACGAGTTTGTCTAGAAAATAGGCGACACGCCCGAGTTCGGGGGTCGGTACTCAGGCGGGGTGAGGAACCCGGCAAAGCCGGATTCAGTCCGTTCTGAGTGGCGCACGTGATGAATATATCGCGTTCCTTAAGCGCTATAACAAAGGGGCAAAAGCTCCGATACAGGGAATACATCAAGAAAGAGAGTCCGACAGATGGCGGGACAGAAAATCCGCATCCGTCTGAAGTCCTATGACCACGAGGTCATCGATTCTTCGGCACGGAAAATCGTCGAAACGGTCAAGGGCGCAGGCGCAACTGTAGTTGGCCCCGTGCCGCTGCCGACCGAGAAGAACGTCTACTGTGTTATTCGTTCTCCCCACAAGTACAAGGACAGCCGCGAGCACTTCGAGATGCGTACGCACAAGCGTCTGATCGACGTTGTTGATCCGACCCCCAAGGCTGTTGATGCCCTCATGCGTCTCGACCTGCCGGCAGACGTAAACATCGAGATCAAGCTGTAGAGGATCGCATCTAATGACTAACAAATTCGAGCGCCAGGTGAAGGGCCTGCTGGGCACCAAGCTCGGCATGACCCAGGTCTGGGACGAGGACGGCAAGTTCGTGCCCGTCACCGTCGTCAAGGCTGATTCTAACGTTGTTACCCAGATCCGTAACCAGGAAACTGACGGCTACGAAGCTGTTCAGATCGGTTTCGGTGCAATCGACTCTCGCAAGGTTACCAAGCCCCTGGCTGGTCACTTCGAGAAGGCCGGTGTTACCCCCCGTCGCCACATCGTCGAGCTGCGTACCGCAGATGCTTCTGAGTATTCCCTCGGTCAGGAACTGACCGTTGAGCTCTTCGAAGCAGGCCAGAAGGTCGACGTCGTTGGTAAGACCAAGGGTAAGGGCTTCGCAGGTGTTATGAAGCGTCACGGCTTCAAGGGTGTTGGCGCGTCTCACGGTCAGCACAAGAACCACCGTAAGCCCGGTTCCATCGGTGGCGCATCCTACCCCGCACGCGTGTTCAAGGGTATGCGCATGGCTGGCCGTATGGGCGCAGCACGTCACACTACCTTGAACCTGACTATCCAGGGTGTGGACGCAGAGAACAATGTCCTGCTGATCAAGGGCGCAATCCCCGGTCCCAAGGGCGGCGTTGTTCTGGTTCGTACCGCTGTGAAGGGAGCCTAATACATCATGGCTGTTAAGACCCTTAAGGTAGACCTGCCCGCAGAGATTTTCGACGCGCAGGCATCCGTGCCCCTGCTGCACCAGGTTGTCGTTGCACAGCTCGCTGCTGCACGCCAGGGCACCCACAAGACCAAGAACCGCGGCGAGGTTTCCGGTGCAGGCCGTAAGCCCTTCAAGCAGAAGGGTACCGGTAACGCACGTCAGGGCTCCATCCGTGCACCGCACATGACCGGCGGTGGCGTTGTTCACGGTCCGACCCCGCGTAACTACGCACAGCGCACCCCCAAGAAGATGATCGCCGCTGCACTGCGCGGTGCTCTCTCCGATCGCGCTCGTCACGACCGCGTCCACGTTGTCGAGAACTTCATCTCCGGTGAAATCCCCTCGACCAAGGCTGCAAAGGCTGCATTCGCAGCTATCACCGAGCGCAAGAACATCCTTCTTGTGATTGCTCGTGCAGAGGACGTTGTGGCTCTGTCCGCACGTAACCTGGAGAACGTTCACGTTCTGTACGCAGATCAGCTCAACACCTACGATGTGCTGGTTTCTGACGACGTGGTCTTCACCAAGGCAGCATTCGACGCATTCGTTGCTGCAGCTCAGAAGAAGGAGGGCGCTAAGTAATGAGCGTTTCCACCAAGTCTGTATACGACGTGATCATCGCTCCCGTCGTTTCCGAGAAGAGCTACGGTCAGCTCGACGAAGGTAAGTACACCTTCGAGGTCGCTACCGATTCCAACAAGCTGGAAATCAAGCAGGCCATCGAGAAGATCTTTGACGTCAAGGTTGCTTCCGTCAACACCATCAACCGTCAGGGCAAGCGCAAGCGCACCCGTTTCGGTTGGGGCGCTCGCAAGAACACCAAGCGTGCGATTGTGACCCTCAAGGAAGGCACCATCGACATCTTCGGCGGTCCGCAGGCATAAGCCCCGCGGAGACCACTTTAACGAAGGAAGAAATATCTAAATGGGTATTCGTAAGTACAAGCCGACGACCCCGGGTCGCCGCGGTTCGAGCGTTGCTGATTTCTCCGAGATCACCCGCTCCACCCCGGAAAAGTCCCTGCTTCGTCCGCTTCACAAGACCGGCGGCCGTAACAACACCGGTCGCATCACCACCCGTCACAAGGGTGGCGGCCACAAGCGCCAGTACCGTCTGATCGACTTCCGTCGTCACGACAAGGACGGCGTGAACGCACGCGTTGCACACATCGAGTACGATCCCAACCGTACCGCTCGCATCGCACTGCTGCACTACTTCGATGGTTCCAAGCGCTACATCATCGCTCCGAACAAGCTCGCTCAGGGCGACATCGTCGAGTCCGGCCCCGCAGCTGACATCAAGCCCGGTAACAACCTGCCCCTGCGCAACATCCCCGTTGGTACCGTGATTCACTGTGTCGAGCTCCGCCCCGGCGGCGGCGCAAAGCTGGCTCGCTCCGCAGGTGCTTCTGTACAGCTGGTTGCTAAGGAAGGCAAGTACGGTCAGCTCCGTCTGCCCTCCGGCGAAATCCGCAACGTGGATGTTCGCTGCCGCGCAACCGTTGGTGAAGTTGGCAACGCTGAGCAGTCCAACATCAACTGGGGTAAGGCAGGCCGTAACCGCTGGAAGGGCATCCGCCCGACCGTCCGTGGTGTGGTCATGAACCCGGTTGACCACCCGCACGGTGGTGGTGAAGGTAAGACCTCCGGTGGTCGTCACCCGGTTAACCCCAACGGTAAGCCCGAGGGTCGTACCCGCCGTCCCAACAAGGAAAGCGACAAGCTCATCGTTCGTCGCCGTCGTACTGGCAAGAAGCGCTAAGGAGCCTGAAACATGCCTCGTAGTTTGAAGAAGGGCCCTTTCGTTGATCAGCACCTCTACCTGAAGGTTGCAGCTCAGAACGAGAAGGGCACCAAGAACGTAATCAAGACTTGGTCGCGTCGCTCGATGATTATCCCCGACATGCTCGGTCACACCATCGCAGTGTACGACGGTCGCAAGCACGTGCCGGTGTTCATCACCGAGTCGATGGTTGGTCACAAGCTCGGTGAGTTTGCTCCGACCCGCACTTTCCGCAGCCACGTGAAGGACGACCGTAAGGGCAAGCGTCGCTAATCGGTTCACACCGATAAGCTAACGTTTCCCTTTCGGCAATAGACGAAAGAGAGATAGGCAATGGAAGCCAAGGCATCAGCGCGTTTCGTTCGCGTTACGCCTATGAAGGCCCGCCGTGTCGTCAACCTGATCCGTGGTAAGCAGGCGGAAGAGGCTCTGGCGATTCTGAAGTTCGCCCCCCAGGCAGCTTCGGAACCGGTATACAAGATCGTTGCTTCGGCAGTAGCTAACGCTCGTCAGAAGGCAACCCAGCAGGGTCTGCCCTTCCGCGAGGAAGAGCTGTTCATCAGCGAAGCATTCGTGAACGAGGGCCCGACCATGAAGCGCATTCAGCCCCGCGCTCAGGGTCGCGCATACCGAATCAACAAGCGCACCAGCCACATCACCGTGGTAGTTGCTACCCCGGAGAAGGAGGAGGACCGCTAAATGGGTCAGAAAATTCACCCGAACGGTTTCCGACTGGGCATCACCACTGACCACGTCTCCAAGTGGTTCGCTGATTCCAACAAGCCCGGCGAGCGTTACGCTGACTTCGTCCGCGAGGACGTAAAGATCCGCGAGCTGCTGGCTAAGAACCTGGATCGCGCAGGCGTTGCAAAGGTCGAGATTGAGCGTACCCGTGACCGCGTGCGTGTGGACATCCACACCGCTCGTCCCGGTATCGTGATTGGCCGCCGTGGCGCAGAAGCAGACCGCATCCGCGGCGAGCTCGAGAAGCTCACCAACAAGCAGATTCAGCTGAACATCCTCGAGGTTGCTAACCCCGACCTCTCCGCTCAGCTGGTTGCACAGAGCATCGCAGAGCAGCTCGCATCGCGTGTTGCATTCCGCCGTGCAATGAAGAAGGCAATCCAGTCCGCACAGCGTGCAGGCGCAAAGGGTATCCGTATCCAGTGCTCCGGCCGTCTGGGTGGCGCTGAAATGTCCCGTTCCGAGTTCTACCGCGAAGGCCGTGTGCCCCTGCACACCCTGCGTGCGAACATCGACTACGGCTTCTTCGAGGCTAAGACCACCTTCGGTCGCATCGGCGTGAAGGTCTGGATCTACAAGGGCGACCTGACCGACAAGGAGCTGGCAGCTCAGCAGGCAGCAAACAACCGCCGTGGCAACCGCCGCGATGGTGACCGCCGCCGCCAGGGCAACCGTGGTCCTCGTCGCGAGCGCCGCAACGAGAACGCTTCGGCAAAGGTCGAGGCCAAGACTGCAGAGAACGGTGAGGCATAAATGCTTATTCCCCGTCGAGTAAAGTACCGCAAGCAGCACCACCCCAAGCGTAGTGGTCTCGCAAAGGGCGGCACCGAGGTTAGCTTCGGTGAGTGGGGCATTCAGGCCCTGTCGCCCGCATACGTAACCAACCGCCAGATTGAGGCTGCACGTATCGCAATGACCCGTCACATCAAGCGTGGCGGTAAGGTCTGGATCAACATTTATCCCGACCGTCCGCTGACCAAGAAGCCCGCTGAAACCCGTATGGGTTCCGGTAAGGGTTCGCCCGAGTGGTGGGTCGCAAATGTCAAGCCGGGTCGAGTCATGTTTGAACTCTCCGGTGTGTCCGAAGAAGTGGCTCGCGAGGCAATGCGCCTGGCAATCCACAAGCTCCCGATGAAGGCACGTGTTGTGCGTCGCCGCGAAGGTGGTGAATAAGCGAGATGGCAGTAGGATCCAAGGACCTGAGCATCGATAAGCTCGCAGAGCTCTCCAACGAAGAGCTGGCTGCAAAGCTGAGCGAAGCGAAGAAGGAACTCTTCAACATCCGCTTCCAGGAAGTCACCGGTCAGGCTAACGCAGGTCGTCGCCGCACTATCAAGCGCGACATCGCACGTATCTACACCGTGCTGCGTGAGCGCGAGCTCGGTATTCGTCCCGCAACTGAAGGTGAGTCCAAGTGAGTGAAGTAAAGAACGAAGAGCGCGGCTACCGCAAGACCCGCCGCGGCTACGTTGTCTCCGACAAGATGGACAAGACCGTTGTCGTCGAGGTCGAGGACCACGTGAAGCACGCACTGTACGGCAAGGTCGTTCGCCGTAGCTCCAAGATCAAGGCACACGATGAGCAGAACGCTGCTGGCATCGGTGACCTCGTTCTGATTGCAGAGACCCGTCCGCTGTCCGCTTCCAAGCGCTGGCGTATCGTGGAGATCATCGAGAAGGCTAAGTAAGCCCTTTTCATGACTCTCTGCTAGAGCAGTAAAAGAGCCCCTCTCCTACTTCGGTAGGAGAGGGGCTCTTTGCGTTTAACCTTTGTTCAGGAAAAACTAGGGCGGGCGCCCTATGGCATGGGCTAATAACAGACGCTAAGACAACATTTGTCATAAATGTCTTGATATGTCATACGAGAAAGCAATATTTTTCTCTCGCGTTGATGGCGCAGTCCATAAGTAGACGCTGCTAGAGAAGAAAACGCATGTGGAGGCGGAATTAGGGCGAAAAAATGAAAAGTAATACGTGAGTAAGGCGCCTGGGGACTGCGGAATCCGATGAGCAGCACTTGAAAACAACCTGATTAGGGACTTATTATCAACTTTATAGTTGCTTAGCGTAACCTTGCCTAATAATCAGTCGGGTGGCTTTGCACCTTCCGGAGGTTGCACGACCTTTGGAGAAGTACCACTACACATCATCGAGGATCATCATGACTTCTTCGCCCAAGCCCTCACGTAAGCTGCTCGCCATTGCTGGCGCACTTTCCGTTGTTGCAGGCTCTTTCGCTGCCGTTCCTGCTACCTTTGCGGCAAACGTCTCCGCATCCGTTCCCGGCGGGAACTCCCAGAACTCCACTGAGGAATGCCGCCACATTGCAGTGAGCGCTACCCAGTACCAGGGCCTGCCCGGCCAGTACCAGCTGGCATACTCGGCCGCAACCTCCTCCCTCTACACTTCCTTCTCCTCCGGACGCCCGCCGATTCTGACCGGTGGCGTCGGCACCTGGAACGTTGCATCCACCCCGAGCCTTGCTACTGTCTACCAGTTCCCGACCACGGACTTTATTGCACGTGGCGCTACCGCACCGACCGGCAAGCAGATTGAATCTCCCTACGGTATTGCCTACGACGAAGCAACCGGATACGTATGGGTGACCCAGACCCGCGTCAACAAGGTATCTGTCTTCGATCCCGCGACCAACAAGATTATCTGGAGTAGCGCAGAAGGCGACGTTAACCACCCCCGCGAGGTACGCATCGACCCCTCTAGCGGCAAGGTCTTTGTATCTGGCTCGGGCGGCATTAGTGTCTTCGACACCACCCTGCACGCCCTGGTCAAGAAGATTGAATTCACCGACGCCAAGGGCGAATCTGACATCGCAATGAACATGCACGTAGACTCCGCTGATGGCAAGCTCTACGTACCCTCCTTGAGTGCCGGCACCGTGAAGGTGATTGACACCAAGAGCTACGAGGTTGAGAAGACCATTCAGCTGCACAAGGAAAATGCTGAAGCTACTCTGAACCCCTCGGACGTCACTATCGACAAGTCCCTGAAGGAAATCTACGTCAGCACCCAGGGTGACCGTAAGGGCACTAACTCCGGTATCACCGTCTACGACCTGGAAACTGGTGCCTACAAGAAGACCATTCCTTTCGGCAACCAGGCCCTCGCTCTCGCCTCCGACGAAGCCCGTGACCTGCTGTACGTGACCGATTACGGTACCGGCAACGTCGGCGTTGTTGACGCACGCACCGGCACCGTTGTGTCTCAGGTGTCCACCGGCGCAACTAGCGGTGCGAATGATGTTCTGGTCACTGCAGACGGTAGCGTATACGCTGTAGCACGTAGCGTCGAAGGCGCTTCCGCTATCGAAACCGACTACACCATCGATAAGACCACCGGTGAATACCGCACCTCTAGCACCGAGCCTAAGGGCAAGGACAACGCAGATTCCCCGATTACCCCCGGCGTCATGGTGAAGATCAACACCACCGTTGAAACTGCCGCGAAGCCGGCAGTGCAGACTGCTTCTGAAGAGCTGGTGAAGACCTATGCCGACGGCGCTAAGCTCTACGCAGTGAAGGACTGGACCACCGGTGAAACCCTGAAGCTGCGTGGTGAAGGTTTCAAGACTCAGGACGGTTCGAAGGGCTCCGTGCTCGCCGTTAAGCTGAACAAGGGTCGTATCTCCGCGAAGGAAGAGCCGAAGTTCAACGGCGTTGAGGGCAACAGCGCAGGTGTTTGGGCGTACATCCAGGCAGATGAAAACGGTAACTTCACCGCTGAACTGCCGTACCCGACCACCGAGAACTCCAACCTGACGGAAAATCTGAAGAGCGGCGATAAGGTATCGGTCTTCCTGCTCTCCGGCTCCATTGTTGAAGGTGACACTCCTCGCGGTGGTGAAGCGCTCTCCGCAACTGTTGCAGAGAAGAAGGCAGACACCGCTGAGACCTGCGCACCGGCAGAAACCACCCAGGTCGCTGCTACTCCTTCTGGCGTGACTACCACTTACCCTGCCGGCACTAAGCTGAGCCTGCCGGATAGCGAACAGCCCACTCCGGCTCCGAGCGAGTCTGCTAAGCCTGAGCCGACCACTCCGGCTCCGAGTGAGTCTGCTAAGCCTGAGCCGACTACTCCGGCTCCGAGCGAGTCTGCTAAGCCCGAGCCGAGCACCCCGGCACCCTCCGAAAGCGCAAATTCCAATGAAGTTGTGCACGAGTACAAGGACGGCGCTAAGGTCTACTTCCCCAAGACTTGGGACGGCCAGAAGCTGACCTTCCGCGGTGAAGGCTTCAAGACTCTGGACGGTAAGGGCTCCGTTATCGCCGTCAAGCTGAACAAGGGCGCTATTTCTGCGAAGGTAGAGCCTAAGCTCGCAGGCGTTGAAGGCAATAGCGCAGGCATCTGGGCATACATCAAGGCGGACGAAAACGGTAACTTCACCGCAACCATCGACCGCCCCACCGTGGCAAACTCTAACCTGACTGAAGAACTGAAGACCGGCGATAGCGTTGCTATCTACCTGCTCTCCGGTTCCCTGACCGAGAACGATAACGTGCGCGGTGGTGTGGCTGCAGAATACACCTTCAGCGTTGACAACCAGGCACCTGCACCGAAGGCATCCGAATCGGCTAATGCACCTGTAACTAACCCCTCTGAGGCGCCTTCCGCACCGGCAGACTCCAAGGAACAGGTAAAGGAAAACGCTAAGGATCAGTCCAAGGCTCCCGCGGATTCTTTGAAGTCTGATGCTCAGAAGAAGGACAGCACTGCACCGAAGACCTCCGGCTCTTCGTCGCAGAACGTCACCTCTTCCAACAACGGCTCCACCGCTTCGAGCTCCTCGAAGTCTTCGCTGGCTAACACCGGTGCTTCGGGCATCGTCGTTGCTGCAGGAATCGGCGTTCTTGCCCTGGTCGTTGGCGCAACCGTGCTGGTAGCACGTCGCCGCAAGGCATAGCCCGTACCCCACGGCAGCCCACGATACTACCGCTTGGCGGTAGCGAAAGAGGTAGAGCGGGATCTGCTAGATATTCAAGAACCCGCTTGACTCTCTGAAACTGCCGATAGGCGCTGAAAGGGGCGGTACCCATCGAACCGATGGGTACCGCCCCTATCGTTTTGCCTATACGTCTGTATTCGAGCGGAAGGCCTAGACCAGGATCAGAAGTAGTAGCGGGGGAGAGCGGAAGAGAAGCGGAGGAAGGGTGAAGCGCACCCTCTGCGCTCGCCCGCCCTTATTTGACGAGTTAACAGCCTGAAGAATGAAGTGCGGGATTCTAACGCCTCAAATACGAAGAAAACCCGCACCGAAGTGCGGGTTTAGTGTCAAAGCGAGGTTCGGTCCCTAGACAAACGGATTAGCGAGGAAAAAGGGACCCAAGAAATCTGTCCGATAAGGACCGAACCTCTTGTTTGACGCATGCGTCTCTTCTATTATGGTACATCTCGCTGATTTTCGCACCTTGAATCGCGATTTTTGCTAAAAAACTTGATTTTTGAAAAAACAACCCTTAATTTCTAAATTTTTAAGCAGATTTTTTCAGAACGCTGTTTTGAGGGGGTCAGAGGTGAAGAAATATTACAAAATCTATGGCTCTGGTCGACTCGATATAAGTCTTTTAGTTCTAGAAGATGCCGATAGTTCTAGATATATGTCTTTTATGCTAATTATGTTTAGATTGTAAAGCTTTCATGGGGTAAATTTGCCCCGCTCAGAGCCGGAGGGGAGAACAGCTCCGGATGCCAAAATATAGGACCTCTTGAGGATGAATTTCGTAGTGCATGGACTGCACTAGAAAAGCCTCAAAATGGTGGGCAAAGCGTAAGATATACAGCAGAAAGCTCCGGATGCTAAGCCCGCAAAATATAAGGTGAGCTAGCCTCCAAACTACACAACTCTGGAGATACTTATGGTTCCCCCTGTCGCAGGAGAAGAGCAGAAGAACGTGCCGGATGCTAAGCGTTTTTCCGTGGATCGTTCCGCGGGACTTGCTGGCCAGTATCAAGTGGCATACAACCCTGAAGAGAACGTTCTTTTTGTAAGTGGAAGCTATAACCACACAAAGACCCACGGCACTCTCTGCGCCACAATTGCTCGCATAAACGCGGATACCCTGCAGATTGAGCAGACGGCTACTCTGCCCGTTATCCCGGAAAATAACCCCGAACTAGCAAACCTCTTCCAGGTTCAAGCTGCCTATGGGTTAGCCGCAGACAATGAACGGGGGCTTCTCTGGACCGGAGGAACCCACACAAACTCGGTTACCGCATACTCCCAAAAGGACCTATCGCGCGTATGGGATTCTCTCGTTCTAGAAGTAGAGATGCTGACTCCGCGTGAGCTATACGTCGCACCCAACGGTGCCGTACTCGTTACCGGAATGGGCGGCTACCAGGTGATTTCTGCACCCACCGCAGAGGGGGAACGTAGGGTTAGCCCCCTTCAAGGGGAAGGCCCTGCCATGCTACTAGGACCCGTAGCGGACGAAAGCCGTAGCCTCCTGTACATCCCGAATATTATGCGAGATGAAATCTGGGTTGTGGATATGAATACCTGGGAGCTTGCACGCAAGCTGCCCGTAATTGGCGGGGAAGACGCCAATACTCCAGTCGGTGTTCACGGTGTGGAGATTGTTTCGACGCGCGGTGAACTATATGTCTCTGCGCAAGGGCGCGAGGGTAAGAATGGCGGTCTGTATGTTCTGAGCTTTGAGGGTGAGCACCTCGCTTATCTTCCGTTCGGAAAGATGCCCACCGATATCTTGCTCGATGCAGAACGTCACCTGCTCTATGTTGCTGATTTCGGTGGCAAGGGGGAGGCGGCAGTTGCTGGTGGCGGAACTATTACCGTCATTAATACGCTCAATCGAGCCATTATTGACACCGTGCAGGTGGCTCCCACCCGCATTAACCACCAGGTCCTGTTGAAGGACGGGAGTGTCATTGCTGTCGATAAAGCAGGAGACTACCCCGCAGCTGAGGTTCCCTACGTGCTGGATGCAAACTCTGGCGAATACTATGAGGCTGCAGAAGAGACTCGACCGGGAGAACCTCCTCGCCCTATCGTTCGTGACGGTATCGCGAAAGTATATATGCCCTAGCTGATGAGTGAAGAGCGACTGAGAGCAGCTGATATATCAACGTAGTGCGTGCCGCGCTCTAGCACTGTGCGTATGTCTGAGAGGTGGGGAGTAGGACCGGGGGGGGGGGG